>DATBHD010000110.1:0-12380 GCA_036557635.1 Gemmatimonadaceae bacterium
CGTCGGCAGGATCTTCGTGATCGTTTCGCCGCGGGAGAGCTTGTCGACATCTCCGGCGGTGAGTCCCACCGTCTGGGTGAGAAACCGGTCGAGCGCCGCCGGGCGCCCCTGAGCCGCCGAGCTCCGCGGGACGAGGACCACCAGCGGAAGCGCCAACAGCGGCAGGACCTTGGCCGATCGCTCGATGCAACGAGTCGAGTACACAGTCATGGGCGCTCCATGTGCACGCAAAGCTGCCGGTGACGGAGACGGATCGGGAGAACATCCAGGTTGCAAACGTACCCCACGACCTCGTCTTGCTCGCGAATTCCCGATGCAGAATAGCACGCGGGATGATGGCACCAAAGATGTACATTTCCCATCCCACCGATGTCGCAAAGGAGATCGAGGAAGCCGCGAAGGCCACGACGATGCAGCCGTGATTGAGCGAACACGCGATTGCCGCGAGATTGCAGGCGACTGAACGGAGACAGCTGTGTGCGCGGACGCCAATTATGATCGCCGCCGATTTCTCTGCGCCGTTGCCGTCGGCATTGCTACCACGAGAGTCGATATGAGCACATCGGCAGCCGCGGAACCGTCAGCCGAAACTTTGCGTCACGCGACGGAAAGCACGCTCGGAACAACCATACCGTTCGGACCCGTCAAGCAGATCGATGCAGGCTTGCTCAATGTCGGCTACGTCGAAGCCGGCCCAGCGAGTGGTCGCGCTGTCGTCTTGCTTCATGGCTGGCCGTACGACATTCACAGCTATGCCGATGTCGCACCCATTCTCGCCGGGAAGGGGTATCGAGTCATCGTCCCGTATGTGCGCGGCTACGGCAGCACTCGGTTTCTCTCCCCTGAAACATTCCGTAACGGTCAGCCATCGGCGTTGGCGGCTGACCTGATCGCCCTCATGGATGCTCTGAGCATCGAAAAGGCGATCATGGCCGGCTTCGATTGGGGAGCGCGAACGGGCGATATCGTCGCCGTCCTCTGGCCCGAGCGCTGTAAGGCGCTCGTCTCGGTGAGCGGTTATTTGATCGGCAGTCAGGAAGCGGGCAAAGCCCCGTTGCCGCCTAACGCTGAACTGCAGTGGTGGTACCAGTACTATTTCGCGACGGAGCGCGGTCGTGCGGGCTATGACAAGTATCGCCGCGACTTCGCGAAGCTCATTTGGCAACTCGCCTCGCCCAAGTGGCACTTCGACGACGCGACGTTCGCTCGCAGCGCCGCCTCATTCGAGAATGCTGATCATGTCAGCATCGTGATCCATAACTATCGCTGGCGGCTCGCACTGGCTGAAGGCGAACCAAAATACGACGCCTTCGAGAAGCGGCTTGCCCAAGCGCCGGCCATCGCAGTCCCCACGATTACGCTCGAAGGGGACGCGAACGGTGCACCACACCCGGATGCTGGTTCCTACGCGAAGAAATTCTCCGGCCGGTATGAGCACCGCGTCATCAGTGGCGGCATCGGGCACAACCTGCCTCAAGAAGCGCCGGAAGCCTTTGCGAAGGCCGTTGTTGATGTGGATGTTTTTTGAACCGTCTTCTTCGGGTTGACATCGATACACGCGGCGACATTCGGTCACTAGCTCAGCCGGCATATCGCTCATTGCGATAGGCGCGCAGCACGTCGGAGTCTGCCGCAACGATGTTCGTTGACTCGCGGTGCGGATCGTCCGCGCGCGTACGGGCCCAGGGAATCGCGTCGAGTCGCTCGAATGGGATTTCCTCGCCTGTGCGCTCGTCGTGGCCGAACCGCTCCGCGTCATGCTCGAGGCGCTTCATCGCCTCTTCGATTTCGCCAAGCTCGCGAGTCAGTCGCTCCAACTCCAAGGCGTCGAGCGCTTGGTTATATGTGTCCGTCTCGTGCTGCGCACCGATGGGGAAATCGAGATTCTGGCGCTGCACCTCGCGCTCTGCCGCGGCCGAGCGCTCGCCAAATCGTGCGAGCGCGCGGAGCACCCGCTCGCGCTCATCGCGGAGCCGACCAGCCAGATGGTCGCGTTGCTTTTCCGTCAGGTGCATGTGCCCTCAGTCGCCCGTATTGGCGCATGGACTTCACGTACGTGGCGACACGGTTGCCACAATGATCGGAGCGCCAGCGAATCGCTCTCCGCCGCCGGAAATGCCGCCGTTCACTGTCTCCGTCTTCTCGACTCGCAAGTGGACGTCGAGACCGTCGGCATTCGCTGCCGCCACGATGCGATTGAGGTCCGCGACGATATCACGAATCGCGGCGGCGTGCAGCTCATCTTGATCGCGCCTAGTCATGCTGAGAAATGAACGGCAAGGAGCGCGCGTCCGTGGTCCTCCAGCAGCTTCTGGTGCTGACTGACGATGGTACCATTGATCTTTCGACGCTGTGACTACTCGGCGAGGTCATCAGGCATCGACGCCGCGGAGGAGTGGTCTTGCGGACGGTGAATGTCAGTCATCGAGCTTCCTCGTTAGGTCCACGCCCGTTTACGGCCTCATGGCTTGCCAATATTGGCCGCTCTACTGACGATGGCGGCCCAGCCTCCTGCGTCGTATCTCTAAATGGTCGTTTTGTGACAACGCGTCCGGACGGAATCTCCGAGAGCGCGACGGCCCACTCCGATTCCTCGCACATGAACACGCAGAGCTCGCCGCCCCAGAAGTTCGGCGGACGTGAGGGTAGCAAGCCTCAGCAAACCGAGAAGGCGGCGTCGCGCATGCCCCCGCGTCGTACCTGGCTCACGTTCCTGATCGTACTGCTCGCCAACTACCTGCTCATACGACTCCTCTTCCCCAGCCCACAACCGGGAAAGGTGCCGTACACGCTCTTCAAGGAGCAGGTGACACTGGGCAACGTCGCGAGGATCTACAGTCGCGGCGAGAGTATCACGGGCCGCTTCAAGTCGGCGGTCACCTATCCCTCAAAGCCAGACTCGGCTACTCATGCGACGCCTCGGCCCATCGTCGACTTCCAGACTACTCTCCCATCCTTTGTCGACCCGGGATTGGAGACCCTCCTGATCTCGAAAGGCGTGGAGATCAGCGCCGAACCCATTCAACAGGGCGGCTCGTGGGTCAGTATCCTGTTGAGCTTTGCTCCTGGTCTGCTCATCATCGGCGCGTACGTATGGCTCTTTCGCCGCGCGGCGAAGCAGGGCGGCATCGGCGGGGGGCTCATGGGAATCGGCCGGAGTACCGCTCGTCGTTTCGACACGACGCAGGAGACGAAGGTCACCTTCGACGACGTCGCCGGGATCGACGAAGCGGAGGAAGAGCTGGTCGAGATCGTGGACTTCCTCAAGGATCCGCCGAAGTACACGCGGCTCGGAGGAACCGCGCCCAAGGGCGTGCTACTCGTCGGCGCGCCGGGAACGGGCAAGACGTTGCTGGCTCGGGCCGTCGCCGGCGAGGCCGGAGTTCCCTTCTTCTCCATGAGCGGCTCGGAGTTCGTGGAAATGATCGTCGGTGTCGGCGCGGCACGAGTGCGCGACCTCTTCAAGCAGGCGCGCGAGAATGCGCCCGCGATCATCTTCATCGACGAGCTCGACTCGATCGGGCGCGCGCGCGGACAGTACGCGATCGGCGGCTCGAGCGAGCAGGAGCAAACGCTAAACCAACTCCTCACCGAGATGGATGGCTTCTCCAGCCGTCAAGGGATCATCGTGCTCGCCGCCACGAATCAACCGGACGTGCTCGACAAGGCGCTTCTCCGCCCCGGACGCTTCGACCGGCGTGTTGTCGTGAACCTGCCCGATCGGAAGGGACGGGAGGCCATTCTGAAAGTGCATACTCGCCACGTTCCGCTCGCACCGGACGTCGATTTGGGAGAGATCGGCTCGGTTACGCCCGGAGTCGCCGGCGCGGACTTGCGCAACCTGGTGAATGAAGCGGCGCTGCTCGCCGCGCGGCGCAATCAGAACGAGGTACATCAGAAGGATTTTCTCGACGCGCTCGAGAAGATCGTTCTCGGTCCCGAGCGACCGCTCGTACTCAGCCGCGAGGAGCGCGAGCGCATCGCCTATCACGAAGGCGGCCACGCCATTCTCGGCCTCGTCATTCCCGGGGCCGACACGGTCCATCGAGTGTCCATCGTCCCACGCGGTGAGGCGTTAGGCGTCACGTACCAGCGCCCCGACAGCGATCGGTACAACTATCCCGAGGATTATTTGCGTGGAAAGATCATCGGCGCTCTCGGCGGGCGCGCGGCCGAGGAGCTCGTGTTCGGCACCAAGACGACCGGCGCGCAGAGCGACATCGAGCAGGCGAGCGCGATCGCGCGCAACATGGTCACGCGCTGGGGAATGAGCGACCGCCTCGGCATGGTGCAGCTCGCGCCCCGTCAGAGCCCGTATCTACAGAGCCTCGACGGTGGCGGCGGCGAGCGACCCTATAGCGAGGAGACGGCCAACGCCGTCGACGAGGAAGTGCGTCGCATCATCGAAGAAAGCCACGAAAAGGCCCGCCGCCTGTTGACCGAGCATCGTGCCTCGCTCGACGCGCTCGCGGCGGCGCTGCTCGCGCGCGAGTCGCTGGACGAACATGAAATCATCGAGGTGACCAAATTACGCCCGGTGCCACAGCCCGAGAGAGCCAAGGTGCTCCAGCCGAGCGCGGAGAGCGATAGCGGCCACCCCAGCTGATCACCGCGCGCTGGCGCGCCAGACGGCAAACGCGTAGTCCGCGACGGCGAGCGCCGAGGCGAGAGCAACCATTGCAATGAATGGCGTCAGCGGTCGCACGCCCGCCACGAGTGCAAGCAGCGTCACGAGCTGAAGAACGGTGACGACCTTTCCGGGAAAGCGAGCTTTGAACTCGACCGCGCGTAGTCTCGGCACGGCACGAGCGACGAAGAAGCCGAGAGCCGTCGCGACATCGCGGGACAGGATCAGCAGCGTTTCGACAACCGACAGCTCGCCATTCAGCACATACGTAACAATCGCGACCAGCACGAAGATGCGGTCCGCGATCGGATCCACCAGCGCACCCCAGCGCGTGGCGGTATTGGTCCGGCGCGCGAGCCATCCGTCCAGGAAATCCGTGAGCGCGGCGAAACAGATCAGAGCGATGCGAGCCCAGCGTCCTGCCGGAACGAAGAGGACCGCCAGTAGCAGTCGGGAAAGCGACAGGATGTTGGGAAGTCGACGAAGCTCAGCACGCGGCGTGTTCATCGCGTTCGGGCGACCACAGGCGATGGCGTTTGCGAAGCGAGTCAGAGGGAGCACGACACCGACGTATCCTGGACGCCGGGCGCTCTCGTCACTGGGACGGGGAACCGGTCGCCGCCGTCGGTGGCCGCGACGAAGAGTTGCCACATCCCCTCCTCCTCGGGCGCGCGGAATGGCAGCGACTCCAGCGAGGGCAGCTCGCCCTCAGCGAATGGATTCTCTGGGGTGTGCGGCGGAGGAAGGAGTGCCTCGCACGACACGTTCGACAGCACCAAAGCGATGACCGAGATTGCCGCAAGATTCCGCACGCTCCAACCCGCGACTTAGTGCACGATTGTAATGAAAGCGGTGCCGATTGGATGTACAATACAGCACGCGTGAGGCGAACACAGGCACTTCGAGATCAATGCGCGCGAACTGATTTTCGCGGCGCGATGAAGACGCTCTCACAATCCATCACCGCATTTCACTCCTATGACAGCTCCCGTCACTCACAGAGCAAAGATTTGCCCTTACTGCCGCGACGTCATCGAATCGACCGCACTCGTATGTCCGCGATGCGGGACTCCACAGCCAGCGGTGAGCGCGGTGAGTAATGTGGCCGTGTCGGACAGGGAGATTCTCCCCGCGTTCCTGCTGTGCTTTTTTCTTGGCGTCTTCGGTGCGCACCGCTTCTATGCAGGGAAGATCGGGACCGGGCTTCTCGAGCTGTTCACCTTCGGCGGGCTCGGGATTTGGTGGCTCGTCGACCTCATTCTGATTCTCACCGGCAGTTTTCGCGATGGTGACGGCCGAAAGATCACCGAATGGACCTGACTGAGCCCGTCGTAACGCAGTGTTGGGGGGGGGCTGATACCACTGACACTGCCCTGAAACGACCTCTCGAGCCGCGGCCTAACGATGATCGGTGCGGTCCAGCGAAACGGTCCCCACTCGATCGCGAGCGTCCCGCGTTTGTCGCCGACACCGACGATGGAAATCGTGAAGCGCTCGACCGGCGCGCTCGCTGTCTCTGTCTGCATGGGCGCCGTGCCGAGGTCGCGCGCGGCGTCGTACTCGGTGCCCCACTGACCATTTTGCTTGTTGACGATCAGATCCGCACCGCCGTTTTTGCGTGGCACAGTCCACAGCGTGTACTTCCCCGGCGGTACGGAGATCCCGGCGAGCGTGATCGGCGCCGACGTCGTGAACTGTGTCGCGGCGTTCGCGCCGGTGCGCCACACATAGTCGTACGGCACGACGTCGCCGAGCAGTTTCCGCCCGCGCGCGAGCGGACGCCCGTAGTCGACGGCGAAGGTGGCGCCGCCGATGCTCGCGCGCGCCGTGTCACGAACGCTCAATTGCGACACACCGGTCTTCGCCTCGAGCGCCGCGAATCGCGCACCGAGCGCCTGGACATTCGCGGGTTCGCTGATCCGCGTGACGTCCACCTTGTACGTCGTTCGGGCGCCGGAGTACGCGAGCAGCCGACCGCTCGAGTCGAGCGTCGCCTGGCCGACGCCGGAGAGCCAATCGTGCCATACCTCTGCCTTGTTGTCGGGCAAGCGGCGCACGGTTGCGTGTCCCAGCGGAAAGTGATCGAACTCGCGATCGATGTAGAACTGCCGCAGCGGCACCGTGTCACCCGCGGGCACCGCTGATGCCGCCGGTCGTGCGAGTGCGGCGGAGAAATAGAGCTCGTACAGGCTGTACATCTGCGGCACGTGGGCGACGACAGGCACTCCGCCGTGCGCGAACGCCCAGCGCGTATAGGCGGCGCTGTCGCGCTTCGTCATGAGCACGGAATCGGGCGTCACGTCGACGACGACGTGTCGCTGCCGTTCGTTCGCGGGCTCGCTCGGCGTCGTGATGTCCATGACCAGGCGGCGAATGCCGCCGTCGGATCCGAGCGTGATGTTCGCGTGCCGCTGCCTGACGCGCGGAAATCGGTCGACGGCGTCGATCGTCAGCGTGTCACCGCGACGAACGACATTCTCGACGGAGATCGTGTCGTTACCGAGGCGCGTGACGAATCCATAATGTTCGCCGGGCTGGTTTGGGCCGCAGGCAGCGAGTGCGAGAAGACCGAGGAGGGATCGTTTCATGAGCGCACGTTCCAACGACGGCGCGCGGTACGCAAGACGATTCAGTCAGATGTGTGTAAGGAATGGGTCAAGCAGTGCGCGCGCGAACCGGTTACACGTTAGGCTGCCGGCCCCCGCCGCGTTGGCGCGCCACGCCAGAGCCGCCACGCTCCCCAACCGAAGAACAGGGCAAGGAGCGGAAACGCGACGGCGCCGATGCGCGCGCCACCTCCACCCGCGCGAAGCCGCGTGAGGAACGCCGTCACCACGAGCAGACGAGCGGTATAGAAGATCCAGAAGGCACTTACGAGGGCCGCAACACCAGCGACAAACCGACGCATGTGCAGTCTCCTCGGGAATTAGAGGCCCGCGGATGACCGCGGGCCTCCTTCGCATCTCACTGATGAGGAAATCAGCGTGTCACCCGCCCGCCGCGATTCGCTCGCTCTGGGGAAGCGGCATGCACGTCGTCTTTCCATACGGCACCCCGTTCTGGTCGTTGCCGACCTTCCACGCAATATGGAATCGGAGCAGGTCGTTGTAGCGCTGGCCACCTTCCATGAAGAACTCGCGGTTCCGCTCGTCGAGGACGAGAGCCATGATCGACGCGTCGTCATTTGGTCCCGTGTACTGCGGCAACTGAAGCTCCGTTCGTCGGGCATTGATGATTCCGACAGCGGTTGCGCCCTTCAATGCCTCGGCGCGGATGAGCTGCGCCTCCACGTAGCTGGCGAGACGCATCGGATCGGCGCGCGAGAAATTCTTGTTGGTAATGACGTACAGGTCGGTCACGCCGTCGAAGGCCTTTGGCGGCAAGCCGACGTCGGGTCCGGCCGCTACCTCGACCCGGGGATCGGGCTGCCCGCCGACGGTCAAGTTGCGGTACTGGGGGTCGACCGAGCCATGGCCGCCCTCCGAAAGGATGAACCACGCGTCGTTCCACCGAGTGTCGGCATCGACGCTCCGCGTCACGAAAAACTCGAAGCCGGGAGTGACCAGCGCCGCGTCCGCCGCCGCTCCGGCCCCATTCCCGCGGTCGAGCCGTACGCGTGCTCGACCCACATAGACGAGGTTCAGGAGCTCCGTCCTGGCTGTCCCGACGGGCATCGCGTTCACGAGGGCGAGCGCTGCGTCGAATTTGGCCTCGGCGGTCGCGAGCACTTCGGCCGGTGTGTGAATGAGCTTTTCCTTGTTGAAGCGCATCGCGCAGAACCCCTCGCCGAGCAAGGTGTACGCGTAGGCGCCTAACGCCGCGACCTTCGCCCGCAGCGGCGCGAGTGGAACCGTCGCCTGGGCGTCGGTCCAGGCCTCGAGACGCGCGAGAATATCGTCGGCCTGGAATCGAGCGGTCTGCAGCGGCGTGTACGCGCCTAACGACCCGGAGCACGCCGTCTGCTCGTTACTCGTGTCGTCTTCGTTGATCTTTCTCGTGCCCCAGTTCTTGGCGCTCAGGTTTCCGGAGGCGCCGAGGAATTCATCCGAGAGTAAAGACGCCGACGCAAGGTAGTTACTGAATGCACACTCGAAGTCCGCGGTGACGCTCGCGGCGAGCGTTGGCGCGGTGATGGGGTCGCCGAGCAGGTCAGTCGGAATTCGCCCAGGGAGCTCCACCTTGAGCACGTCGGAACACCCTGCGCCCAACAAAAGTGTCGACAGCACACTGCCAAAGAGCAGCGAGGCGCGCCTCGGCGCACTGGATCGATCGAAGGTATTTCGCATGGTCGGCTCGATTCCGTGTCTGGTTAAAACGTGAACCGGACGGTGGCAAGGAACCGGCGGAATTGCGGCCAGGATTCCTGGGTGTATCCGTTGGACAGATTGGGATCGCCATAGAAGTTCGGCGCGTTGAAACGGACCTCCGGGTCCTGCCCGAGCGCGCCGAACTTTCGGGATTGTGCTCGCCAGATCGTGGCGAGGTTGGCGACGGTGAGGGTGACGGCGGTGCGACTCGCACCTAACGAGCTCGCCCAGTTGCCGGGAACGTCATAGGTCAGCGAAACGTTGCGAATCTTGCCGAAGCCGGCCTTCATGAGACCGGCCGCGCCAAAGTTGCCTAACGCCTGATGAGCGACGACGATGGGATCCGTCCCCTCCACCGCCGCCTTCGAGTCGTTGAAGAAGACGTGCTCGCCACCGACGTTGCCGTCGTCCACGTAATGCCCACCCTGGAACTCGGCGACGCCGTAGAGCGTGAACCGTCTCCAGGTGATGTCGGCTCCGATTGCGCTGAGCCAGGTCGGGATCGGGCTGCCGAAGTAGAGCAGCGGTGCGCCGTCGCACGGCACGACGCTTCCGTTGCCTCGGCTGAAGTTCGCGCCGCCCTCACACATGATGTTGGTCACGCTGCCGGGCGATGTCAGCGTCGCGCTCACGATCTTCTGGTAGAAGAACGAGCCCACCGGAAAACCGGCGGCATTGTATGCCCCGGTCAGCTGTCCAATGGCGGTGTTGGGAATCGGCGTGTCCTGGCCAAGGACATCGATGCGGTTCCGATTGGTGGAGATCGAGCCGCGCACATTGACGCGCAGGTCATTGCGAGTGACGGGCGCGCCGACGAGCGCCAGCTCGACGCCGCGATTGCTGAACTGGCCGATGTTGATGTACTGATTTCCCGGGAAGCCGCTCGACGGCGAGTTGATCGCCGTGAAGATGCCATCCTTCGTGAGCTTGTTGTAATACGTGAATTCGACGGAGAGACGATTCCTCAACAGACTGGCGTCGAAACCCGCTTCCAGCTCCCGCGTGACTTCTGGCCGGAGATCGGGATTGCCGATGCTGAGCGGCGTGACGGTCGGCGTGCCGCCCGCGCCGACCGAAGGTCCGTACGTCTGAATCGCCGCGAACGCGTTAGGCTGCTGACCGGCCTTGCCCCATGCGCCGCGCAGCTTCAGCGTCGACAGCAATGAGGAGTGGGGGAAGAACGGCTCGTCGGAGAGCACCCAACTGGCGCTCAACTTCGGATAGACGACAAAGTTGTAATTCACGCCAAACGCGCTGTTGTCGTCTCCGCGCACGGCGCCGGTGAGGAAGAGGCGGTCACGCCAGGACAGCTGCTCTTGCAGGTACGTACCGAAGGTCTTGTTCTCGAGGTTGAAGTTCGGGTCCTCGAAACCCTGCCGCAGTCCGCCGCCGCTCACGGTGTTGACGCCGCGAATCGGGAAACTGCGGCCCGACCCCGAGATCTGGCTCAACTTCTTCGTGTAATACTGAACTCCACCGGAGCTTTGAGAGACGAGATTCGAGAACAGATTGGCGGTCGCCGTCGCGGAGTAATCGGTCGTGATGAACGACGATTGATCATTCTGGACGAACTTCTCCCCTTCGGGGATTCCGAAGTTGGGGTTGCTTCCGCGCGGGAAGTACAGCGACGACGCGTCGTTGGTGAAGTCGCCGCCTAACGTCAACCGATGATCGAGCCAGCGGGTTGGACGGTGGTTGAAGGTGAGGCCGATCCGGGTCCGGTCGACATTGTCGAGCCCTTCGATCTCCTCGAACGCTTCCGGCGTCACCCCGGCGAGATAGCCACGTCCGGCATCGTTAGGTCCGAGCCCGGGAGCAGTACAGGAGTTGCTCGGGCACGCCCAGATCAGATACGTCGTCATCGGCTGTGTCGCCGACGCGCTGCGGGTCTTCGACCGCGTGTAGGCCAGGTTCAGGTCGACCTTGAGCTTCTCGCCGGAGAAATAGCTCAGATTGGACGTGCCATTGAGCTTATTCAGCCAGTTGTAGCTGACGATGCCTTCATCGTGATCGTAGTTGCCGCTGAAGAAGTACCGAATCGCGTCGGTCCCACCTTGGAGTGCCAGACCGCCGCCAACGGGATGGCCTGTCGAGAACGGCGAGCCGAAGCCGCGCGCTTCGTCGTTCTTGATGAGGTTGAGGTGCTGTACCACGTTGTTGGCGTCCCGATAGTAGACGCCCTCGTACAGCTTCTCGGGGCTCGGTAGCCAGTTCGCTCCGGCGCGCATTTCCGCCGACCACATGGGTCGTCCTGCCGAGCCCTTTTTCGTTATGACCTGAATGACGCCGTTGGACGCCTCGGTGCCGTACAGTGTCGCGGCCGACGGACCCTTGAGGACCTGGATCGATTCGATGTCGTTTGGATCGAGATCGTTGAGTCGCGATGGTGTGTCGCCCCCACCATTGAATCCGATGCTGTTCGATCCCGCGGTGTTGTCGGCGCGAACTCCGTCGATGAAAATGATCGGCTCGGAGCTCAAGCTGAGTGAGCTGACTCCCCGAATGCGGGTGACGCCTCCGGTGCCCAACTGGCCGCTCGCGCGCTGAATCTGGAGGCCCGGGACGGAGACGGAGAGCGCTTCCTGTACGATCTTGCTCGGCATGACGAGCTGCGTCGACGACATGTCCACCATGCCGACGACATTGCCGAGGGCTCTGATCTGCGTATCGCCCGCCTGACCGGTGACAACGAGCTCGTTGAGGCGCAATACGCTTCTGCCGATCTGGATCGAGAGGTTCGTCGCGCCCACGGCAACCGACTGAGTGATTGGTTGATAGCCGAGTCGCGTGACGATCAGGTTGACCGTGGGTCCGGTCAACCCGGCGAGTGTGAATTGTCCGCGCAAATTAGTTCGCGCCGATAGCGATGTCCCCGCGGCGCTGATCAGGGCGTCGCTGACCGGCCTGTGCGTGAGCGAATCGGTAACGATACCGCTCACCGCATTTGCTTGGGCGCGCGCTGGCGCGTCGGGCACGAACAGCGCGAGCATCGCCAGAAAAAGAATACCGCCGAAATCCTGCCAGTGTCTGGACACACTTGCGCGTCGCATGCGATCACCTCCAAGCGGGTGAGACCGAGGCTTGGCTTCCGGCTCTTCGCGGCCGTCGTGCTTAACGAACTGCGTGGGTGGTAGGCAAAACGAAATTGCGACAATATTGAATGGCGGCAAGGGGTGTTCTTCGTGGATTTTCGGGACGGTTAGGGCCAGGGAGATGCTGACACTACTGACTTGGTCTTCGGCAGCGACGGCTCCATGCGCCCCCAAGCAGCAGTTGGTCTGATCAGCGAACTTTCCCGATGCATTCACAAATTCACGGAATTCCGGGATATGGCCGGTTTAATCACTCTATATAGTTGTGAAAGGCAGGACGCAGATGAACGCGGATGTCGCAGATGAACGCAGATGAGAGAAGAGCGGTAACGCTTTTCTGAAAAGATCGTGACC
>DATBHD010000111.1:0-5942 GCA_036557635.1 Gemmatimonadaceae bacterium
CGACGCCGCTCCTGAGTGAGTCGCCCGCGCTCATGGGCCGTTGGCGCGTGATGATGATCGAATACAACGCGGCCAGCGGCACCCACGCCGCGGCGTACCACGCCCACATCTGTGCTCGTTTCTTGGTCATCGGCGTTCTCCCTCTTACTTCAGTGCAGCCGCGAGATTCTTCGCGAACGCGTAGTCCGGCGCGATCGCTAAAGCGGCTTTGTACTCTTCGGCCGCTTTTGCCTTGTCGCCCATCTGCGCGTACACCTGGCCAAGCCATGCATGCGCTTCCGCTTTGCCCCACGACGGTTCACCGGGCTTCGGCGCGTCCTTCGCGAACAGCTCGATCGCGCGCTTGAGCTGCTCCTCGGCCGGCTTGAGACCGCCGCCGTATTCCGGTGGAGTAAAGATTGCGCCTTGACCACGGACGAGCCAGACACGCGGGTTGGTTGGTGCGAGCGACATCGCGGCGGTCGTAGACGTCTGCGAGGCAATGCCGAGCTCCATGCCCCGCGACGGATCGCGGGCGATCAGCTGGCCGTCGATCGACGACATGAGAACGTGCGACTCGGCGAGCGGACGCTTCTTGAGCGATTTGTCAAAGATTGTGAGCGCTCGTTCGAGCTGCGCGCTGGCGTTGCCGCCTTTGCCAACGATCAGCATTGCCTCGCGATACAGCGCGAACGCCTGGTAGTGGAGAATGAGCCCGTCCTCAGGGAACGCGGTGGCGACGCGCTCGGCGAGTGCGCGAGCGGCGGCCAACTTCGCGGGATCGCCAGCAATCGCCGCCTTGTCGATCTCTTTGCTGATTGTATCGGCCCATTTGGCCGGTGCCGTTTGCGCGTGTGCGGTGAGTGCGCCGAGGAACAGCGTGGCGGCGGCGGCGAGGTAGTGTCGTGTGCGAATCATCGTCCGATCTCGAGGTGAGTGATGGACGCTCCGAAATAGAGGGAGCGCTTGAACAGACTGCGTACGGGAATGCGCTTCGTGTAATCAGCGTTGTAGGTGTATTGGTAGATGTTCTCGCGATCGAGGATATTGTCGAGCGAGAAGAAGTAAACTAGGATCGTGCGCATCGAGAGGCGCGTGACGCGCGAGACCGAGAGGTCGATCTTCTGCATCGACGGCAGACGCTCGCTATACGGTGCGCCGTACTCTGGCTCCCAGACGCTTTGGGTTGCGTTGAACGACGCGCCGGTGACCGGCGTGAATGGCTTGCCCGTCGCGTATCGCACCGCGCCGCTGACACTCCATCCCTTCGGGAGCGCTTGATCCGCGATGAGCGAAAGTGTATGCGTAACATCAAATGGCGCGCGAGCGACGATGCCCGAGCTCGGATCCGTGCGTCTGGAATCGACGAACGTGTAGGTCGCGCGCGTCGAGAAGAACGGGCCGAACTTGCGCCGAACGAAGACATCGGCTCCGCGAGCGCGGCCGGCTCCCCCGCCGACGACAACTTTATCGCGCGTGAGTCCAACGAGATCGTGATATCGCTTCTCGTAGATCTCGATGCGCGCAACGTCCTTGTCGGCACCGATCTGCACGCCGGCCACGAATTGGCGCGATGCCATCGGCTCCAAGCCGGGGGCGCCGAGCTCTGAAGCGTAGTAGAGGGGTTCGGCCACTTGGTGATAGGCGCCCATTGCTGCGGTGATAGTCGCTTCACCGATCTTGTACGCAACGGAGAGGCGAGGGTCGACGGTGCGAACGCGAGTGAAGCTCGAGTAGTCGCTGCGAAGGCCGGCGATGACGCGCAGCGGTTCGAGCGCGCGCCAATCGAGTTCGCTAAACGCGCCGTTGCGTGAGCCGTTCGCGCGCGAATCGAAAGTGACGTCGGGTGCGCCGGGGGCGCGGTCGAACGACTTCTGCGCAATGGCGCCGATGAAGCGTGCGTCGTGCCAATCGAGGTCGCCGCCCGCGCGAAGAGCGACGCGGTCGATCGGACTCCACGCCGTCTGTGCGAAGAGCTGCGACAGGTGCTCCTCGTTGTCGAGATTGAAGACGCCGAAGCCCTCGTTGCGGCGGACGCTTGCCCACGACGCGCTCACCGTCGGCGACACGGTGCCGAAGACATCGGTCCATCCCGACTGCACCATGTTGCTGCGGATGTCGGCCGAGTAGCCGCCGTCGAACGATGGATCGTCGACGGCGACGCCGAACGCGCTTCGGCGAGCGATCGCGAACGTCTTCACCTCGGCGCTCGGCCGATAGTTGTAGACGACGCTTCCGCTGACGTCCGTTCCGTTCGGCGGCGGCGTGTACGAGCGCGTCGATCCGTTCAGCTTGAACAGCAGTTGGGTGTCGCTGTGTCCAGCTGTCGCATGGACCGTGAGTCCATGATCGAGCGCGAGATCGGCGCCGGTCGAGACGGCCGCGAGGCCGGCGGTGGCAACGACGCTCGATTGCACAGGGCGACCGGCAGTGCGGAGATCGGCGACGCCCGAGAGAATATTGCCGTAGCGCGCGCCGAAGCCGCCCGAGCTGAAGAAGATCCCGTCGAGAAGAAATGGATTGACGGAGACGGTGTAGTTGCCGGTCGGCGTCTCGTAGTTGTATGGCGAGAGCATGACCGCGTTGTTGAGCAACACCTTCGTCTCGCTCACGTCGCCGCCGCGCACGAACAATCCGGTTCCTTCGTCGACGTTTTGGACGCCGGGCAGTGTCTGCATCGCGCGCGCGACGTCTGCTGTCGCGCCGGGCGTCGTGACGACTTCGAGTGCGGTGAGCGTCGATCCGCGTTCGTTGCCGGCGGTGTAGGCGCCCGCCTGGACTTTGATCGGCTCTAGCACCGCCGACTGAACGAACAGGGTGATGGCGATGACGCCTGTCGTGTCGGCTGGAACGATCGCGTTGGCTGGAGCGAATCCAATTTTCCGCGCGACGAGCGTGACCGTGCCTTTCGCCATCGTTCGGATGACGAAGCGACCCTCGGCGTCACTGAGCGCTGCGTCGAGCGATTCGAGCAGGAAGATGTTGGCGCCTGGGACTGGGGCGCCGGACGTCGTTTTCAGCAACCCGCGTAGCGTTTGCGGCTCGGGGTTTGAGGTTTGGCCGGACAGTCGCAACGCGATCAGCGCGAGTGCGGCCAGAGCGAGAGTGTAGAGCCGTTTCATGAGTCGACTCTACGCGACCGTCGCGCGTTTGATTACCGCTTTTCGGTGAACCGTGCGGCCGGCTCGGCGAACGGTCGAAAGCGGAGACGAATGGCTCTTGCCGTCGCCACTCCGTTTCGGTTGCTCCGTTCACTCATCGGTTTCTACCCGACGAGCATTTTCTATGGGGCAACGTCTGAAAACCGTTTGGGCAACGGTAGCGAACGGAAGAAGCAAAACGGAAAGGCAACGGAAAACCCCATGACGAAATCACTTCGTCGATCATCGATTCCTTCTTCGAGGTTCATCACGAGCTTCGATTCCGCGAGGAAGGTCCCTCTACCGGTCTTCCTTCGAGAATCGATTCTAACAGAAAAGCAGATCAGTCATGCTCTTGCCGTTGCCGTTCCGTTTCTGTCGCTCCGTTCATGACCGTTGCCCGACCGGTTTTCTGTTCCACGAGCATTCGTTCGAAACCGGAGGCAACGGAACGCGTCTATTTCAAAATTGTGAAGCCCGCGTCGGCGAAGTGCCGGTCATACGTCAACGCATGGCTGATCCGTTCGCGTCGCATCACCTCGAAGCTGACGGCGTCGGCGAGTGATACCGGCTTGTCGGCGAACTTGCGGATCCAGCGGGAAAGCGCCGCCTGAAACAACGCTTCGTCGAGCGGGGCCAGAGTGTGCGTTCCCGTCTCGAAGACGGTCTCGAGGAAATACGCGCCCGCCTGCGGCCCGCGCCAGCGCATGATGAGCGTGTGCATCTCCGCGACCACGAGCGGCGTAGTGACGAGCAGGAGCCCGCGGCGCACTGCGTCGGCGTACGCGGCGCGCGCCACGTCATGCCCACGTTCCTTTGGTGAGAGCGCGGCGAACCATCCCGCCGTATCGAGGAAAAGCGACCCAGCCACCGTCCCGACCAGCTAACGTTTTTTGCGCTTTCGGGACGTCGGGACCTCGTACGCGAACTCATCATGCCGGCGCGCCACGTCCGTGGGCATATCACTCGGCCAGTCAGCCGAGTTCATCTCTTCGAGCAGTTGCATGGCCGGATTGCGATCGGACAGGATCTCGCCCGCCATGCGCCGCAGGCCACGGCGCAACACCTCTGCTCCGGACACACCGGCTGCTGCTGCCACTTCCCGCAAGAGCTTCCGGTCAGTGGTAGTGAGATAGACCTGTACGGGCTCACGAACGTGCCCCTTCTTGTTCTGGCTCATGCAACGATCCGCGTTAATGTACACCATACATTAACGGGATGTACGGTGGGACGCAACGACCACGTTTGGCGCCTACGATCGATGCCGATCCGCGAACGCGGCCCGGTGCCAAGCAGGCGCTGTACGGATCGACGTGACTACGCCGCCGCGCGCCGCTGCGTGCCTAAATCCTTGATGATGGTGAGCGCATCATCGGCCGTCAGCCGGCCCACTTTCCCGCTCGAGTATATCGCATGCGCGATCGTCCCGTCCGTCATGAGAACGAACGCGGCGGGCTGGAGATGCGGCCGCCCGTAGTGGGTGCCGGTGTAGCACCCGATGAGCATCGAGACTCGTTCGGGTCATGAGTTCTCGGCCGATTCCCGCCGCGCCGATCACTGGCGGGGTCAGCCCTTCATGGATTTCTGATCCTTACGGCGCAGACGGAGAAATCCTCGACGCCACATTCCTGTCGATGTGGAGCGCAACGCCGGCCCAAGTATCGAACGCCTCCAGGTCACCTTGCCAGATCGACGCATAGTCGTAGCCGACGTCGGTCGGACGGCTATCGATCGAGAACCCGAGACTCGCGGAGCTCGCCGAAAGCCAGAACGTCGGTACTCCAGACGCGCCAACGTCCGTATACGCCGCGCGAGCGGCGGCGGAGATCGTCGGCGCATTGAAGCGCGCTGTGTAAACGCCGGGGTGATACCGGCCGTCCTGCAACAGCCCACGCACCCACGCTCGGACATACGTCGTAAGCGAATCGTTCACAGAACTCACATATTCGACGTCGAGAAACACGGTACTCCCAGCCGGAAATCCGTCGGCGGCCATCATCGTCACTGCCTCTTGCGCTTCGACGAGGCCTTGGCCAGCGCTCAGTAGCGACGACGAGCACGTAACGACCGCGCTCGAAGTGGAGGCTGACGCGGACAGTCCAGTGCGATCCAATGCCGCGGGAATGTCAACGCGATTGAACAGCGGTGCCAGGTCTGGAATCTGTGCCCAGTCTTGCTGTCCCACGTAGATGGCTGTGATGCCCCAGCCACTCGCCGCGAGACTGGCGTATTTGCCGCGCCATGTCTGGTCCCTGTGACACGGGCCGCCGAGGTAATATCCGGTCCACCGATATGGGGAATGGGGCCACTTCCAGGCCGCCAGCGCGGCGTCGCCTGGATAGATGCTGATGTCGAACCCCGGAAACGCGGGATGATTCCCGGAATCAAGGCTGTCGCGAGGCTGGTCTGGTTCTATTGGCATCAGTCTGTCACGGCAGGCCGCGACGGACAGCAGCATCAACGCGATGGACGCACACCGCCAGATCGGTGCGCGTTTGAGAAAGCGATCCCGGAGAGTGGTCGTCATGTCGCGACTCCGACTGTCTCGCGAAACGCGCCAATCAAGCAGCCCGTGATCGGCGACGGCGCTGTCGAGGCGGTCGTGGTGTGTGATCGAGTTCTTCGCGGACGATGCGTCGGACGACGGTCTCCAGTGGTTCCGTCGGTGCCTCCACGACAGAGCGGAGTGCGTCGTTGATCAGAGTTTGGTAATTCCCGCCGCCGGCCTCGTGCACCCGTGCCCGAAACCAGTCGAGGATATCATCGTCCAGTCGGATCGTAATCCGAGTCTTCCCTCGACTTGGCGGCATGACGCCGCCGCGG
>DATBHD010000112.1:0-35358 GCA_036557635.1 Gemmatimonadaceae bacterium
GTTGAAGGGTCCCGCGGCAGCGACACTGTACGGAACCGAAGCCGCCCGCGGCGTGATCAACATCATCACGAAGAAGGGGCAGAGCACCGGCACCACCTACAACTTCAAGGTCTCGAGCGGCCAGAACATCTTCCAGAACGCGGCCGGCCGGATCGCCACGAACTATTGCCACGTCAATACGCCTGCCGGTGGCGGCACGCCGACCTGCACGCCTAACGGCACCGGCCCCATCCTCGGCCTCAACACCGTGCGGCGTCAGGACTCGCTCGGGGCGCCGATCTTCCGCAAGGGGCTGCTCCAGAACTACGACGCGAACGTCAGCGGTGGCTCGGGCATCTTCCGGTATTTCGCGGCCGCCTCGATGACCGCCAACCAGGGCGTCGATCCGTCCAACGAAGACAACAAGAAGACGTTCCGCACGAACCTCTCGGTCACACCTAACGATAAGTTCAGCCTCGAGACCAACTTCGGCTACGTCTATGGCCGCACACGAATCTCCTGCGAGGCGGGATGCGGCGGCTTGATGTGGGACTCGGAGTATTCGACTCCGGCCAACCTCCCACAGTTCTGCGCCGCCGGTAGCACCCCGTGTATCTGGGTGCAGGGCTTCAACGGCACACCGCCGGCCGCGGATCTCGTGCTTCAGGACTGGCAGAACCTCGGTCGCATCACCGCGAGCGCGACGGTCAACTACAACCCCTTCCCGTGGTTCACCAACCGCCTCGCGATCGGCACCGACGTGACGCAGGAAGGAAACATCGAGTACGTGCCATATCTCACGGATCCCTCGCTCGCCGCGTTCTGGGGCGCCGCGGCCCAGGGCTATCGCTACAACAACCAGCACCAGGCGACATACAACACCTACGACTACGTCGGCAGCGTCAACTTCAAGCTCAGGCCGTATTTGGGCTCGAAGACCTCCGGCGGCGTGCAGTATTACACGAACTACAACACGTTTCTCACCACCGAAGGCGATTACTTCCCGGCGCCGGGTCTCCAGACCATCAGCTCCGCCGGTACGATTCAGCCGACAACCGAGAACTGGACGCAGAACAACACCTTCGGCTTCTACGGCCAGCAGGAGTTCTCGTACAACGATCGGCTCTATCTCACCGCCGCGGCGCGCGTCGACAACAACAGTGCGTTCGGCAGCCAGGTAAAATGGGTCACGTACCCGAAGGTCAGCGTCTCCTATGTCGCCAGCGAGGAGCCGAGGATCCAGGAGCGCCTGCCGTCATGGCTGAATAGCCTGCGGCTTCGCGCCGCATACGGTGGCTCTGGTCAGCAGCCCGCGGTCAACACCGCGCTGCAGACCCTCGCGCCAGCCGCTGGTCCTAACGGCAAGAGCATCCTCACACCATCGCAAATTGGAAATCCCAGCCTGAAGCCGGAGCGCGTGCTGGGCACGGAGGTCGGCTTCGAGACGGGGCTGTTCCACGATCGGTTCGGCGTCGACTTCACCTATTTCCACGACCATTCTCGCGACGCGATTCTCTCGCGCGGCGTTGCACCGGGCACAGGTTTCGGAGCTGCGCCCGGTGCTACGAACGCCCAGTTCTTCAACGCCGGCGAAATCGTGAAGAGCGGCGTCGAAGCACTCTTCAAGGCGCAGGTTATGAACCGCCGGAGCTTCGCGTGGGACATGAACCTCAACATGTCCACACAGAACGCGAAGATCCTGCGACTCAACGGCCGCGACACGGTTATCGACCTCGGTTTCGCCGCGCACCGTGTCGGCCACTCGCCGTTCGACTGGTTCGCGCAGCGCGTGGTGAGCGCCCAGGGCACGTACAACGCGACCACGAACACAGTGACCGTGTTGAAGTCGGACGTCATGTGCGACGACGGCCGCGGTGGGGCAACGCCCTGCTACAACGCCGCCGGCTCGGTCATCGCGCCGAAGGTGTTCCTGGGCCACTCGACCCCGACGTTCACCGGCTCGTTCTCCAACACCTTCACCTTCTTCAACAACTGGCGTCTGTCGGCGATGCTCGATGCCGCGTCGGATTACAAACGGCTCGATAACAACATTCGTATCCGCTGCCAGCTCTTCCATACCTGCATGGAGTACGTCCAGCCGCAGAACACCGATCCGAAGCTGCTCGCCCAGTACTTCAGCGGCGGTCCGCTCCGCGACTTCACTATTCGCGATGCGTCGTACGTCAAGTTCCGCGAGCTGTCGCTGGCCTACGACGTGCCCTCGAAGTACACCGCGCGATTCGGCGCTCATGGCGCGACGTTGGCGGCCTCGGTGCGCAACCTCGGTATGTGGACCTCGTATACCGGGCTCGATCCCGAGAGCCAGTTCGTCTCCAATACCAACCCGTCATCCGTGGACCAGGCAGAGCTCCCGCAGCTCCTGACCTGGGCCTTCACCGTTCGCCTGAGCTACTGAGCCTGTCGGGGTGCACACGCACCCCGCCTAACAATCGACGGATTCAATCGATGAGACACAATACAGAAGCAAGACATGTGATCTGGGCGCGAGCGGGGCGCAGGATTGCGACTTCGCTCACTGCGGTGGCGACCGCGGCCGGCTTCCTCACCGCGTGCGATACGAACCGGCTGCTCGACGTCACGAACCCTAACGCGGTGCCGGTGGCCATCCTCGACAACCCCACGAACGCGGGCCTCATGGTCGCGAGCATGGTCGGCGACTTCCAATGCGCGCTGGGCTCGACAATTGCCGTCGAGGGCTTGCTCGCGGGCGAGCTGAGCGACACCCAGCTCGGCGCGGCGCAGTGGGATTACGCGCGGCGCACCGCGAACGCCCTGACAAACGGGATCTACGGCACGTCCGGCTGCGCGGGGACGCAGGGTTTCGGAGTCTATCTGCCGCTCTCCACGGCGCGCTATGACGCCGACCACGCGATCGCGAACCTGACGAAGTGGACCGATACCGAGGTCACGAACCGCGTCACCCTGCTCGCCATCGCGAATCTGTACGCTGGCTTCAGCTACGCGACGCTGGGCATGTCGATGTGCCAGGCTGCCTTCGACAACGGTCCGGCGGTGAACCAGAAAGGAATGTTCGCGCTGGCCGAGGCTCGCTTTACCGCGGCAATCACCGGTGCACCCGCGGGCGCCGACAGCATCAAGAACGCGGCGCTCGTCGGCCGCGCGCGTGTCCGCCTTTATCAAGGGAATGCCGCCGGTGCGTTAGCAGATGCGCAACAAGTGCCGAAAGGGTTCGTGATGAACTCGAGCAACGATGCGGCCGCGCTGCGCAATTACAATCGCATCTACACCATCACCAAGCAGTTCGGCTTCTACTCCATCCCGACGTGGTCTCAGAACCTGACGACCGAGAATGGAGACATCGACCCTCGCTCGGCGGTGACGTTGACCACGACGCGTGCGGCCGACAACAAGAACACGCCCATCTACGTGCCGAACAAATACAGTGCCGGCGATGGCGCGCCTACGCCGATCGCGCGGTACGAGGAGGCGCAGCTCATCATCGCCGAGGTTCAGGGCGGCGCGCAGGCGGTCACAGTCATCAACGCGATGCGGGCGGACGCCGGCGTCAACGCCTACACGGGCGCTACGGACGCAGCCTCGATTCAGAATTTGGTCATTAGCGAGCGGCAGCGCGTGCTCTTCCTCGAAGGCCAGCGCAACTACGACATCGAACGGTTCCAGATTCCATTCAATCCGCCGGTCGGCACCGACTTCCCGACTGGTGGTGGACAGTACGGCAACACGACCTGTCTGCCGCTCCCAGACATCGAGAAGAACAACAACCCGAGCCTCGGTCCGAGCTTCGTTCCGAGCGTCACGGGGAGCTGAGGCTATCCTCGATCGGCTCGTCTAGAGTATTCTGCTACGGCCCGGTGCGTATTCGCGCATCGGGCCGTCCTCTTTGCGCTCCGACCATGCAACGACCGACTGCCATTCCGAGCGAAGCGAAGAATCTGCTTCTCGCTGACGCTCGAAGCAGATCGCCTATCTGGAGTCGCGCGCGCTGTTCGCGCGCGCTCCCGTTTCTCACGGCAGCAGGAAGCAGATCCCTCGTCGCTGCGCTTGGGATGACACTGCTTGTCATTTCCGGCGGAGCGCGGAATCTGCTTTCGCAGCAGACGACGGCGATCCGATTCGGACGCCTCGTCGACGGAAAGGGTGGCGTCATCGATGATGGCGTCGTCGTCGTTCAAGGCGACCGCATAACGAGTGTCGGGGCGGGGACCAAGGTCGTTCCCGCCGGCGCCAGGGTCATCGACCTGCGCCCATTGACGGGCATCCCCGGCCTGATCGACGTTCACACCCACATGACCTACTACTGGGACCAGCAGCCGGGGACGCAGCCCTGGTCCCAGCAGGGCCGGCGACGCGGCGCCGAAACGGTGTTCCTGGCGCAGGAGAACGCGAGAAAGACATTGGAAACGGGCGTCACGACCGTGCGCGACCTCGGCGCGTCGGAGTACGGCGACATCGTCATGCGCGATCTCATCAATCGTGGCGCGATGGTGGGGCCGCGAATGTTCGTCGCCGGCTTTGGCCTCTCCAGGCAGCGCACGCCGCCACGCCCGGGCGCGCCGCCTGGCCCGCCACGCGGCCGCATCTCGGAGATCGCAGACATACCCGTCGCCGTGAAGGCGCAGGTCGACGCCGGCGCCGACTGGATCAAGATGTACGGCTCGACCGGCAGCGGCGCCGACGTCACTGGCGACGAGACGTTCAGCTTCGAGGAGATGAAAGCTGCCGTCGATGCCGCGCACGCCGCGGGCAAGCGCATCGCGATCCACTCGTACGGGCCGCAGGGTGGACGCGACGCGATGCGCGCCGGCGCGGAATCGGTGGAGCACGCCGTCGACCTCGACGACTCCACGCTCACCGAGATGGCGGCGCGCGGCACGTACTACGTCCCGACGATCGATCACAATCGCTACTACGCCGAGTACCACGAGCAATTCGGCTACACGCCGGAGCAGGTGGCTGGGCTCGACGCGTATCGCGCGCGCAACATCGAGACGGCGCGTCGCGCCTGGAGAGCGCACGTGCGTTTCGCGATGGGATCGGATGCCGTGTTCACCATGTTCGGCCAGAACACTCGCGAGCTCGGCTGGTTCGTGCAGATCGGGATGACGCCCGCCGAGGCGCTCGCGACGGCGACGACCAACGCCGCCGCATTGTTAGGCATGAGCCAGACGCTCGGCGCGGTCGCGCCGGGATACTACGCCGACATCGTCGCCGTCGCCGGCGACCCGCTACGAGACGTCCGTGTCGTCACCGACAGCGTGCGCTGGGTGATGAAGGGCGGGCAGGTGGTCGTCGACGTGAGGGGCCGACGATGATGAACACGATGCGGTTGGTGCTCGGCTGGGTGATGATCGCGTTAGGCGCGTACGTCGCGCTGCACCCGCTCTGGTCGCATGGCAAGCCGGTCACGCCATCGATCTGGCTCGACATGGCCTTCGCGGCTGTGTTCCTGCTGCGTGGCGCGATGAACCTGCGGAGCGTGAAGCGGAAGGCGCACAGCGCGCAGCGTTAGGCAGCGCGCATCATCGCTACGAGTCGGTGGACGTGCACGATGGTGGTGTCGACGATCGGGACCGCGATCCCCTCGGCGTCGCGCAGCAGCAGCGGGATCTCGGTGCCGCCGAGGATGAGGCCATCGGCGCCCTCTTCGGCGACGAGGCGATTCGACATGCGCACGAACGCCGCGCGCGTGTCCTCGCGCACGATGCCGAGCACCAGCTCGTCCATGTACTTCTGATGTATGAACGCCTGCTCGGCAGCCGACGGCGTGAGAATGGTCATGCCTCGCCGACTGAAGACATCCTGGTAAAAGCCGGCATTCACCGTGAAACTCGTCGCGAGCAGCGCCGGTCGCCTCAGGTGGAGCTCCGCCGAGTGGTCGCGAGCTGCTTCGACGATGCTCACCATCGGAATGGGCGAGCGACCGGACACTTCCTGGAACACGGTGTGCGAGGTGTTGGACGTGAGCGCCGCGAACGTGCAACCCGCGCGCGCAAGTCGGTCGATCGACTCCACGATGTAGTCAGTCAGCCCGGCGCGGTCGCCCGCCTCGAGCAGGCGCACGATCGGCTCGAGGTCGATGATATCGACCGTGAGCTCGGGGTAGGGGCCGTCCTTGTCGGGTCGAAAATGCTCGACGATGAGTCTGTAGTAATCGAGCGTCGATTCCGGGCCCATTCCTCCCACCAATCCACATCGCTTTGTCACATCGATCACCGTAGGGGAAACGCACAAGCTAAGAGGAGTCCGCAAGCGAGCGCATGCAGATTCTTCATTCGGGCTACGCTCCACGCTCAACGCAACGGCACCTCACTCGTCGGTTCAACAACAGGCTCGCGGCTGCCGAGGAGAATCAGCTCGAGATCGAGGTCACGCTGAATGCGGCGCATCACGTTGTCGCCGATGATGTCGCGATCGCGGAGGCTGCGAAGCGTCTGCCGCTCGGCGTGGATCATCGCCGACCGCACCCGGCGATACTCCGCGGCGCGGTTGTCGTCGAGCGCGCCGGCGTCGTGCGACGGAGCGGCGAGGAAGTGGTCGTGCTCGTCCTCGTTAGGTGGATGCGCCCGCCGGCGCTCCTCGTGCGACGCCCAACGACGCGCGCGCTGCCGATGCCGCTGCCGCAGATACCGCAGGATCTCTGGATGGAGCGACCCCGCGTACTCGGCCGAGTCGAGCACGCGGAGCCCGGCTTCGGCGGCGGAGAGCCGCGCGTGCGCCTCTTCGTCCTCGGCGCTGCTGTCGCTGCCGAGGCCGAGCCAACGCGCGAGCGGCGCCAGCGTCGGTCCCTGCAGAACGAGCGTCGCGAAGATCACGAAGAAGGTGATGAAGACGATCTGATCGCGGGCCGGGAAGGGCGTGCCGGCCGCGGTGGCGAAGGGGAGGGCCAGCGCGATGACGAGCGAATCCCCTCCCCGCACACCCGCCCAGCCGACAAAGAGGATCCATCGCAAAGGCGGCAAGGCCACCTCGCGATGGCGCAGCCAGCCACCGACGATCCGTCCGATGTAGGTGCTGGGAATCACCCACAGGACGCGTACGATGACCACACACAGGCACACGATCGCCGCTTCGCGGACGAGCGAGGACAGGGAACCGGCGGCGAGCGAGCGCGTCACGTACGGCAGCTCGAGCCCCACGAGAATGAAGACGAGGCTCTCGAGCAGAAACGTGACGACGGACCACATCGATTGATTCTGCAGGCGCGTCTCCGGGCTGCCGATGTCCTGGACGTAGCGCGCGACGTACATCCCCGCGGCGACGACGGCAACGACGCCCGACGCGCCGACGAGATCGGCGGGCAGATAGGCGGCGAATGGCGTCAGCAGTGAGACCGTGTTCTCGGCGACGGGCACCGACCTCGTTAGGCGATGCACGCGCAGTATCACGATGCCGACGACGACGCCGATCGCGAGGCCACCGGCGGCGCTGACGATGAACAGCGTGCCGGCGCGCCAGGGGGAGAAGACGCCCGTCACCGCCGCGGCGACGGCCATGCGGTAGGTGACGAGCGCCGTCGCGTCGTTGAGAAGTCCCTCACCTTCGAGAATGCTCTCGATCGGCCGCGGCGCGCGCAGCGACGGCGACCGCAGCAGCGACAGCACCGCGATGGGATCGGGCGGTGAGACGATGGCGCCGAGGGTGAACGCCGCCGCCCAGGTGAACGCGGGATCGAGCGAGTGCGCGACGCCGGCCACCGCGACCGTCGAGACGAGCGTCATCACGATCGCCAATCGCAGAATCGCCCCGAGCTCACGACGGAAGTCGCGCAGCGGGAACGACACCGCGCCCCAATACAGAAGCGGCGGCACGAAAATGAGGAAGAGCGCGTCCGGCGACAGCTCGATGCGCGGCACGTTCGGCACGAGCGCCAACACGAGGCCGCCAACGACGAGCAACGCCGAGTACGGAATCGCCAAACGCTCGGCGATGATCCGCAGCAGGGCGGACACGGCGAGAAGAAGCAGGACGAGCTCGAGTCCGGTCACCGCGGAAACATACCAACTCCGGGCGACGACCGGCTTTCGATTGCAAGTGGCTGTAGCTTGAGTGAGACTGCCGCAACGGAGGGTCCATGGCGACCGCTTGCATGCACCTCGATCAGATTCGAGACGTCGAGCCGCGAACACCGGAAGGCTGCGAGGAGTGTCTCAAGATCCACGGCCGCTGGGTCCATTTGCGGCTCTGCCTAACGTGCGGCCACGTCGGCTGCTGCGACAATTCGCCGAACAAGCACGCGACGAAGCACTTCCACGCGACCGGTCATCCGGTCATCAAGAGCTTCGAGCCCGGCGACGACTGGGCGTGGTGCTACGTCGACCAGCTCTTCATGGAACCGGCCCCTAGCCCTTGAGGCCCCAGCCCATGCTTCCGTCCACGACTCACGATCCCTGGCCTGCGCTCCCGCTGCGCGAGTGGCAGGATACGTACGCCACGCTCCATCGGTGGCTGCAGGTCGTCGGGAAGACGCGTCTCGCCCTCGCGCCGCGACAGAACCACTGGTGGCACGTGGCCCTCTACCTAACGAGTCGCGGCCTCGCCACCTCGCCGATGCCGATCGACGATCGCACCTTCGAGCTCGAGCTCGACTTCCTCGACCATCAGCTCGTCGCGCGGACGAGCGATGGCGACACCCGCACCCTGCCACTCGCGCCTCGTTCGGTCGCCGATTTCTATCGCGACTACATCGAGATGCTGCGCTCGCTGGAGGTCGCGCCGCGCATCTGGCCGGTGCCGGTGGAGATCGCCGACGCCACTCCCTTTCTCGACGATCGCGCGCACGCGTCGTATGACGCCGACGCCGCCCAGCGTTGCTGGCGCATTCTCGTGAGCGCCGACGAGCTGCTGAAGGAGTTCCGTGGGTGGTTCATCGGCAAGAGCAGTCCATCGCACTTCTTCTGGGGCTCGTTCGATCTCGCGTGTACGCGCTTCTCGGGGCGCGGCGCGCCGCTGCACCCGGGCGGAATCCCGAACTGCCCCGACTACGTGGCGCACGAGGCGTACTCGCACGAGTGCATCAGCGCCGGCTGGTGGCCTGGCGCGCTTGGCTCACCGATCGAGGAGCCGGCGTTCTATGCGTACGCCTACCCGGAGCCGGTTGGCTGCCCCGACGCTGCCATTCGCCCCTCGGCGGCCGCGTACAATACGAACATGCGCGAATGGATTCTGCCTTACGAGGCGGTGCGTTCGTCGTCTGATCCGAAGAAGATGGTGATGGAGTTCCTGCAGAGCACCTACGAAGCCGCCGCGACTCGCGGCGCCTGGAGCGCCGAGTTGGAACGAGATCGCTGAATCCGCTTGTGTCATCCCGAGAAGGGGGCTCCTCGGGATGACACGGGGGGGCGGGTATTTCGTCCGAGTGCCGAAGTAACGCTCCACGCTCTGGGCACGAGGCTCGGCGCACCACGCACGGAGCGCCGTGACGGGATCGAACCGGATACCGTCCCTCTACTGTATGGCCTCCCCGACCCAAATCACCGGCGAAAAGAAGCCGATCATTCATAACGCCGGCAGACTCGTCGCGATGGCGGCATCGACCGGCGCGGCGCTCGTCTCGATCATCTCGTTCCTCTACTCGTACGGCGTCATCGGGAAGTCGCAGAGTCACCAGACGATCGGCAACCTCGGTGCCTCGTGGGTCGGGCTGCGTCCCGCGCTCGACACCGCCTTCTCGATCGGCGACACGATTCACCTCGCGGCGACGATCACCGACAAGAGCGGCGCGACCCTCGTCGGCGCGCAGCCGACCTGGGTGAGCGAGAACCCCAGGGTCGCAACGGTGCTGAACGACGGCTCGGTCATCGCCACCGGCCCGGGCACGACGACGGTCAGCGTCGCCGTCGCCAATCTCATCGCCCGATCACATGTCGTCGTTAGGCAGACAGTCACCTCCGTCGACGTCGTCGGCGTCGCCAACGACACGACTCCCGTCGTCGCCGAGGGCGACCGCAAGCCGCTCCGCGCCATCCCGCGCGACGCGCGCGGCTATCCCGTCATCGGCCTCGCCGCACAGTGGCGCCTCGACGACACGAGCGTCGCGACGGTCGACTCGTTAGGTGTCGTGACCGGCAACACCGCCGGCCGCACCATCGCCACCGCGACCGTCCAAGCCGTCTCCGGACGCACACCGATCACCGTCGTCGCCACCGCCGCCGAGATCACCACCGTCGCCGGCGGCGCCCAGCGCGCTCTCGCCGGCAGTCTCCTCCCGCAAGCCGTCGTCGTCCGCGTGACCAGCCGCCGCGCGCGCCCGGTCGAAGGCGTGCTCGTGACCTTCCGCGTCGGCGACGCTCAAGGCTCGCTCGAGCCCGCGTCGGCCATCACCGATGCCGACGGTCGCGCGCGCACGACGTGGACGCTCGGCGATCTCCCCGGGCGCCAGACGCTACTCGCTACGGTCGAGCGCATCGATAGCGCGCTCGCGATCGTCGCCGAGGCCGAGCCGACCGCCGCGAACACGCGGCTCACCGCGCTCACCGACAGCGCCAGTGGTGAAGCAGGCCACGAGATTGCCGACACGATGTCGATTCGCATAACGGACACGACCGGTCGCGCCCTCGCGGACGTCCCCGTCACTTGGGTCGCGCTCGATGGCGGACGCGCCGAAGCGATCGACGCGCGCTCCGACTCCGTCGGTGAGGCACACGCGCGATGGACACTTGGACCCAAAGCAGGGACGCAGCGTCTCCGCGCGCAAGTCGGGAACGGTCACGGCAAGGGTGCGGTAAGGCCACTGACCCTGCACGCGAGCGCGGCGGCCGGCGCGCCGGTTGGACTCGTCGTCATCTCCGGCGACGCACAGCGCGGGACCGCGGGCGAGCTGCTCACGAAGCCGCTCGTCCTCCGCGTCGTCGACGCGGCGGGGAATGGCGTCGCCGATGCAGAGCTCCAGCTCTCGCCATCGGAAGGAACGGTGCCCGATACCTCGGTGCACACGGACTCGCTCGGCATCGCGCGCATCCGTTGGACCATGGGCCACGCCGCGGGCGATCACGCACTCGCCGTACATCTCGACGGAATGGAGAAGTTGCTCAAGTTGACGGCGGTCGCCCGCCCCGCGGCGGCGGCGAATCTCTCCTTCGACGACGTCCCGGGCGAGTCCAAGAGCAGGAAGGCGAAGGGAAGACATTTCTTCGCGCTCGTGACCGATGCGTTCGGCAATCCGGTGCCCGACGCGCGCCTCAACTTCTCCACGCGCTCGGGGAGCGTCTCGCCGTCGCGCGCGGTGAGCGATTCGAAGGGACGCGTGAAAGTGTCGTGGACGCTCGGCGGCAAACCCGGTGATCAATCACTCATCGGCAGCGTACAGGGGACCGACGTGAAAGGATCGTTCGTGATCCCCGGCGCTGTCGCACCGGCGCGAACACCCGCCAAACCGGCATCGGCGAAGGTCACGTCCTCGAAGCCGGCGAAGAAGAAGAGCTGATTTCGTCTGTCATCCCGCTGAAAGCAGATCCCTCGTCGCTTCGCTCCTTGGGATGACAGCACCGGTCGTTGCATCCGCTCCTCGTTCTGCACAGCTTTTGTCGTGTCGCAATGGGAAGAGAGGGGGACGTGGGCGACGCGATGAACGGCAGCCGTGGCTGAGTCGCCACTCTCGGTACTACTCGTCGGCGCAACCGGACTGGTTGGACGCGAATGTCTGCGCCTGCTACTCGCGGATGGCGGATTCAACCGCATCGTCGCCGTCGCGCGACGGTCACTGTCCCCTGAAGTGCGCTCCCCGAAGCTCGAGACGCACGTCATCGACTTCGATCACGTGAACGAATACGAGGAGCTTTTCACCGTCGACGCGATCATCTGCGCGCTCGGCACCACCATTCGTCAGGCGGGCTCGCGCACTCGCTTTCGCACCGTGGACTACGAGTATCCACTGGCCTTCGCGCGTCTCGGCCGGCGACACGGATGCCGGCATTTTCTCGTCGTGAGCGCGCTCGGCGCGAACGCCAGGTCGCGCGTGTTCTACAACCGCGTGAAGGGCGACCTCGAAGAGTCGTTGCGCGCGCTCGGCTATCCGCGGCTCACAATCGTTAGGCCCGCGCTCCTCCTCGGCCCCCGCAGCGAGCTTCGTCTGGGCGAAGAGGTGGCCAAGCGCGTTACGCGGTGGCTCGGGCCGCTCGTTCCGCGCGCGTTCAAGCCGGTCGAAGCGAGAATGGTGGCAGCGGCGCTCGTCCGCGCCGCGCGCGAGGAAGGGAGCGGAGTACGCGTGATAGAATCAGGGGAGATCAGTCTTACCTGATCGTTCATGCTCGCGAGTTGAGATCGCGCCCCACATTGGAGTGATCCGTGTTATCCGAGTGATCCGTGATTCCTCCTCTCCGATCTAGCGGGGTGTCTGACTGGTGCGCTATCGATGTCCCTTCCTGGGCGGCGCTACATAAAAGAGCATCATCGATGAGCCAATCCGTCCAATCGGCCTCAGCTCGTTGAGCCATTCGTATGCGCCATCGCCGCCGACGCCGGCGAGCATGGTTTGACTCGCCGCGATCCAGCCCGTGGGGCGTTCCGCGGCGGCGAGGAGGCGAGCATTGCGAACGCCCGCGGCGTCGAGTTTGGCGGATCCGTAGTACGCGACGGACACGGAGTCGATGTGCATTCGCTTCATCACGGCCCCGAGTCGATAGAGGTCCTGCCCCCAATCGAGATTGCTGTCGACGAGGACGAGCTCCGGTCGGTCGCCCGCGAATGGGTTGAAGTACGCGAGATAGTCGGGGTGCGCGCGCATCGGCACGAGCGCGGCGGCGCCGAGTGTCGCGCCGACGGTGAGACGAACGAGACGGCGTGCCGGCACGCTCGACACCGCGTGGTCCCAGAGCTCGACGGCGGCGACGGCACCGAGCAGCGGCAGGAGCGCGAACACCGGCAGCACGAAACGCACGCCGCTGTCGTCGCCGGTGATCGCCGCGGCGAGGAGAAGCGCCGCTCCGGCGACGAGCGGCGCCGCCCCTTCCCAATCGTCGCGCCTAACGAGATCGCGCATCGCCGCCGCCGCGCCGAGGATCGCCAGCAACGCGAGAGGAAGCGGTGTCTTCACGAGCAGCGCGATGGGATAGTAGTACCACCAGCCGTTCATCGACCGCTCGCCGAAGAGATACGCGGGATGTGCGCTCGTGCCCTCGGTGAAATAGGCCGCGAGTCCGTGGAACCACGCCGGCGCGGGAACGACGAAGGCCGATCCCTCCACCAGAGGCCCGACCGCGAATCCGTACACGGCCCACCAGGTGACGAGACCGGCGACGACGGTGACAGTCACCGCGAGCCAACCGCGCCAGCGCGCGTCATCGCCCCAGAGTGGAGCCCCGGAGGCGCGTCGCCGCACGCTATAGACAGCAGGGCACGCGAGGGCGAGCATCGGCAACGACGCAAAATCGCTCGTGGCGGCGAGCGCGAGCGCGATGCCTAACGCCAGCGCCGACGCCCACTCCGGCGCGTCGAGCCAGGAGACGAATGCGAGGAGCGTCGCCGCGATCGTCGCCGCGAGCGCGATATCCGTCGTCGCGAGGCCGGCGTGCGCGAGCACATTTGGATTTGTAACGAGCAGCAACACCGCGACCGCACCGCCGCGCTCGTCCGTCAGGCGTACTCCCCACGCCCAGACGACCACGCACAACAGGAAGAAGAATGGCAGCTCGCCGAGCCGCGCGAGGGCGAGCGTCGTGCGGTAGTGCGTGGAACGGCCGAGGAGGCGCGTTCCCTCCTCGGTCGGCGACGACGCGCCGAGAGGGGGGGCGCGATCGCCGTGCAGGTAGGGCCCGATGGCCGCCGCGATCCGGCCGAGGGGAGGATGCTGGCTGTCGTAGCCTCGGCTTCCGGCGAACCACTGCATGCCCGCGGCGATATGCGCGGGCTCGTCGTTCGTGTTGCTGAACGTGAGATACGTTCCCGCAATCGCCAGGGCCCCCGCGAGGGTGAGCGCGAGAGCGACGCCGCGCCAGCCGCGCGCAGCGAGTGTGAAGGGCAGGCTGGGTGGCGCGGTCACACGGAATAGACGAGCGACCGAGCCCCACAATCACGCTCAGGTGATCGCGATCACAGGCGGTCGAGCGAGGACTGCGCGACCTCCAATGTGACACGCGAGGCGTCGAGCACGACGCGATAGCAGGGCTCGGGGGAAACGCAGATCAGGTCCCGCACTGATCCACATTCATCCGCGAACGCGCCGCCGATTACGCGCACATGCGAGGCGCGGGCGAAGGTGACGCCGGGAATGTTCACGCCCTGCAACCAGCTCGTTACGTCTGGTTCCATGAGAGCTCCAAAGCCGCGGTTACTTCACTTTCCTGCCGGGCGTCGAGCCTGGAGCGCCCAAGATGGCGAAAGTCGCGACAGCACGACAGCGGATTTTTACGGACCGCTGGATTCTCCAGTCGCGCCACGCTCAACGCCCAACGCCCAACGCTATCGACTCTGTCGTCTGCACCGACAGGCGAGAACCGGCGGGCAGCACGCCATTATCTCCACTTCGCCCCATCGAGATCGCCGTTCCGGCAACGGCGCCGAGACCACCGGCGCGGAGAGCTTTCTCCTTGTCGGCGCGGTTCAACACCGCGCCCCGCGACCCGCTCTTCACCGATTCATACGTGCTCGCGCTGCCCTGCTTCTGGACGTCCGCCGACGTGATGTCTGCCGCGAAAGGAAAACGCCGCCGCGCGTATGTGAGGCTGTCGAAGTCGAGGACGAGCACGCTCAGCGAGCTCGCGTTGGTCGTCGACGTAGCTCCGCTCACGTGACCCCACACGTGCGCGCCGGCCGGCACCGCCGGGCGACCGTTCAGCGCGATGACGGAATTCGCCACCGTCGCGGAGAAATTATCGCCGGTGTGCGACGACGCCGCGGCCAGCTGTCGATCGAGGGAAAGCTCCATGAGCGTGCCCTCGGGAAGCATATGCGCAGTCGCCGGCGTCGCCGGTGAAGAGACCTCACCGGACGCCGTCTCCGCGCGTGTCGAGCTGCACGCAGTCGCCAGCGTGCTGGTGACGAGAGCGATCCCGATTCGTTTGTGAAGCATCTCCGACTCTTTCGAATGCGTCATCCCTCGGGCGCAAATCACAGACCGCGACGCGAGTCTCGGGCACGCTTCACCGCTCGTCCGCACGCGTGAATAAATTGAGACGTCCGCATTTGTCATATCTGATGATTGCCCCGGCTGTCGCTCTGTCCGTCTTCACACTCACGGCCTTCACCTCGGCCACCCCGCCGGCCGATTCGGCGATCGTCATTCGCGTGAATCAGGTTGGCTATCTGCCCGATGCGCCGAAGGTCGCGGTCGCATGCGGTCTGGATTCGACGCGGGTGACCCGCGCCGCGCGGAGCTTCGTCGTTCGTGACGAGAAGGGACGCGTTGTGTTCGGTCCGCGTCGCGCGGTCGCGAGCGGCGCGTTCGGTCCGTGTCAGCGGACGTGGCGCCTCGACTTCACCGAGCTCCGCCGCACGGGGCGCTATCGCGTCAGCGCGTTCGGTGTGACATCGCGCGCGCTGCGCATCGATGCCCACGCGTACGATGGCGGCGCCGACACGCTGTTGAGCTACATGCGGGAGCAGCGCTCGGGCTGGAATCCCCTGATCAGCGATTCCGTGCACTCGCACGACGGCATTGTCGTCGACGACTCGGGTCACGCGGTGAAAACCGTGGCCGTGAGCGGCGGCTGGGCGGACGCATCCGACTACCTGCAGTACGTCGCGACGTCGGCGAACGCGACGTACATGATGCTCCTCGCCTATCGAGATCATCGCGACGCGTTCGGGGACGAATTCGACGCGCGCGGAGCGGTCGGCAAGAACGGAATTCCCGACGTGCTCGACGAAGCGGGTCACGGACTGGAGTGGCTCGTTAGGATGTTTCCGAGCTACGGCGAGATGTACAACCAGATCGGCGACGACCGCGATCACACGTACTTCGATCTCCCGTGGAACGACTCGACCGACTACGGCTGGGGCAGGGGCAAGGCGCGCCCGGTGTACCCCTGCACCGGGCGCCCGCAGGGCCTGTTCGCGTACAAGAACCGATCGACGGGATTGGCGTCGACGGCGGGGAAATACGCCGCGGCCTTCAGCCTCGGCGCGCAGACGTATGCCGAGCGCGACACGATCCTCGCCGACACCCTCAAACGGCGCGCGCTGCTCGCCTTCGTGTTAGGCACCCAGAACCACGGCGTCTGTCAGACGGCGCCGGGACGGTCGCCGTACTTCTACGAGGAGGCGAACTGGGTCGACGACATGGAGCTCGGCGCCGCCGATCTCTACGCGCTCACCGGCGATCGGATGCTGCTCGGCCAGGCGGTGTCGTTCGCGGAGGAGGAGCCGGTGACGCCGTGGATGGGAGCGGACACCGCGCGCCACTACGAATGGTTCCCCTGGTACAACAACGGGCACTACGAGACGTGGCGCGCCGCGTTAGGCCCTGGCATCAAGCGGGAGATGGAGGATTACTATCGCCGTGGCATCGAGGCGGTGATCAGCCGCGCGAACAACGGATTCCGCGTCGGCATTCCATTCATCTGGTGCTCGAACGACCTGATGACGGCATTTGCGACGCAGACGATGTTGTATCGCCGGATGACGGGCGATCAGCGATATCGCGAGTACGAGCAGGCGGCCGTGGATTGGCTGCTGGGAACGAATCCCTGGGGCACGTCGATGGTGATCGGCTGGCCTAACGATGGCGTCTGGGCGCACGACCCGCACTCCGCCGTCGCGAAGGAGCTGGGCGTCGCCAAGCTGCGCGGCGGCCTGCTCGACGGGCCGGTGTACCGCTCGATCTTCCAGAACCTCAAAGGCATCGCTCTCCAGAACGACGACGAGTATGCCCCGTTCAACACCGGATTCATCGTCTATCACGACGACATCGGCGACTACTCGACCAACGAGCCGATCATGGATGGGACGGCGAGCCTGATCTACCTGATCTCCGGCTATGCGGTGGAGGGCCAGCGCGTCTCCGCGCTCGCGAGCGACGCCGCGCCGCAAAAGGAAAAGCCGGCTTCGCGGAAGGCGCATCATCGGGGCAACTGACCGGAATGTCATCGGCAAAAAGGGACGTGCTCGCGGAAATGTCGAATCCGGGGACGTGGCTCCCGCACTGTCGCGTGGCCGAGCACATGGGCGCCGGAATGATGATGACGGTGGTGGTGGAGTGAGGGGCTGACCACGTCCCTCGCCACGAAACCATTCGTCACCCTCACCAACCACGCCACACGTCGCGCTGTCCAAGACCCATGGACAACCTCGTCAACGATCTGCGCTTCGCGGTGCGGAGCCTTCTCCGTGCGCCCGCCTTCACCATCGCCGCGGTCGTCGCGCTCGGCCTCGGCACGGGCGCTACCGCCGCCGTTTTCAGCATGCTGAATGGCGTCGTCCTGCGACCATTGCCCTACGCACATCCGGACCGCCTCGTCACTCTCTGGGAGATCAACCACGCGAAGGGGCTCGAGCACGAGCCGATCTCCCCGGTCAACTTCGTCGACTATCGCGGACTCACGGCAACGTTCAGCGACGCCGCCGCGTGGTGGCGACCCGAGTTGAATCTCACCGACGACGCGACCGCGAACGCCATCCGCGTCACCGGCGTCGAGGCGACGCGCAACTTTGCCGACGTCCTCGGCGTGCGCCCAATGCTCGGCCACGGGTTCACCCCCGAGGAGGGGTTGTACGGGAAAGCCACGGAGGCGTTGATCAGCTATCGTCTCTGGCAGGCCCGCTTCGCGGCCGACGCGAAGGTCGTCGGACGCGGGATTCGTCTCAATGGATTCCTGTACACGATCGTCGGGGTGATGCCGCCGGGATTCAATTTCCCCGGCGAGACCGACCTGTGGCAGGGGATGGTCTGGAATCCGTCTCAGCACAGCCGTGGCGCGCATTTCATGGAAGGCGTGGCACGCCTCGCGCCGCGCGTGACGATCGCGGCGGCGAATCGGGAGCTGGGCGCGCTCACCGTTAGGCTCGGCGACGAGAATCGCGCGACGAACGCGAACTGGAGCGCCCGCGCGGTCGCGCTCGATCGCGAGGTCGCGGGGGTGTTCCGGCCGGCGCTGTTCGCGCTCTTTGGCGCCGCGGGCGTACTCCTCGCCATCGCGTGCCTCAACGTCGCCAACCTCCTGCTCGCGCGCGCGACGACGCGCCGGCGCGAGGTCGCGCTCCGCGCCGCGATCGGAGCGAGCCGGCCGCGACTCGTTAGGCTCTTTCTCACCGAGAGTCTGCTCCTCGCCCTCCTCGGCGGCGCGCTCGGCGTCGTCGTCGCGCTCATCAGCGTCAAAGGGCTGCTGGCCTGGTCCCCGATTCAGATTCCACGCGCGTCGGAGATCGGCGTCGATACGCCCGTGCTTCTCTTCGCGACGGTGATCGCCGCGTTGACCGCCGTCGCCTTCGGCCTGGCGCCGGCGCTCGCCCTCTCGCGCGCCGAGCTGCATCGCGCCCTCCAGGAGGGATCGCGCGGCTCGAGCGCCGGTGGACGCAGGACGCGCGGCGCGCTCGTCGTCTCCGAAGTGGCGTTGGCGGTGATCTTGTTGTCGGGCGCCGGCCTGCTCGTGCGCAGCGTCTCGCGGCTCCTCCGCGCCGACCTCGGCGTCGACGCGACCTCGGTGTTGACGGCCGACGTGCAATTGCCCGACGTCGCGTACAAGGACTGGTCACGCGTCGATCTCTTCTACACGAATCTCATGGCCGCGCTGCGCGCGCGCCCCGAGGTCGTGTCCGCCGGCGCGACCAACTTCCTCCCGTTGGAATCGGGTTGGCGCATGCCCTTCCGCGTGCGCGACCAGGCGCTCCCGCGGGCGGGCGACGAGCCGACCGCGCAGTATCACACGGTCGACGAAGGGTATTTCGGCGCGCTGCGCGTGCCGGTCGTCGCCGGTCGCACCTTCCAGCCGGGCGACGACGCGAGTGCGCCGGGTGTGGTGGTCGTGAACGAGACCCTCGCGCGGCAATACTGGCCGGGCACGAGTCCGATCGGCAAGCGCGTCGTGACGCACAGCCGCACCATCGGCCCGTTAGGCAGCCGCATCGTCGCCGGAGACGAGCACGAGGTGATCGGCGTCGTGCGCGACGTGAAGAACGTCGCGCTGCGGAATCCGACGGAGCCGGCGTTCTACTTCAGCGAGCGGCAGTTTCCCTTCCGGAAGATGCATCTCGTCGTGCGTGCCCGGGGCGACGCGGGGTCTCTCGCGCCGGTGATCCGCGCCGCGGTGCGCGGTGTCGATCCAACGCTGCCGGTGGCGAATGTCATGCCGTTAGGCAGGGCGCTCGCCGCGTCCGCCGACCCACCGCGATTCGTGATGCTGCTCCTCGGCGTGTTCGCGACGTTGGCACTCACGCTCGCCGGCGTCGGAATTTATGGAATTCTGACGTACGCGGTGACGCAGCGTCGCAAGGAGATCGGGATTCGCGTCGCGCTCGGCGCCCAGCCGTCGGCGATGCTGCGCATGATCGTGCGTGAAGGGCTGGTGCTGGCTGTCATCGGCTGCGCGATCGGCGCTCTCGGGGCGATGATTGCCGGCCGGTCGCTCGCCAGCTTCCTGTACGAAGTTGCTCCCGCCGATCCGATGACGCTCGCCGCGGTGGCCGTGGTCGTTCTGCTCGTGGCGACGGGCGCGTGTCTCATCCCGGGCCGTCGCGCGGCGGGCGAAGATCCGGTGAGGGCGCTGCGCACGTCGGAGTAGTGGCTTGTGCGAGGATCACGACGACAGTAGCACGGCCAGGCGTCTTGCTCTCGCCTCCGCGGTCCGTATCGTTGACGTATCGAGATGTCATCACGGAGCGAGAGCATGTCGAAACACGCCTGCCACACCGCAGCCATTGCCTTCATTCTTTGCGCGAGCGCGGTCGGCGCGCAGCCAGCGCCGGATCGTCGACCCGCGCAGCGACCCGAGGATCCATTTCGCTTTCAACTGCTTGGACCGTCCGGAGGCGGCCGCTTCTCCGCGGTCACGGGCGTGCCCGGCAACGCGCGCATCTGGTATCTCGGATCGGCGTCGGGCGGGATCTGGAGGTCGAGCGATAGCGGCGCGACCTTCAAGCCAGTCTTCGACTCGATGCAGGTGCAGGCGATCGGCGCGCTCGCCGTGGCGCCCACGAGTCCGAACCTGGTCTGGGCGGGAACGGGCGAGGCATGGGCCATCCGCGACGCCGACGTCATGGGGGACGGCGTCTATCTCTCCACGGACTCGGGCGCGACCTGGAAGAATGTCGGACTGCGCGAGACCGGCCGTATCGGCCGCATCATCGTCCACCCGACCAATCCGAACATCGTCTTCGTCTGCGCGCTCGGACGCGTCACCGGTCCGCAGCAGGAGCGCGGCGTCTACCGCACCACCGACCGGGGGAAGACCTGGCGGCGCGTGTTGTTCGTCGACGAGAAGACGGGCTGCTCCGGACTCACGATCGACGCAAAGCATCCTTCGGTTCTCTTCGCCGGCATGTGGCAGGTGGAGATGCACACCTGGGCGATGTTCAGCGGCGGGCCGGGCAGCGGGATCTACGTCTCGCGCGACGGGGGCACGACCTGGACGCCGGTGAGGAATCTGGGGCTGCCGAAGTCCCCGTTAGGCAAGATTGACGTCGCCGTCGCGCCGACCGATTCGCGGCGCGTCTACGCGCTGATCCAGACCCCGGACCAGGGTTCGGTCTGGCGCTCGGACGACGGCGGCGCGAGCTGGCGCGTGGTGAACTGGACGCGCGCGCTCATCGGCCGCGCGGGCTACTACATCCGTCTCGCCGTCTCGCCGCGCGACGCGAATGAAGTGCTCATCGCCAACAGCAGCTTCTTCAAGTCGACCGACGGCGGCGTCACGTTCCAGAACGTGCCATGGGGCGGGGACAACCACGACATCTGGTTCGACCCGAAGAACGCGGACCACTTCGCGCTCACCAACGACGCCGACGCGCGCATCACCTTCAACCACGGCAAGAGCTTCTCGAACGTATCGCTGCCTAACGGGCAGATGTATCACGTCGCCGTCGACAACCAGATTCCCTACTGGATCTACGGCAATCGCCAGGACAACGGCACGATGCGGGGGCCGAGCACCGCGCCCGAGGCGCCCCCCGCCGGGCGCGGCGGACTGGCCCAGGCTGGCCGCGGCGGACGCGGACAGGCCGGGACGCGCGCGGACTCGACGCCGGCCCGGCGGACGCCTAACGTGGCCAGCGCTCGCGGACGGCGCGATACGCTCGCGACGGCGGATTCCAGCGACGCACCGGGCGGCGGCGGCTTCGGTGGCGGCCGAGGCGGCGGCTTCTCCACCTGGGACCACGGACTCGGTGGCTGCGAGTCGGGGTTCACGCTTCCCGATCCGACCGACGCCGACATCGTGTGGGCGTCGTGCTACGGCGACGAGGTCACGCGCTGGAACGCGAAGACGAAGCAGGCGCGGTCGGTGAGTCCCTGGTTCCATACGATCGACTCACCGCCTAACGACCTGAAGTACCGCTGCCACTGGACGCCGCCACTCGCGATCGATCCGTTCGATCACAACACGGTGTACTATGGCTGCCAGGTGATCTTCGCGACGTCCAACGCCGGCCAGAGCTGGCGCGTGGTGAGCCCCGATCTCTCGACGCAGGATCCGTCGCGCATCGTCTCGTCAGGCGGTATCGTCGGCGACAACCTCGGTCAATTCTACGGCGAAGTCGTGTTCGCCATCGCGCCGTCGGAGATTCAGCGCGGCCTCATCTGGGCCGGCACGAACGATGGCCAGATCTGGCTCACGAGGGACGGCACGGCGACGTGGACCAACGTGACGAAGAACGTGAGCGGCCTGCCGCCGTGGGGCACGATCAGAAAAATAGAGCCGTCGCACTTCGACCCCGGCACCGCGTACGTCGCCGTGGATTTCCACATGATGGACGACCGGCGGCCCTATCTCTACAAGACCACCGACTTCGGCCAGACGTGGATACGATTGAGCGACGGGCTGCCTAACGATCACCCGCTCTCCTATGTGATGTCGGTGGCGGAGAATCCCAACCGCAAGGGGATGCTCTTCGCGGGGACCGGGCACGCGTTCTTCTATTCGGTCGACGACGGCGCGCGCTGGACGCAATTCCAGGAAGGCTTGCCCGCCGCGCCGGTGACGTGGATCGTCGTGCCGAAGCCGTGGAACGACGTCGTCGTCAGCACCTACGGACGCGGCGTATTCGTCCTCCGCGACGTCGCGCCGCTCGAGCAGACGGGCGCGCAGCTCGCCTCCGCCGGCGCACACCTCTTTGCGCCCCACCCAGGCTATCGTCAGGCGCGGAGCGGCCATGCCGACATCACCTTCTCCCTCGCGACGGCAGAGCGTGCGCCGGCACGAGTGCAGATCCTCGACTCGACGGGGGCGGTGATTCGCACGATGCCGCAGCCGACGCGCGCCGGTCTGAATCGCGCCACCTGGGATCTCCGCTACGACGGGCCAAAGCGCGTCGACCTCCGCACGACGCCGGAAGCGAATCCGCACATCTGGGAGGAGCCGCGCTTCAAGGGTCGCACGGTACGGCCGATCACCCACTGGGGGATCGAAGGTCCGCGCGGCAGCGGACCGCTGGCGGTCCCCGGGCGCTACGCGACGCGCGTGATCGTCGGGAAGGATACCACGCCGGCGCAGCCGATCGAGATTCTCCGCGATCCACAGATCGCGGCGAGCGACGCCGACCTCGTGGCGTCGACACAGGCGCAGATCCGCATCCGCGACGACCTGAACGCGGCGGCGGAGATGATCAACAAACTCGAAATCGTGCGAAAACAGATCGAGGATCAACGCAAGTCGTCGACGAGCCCGGCCGACATCACCGCCGCGCTGAGCGCGATGGACGCGAAGCTCCTCGGCGTCGAGCTCCGATTGCTCACCAGGTCCGATCTCAACAGCGACGACAAGTACTACGTCGAGGCGTACAAGGTATATCTGAATCTCATCTGGCTCTCCGGTGAGGTGGGGACGGGCGCGGGCGACGTCGCCGGTGGCGCGGATTCGCGCCCGACGGATACGTCGCTCGAGATCCTCGCCACGATCGAAAAGGATCTCGACGCGGCGAAGGCGGATTACACGAAGGTCATGACCGAGGACGTGCCGGCGTTCAACAAGGCCATGTCGGGGAAGGTGACGGCGCTGACCGAGATCGCGATGCCCGGGCGCTGACCAGACCATTCGAGGAAAGCGAAACTCTACGTCGAGCACCTCCATCTTCTATCGCGCTTGCGCGCTCGGCTTCCCGATCGTGCTCGTCGCCGTCGCGGCGGCACGATGATGAGTGAATGCTCAGCAGGCCACCCTGTAGTTGAAACGGCTGGACGCAGATGAACGCCGATTGCGCAGATGAACGCAGATGAAACATCGTTGACGACCTTTCAAAAGAATCGTTCCGCTCTTGTCTTATCAGCGTTTATCTGATCTTATAAAGCGTTGGCCTCACGAGTTGAGTAGGCGTACACTTGAGTCGACCAAGATCCAAGTGCGCTCCCAACAAGGAGGCCAACGTGTTCGTCGCTGGAATTGATGCGCACACAAGGTACGTCGTGGTCACCGTGGTGAACAGAGTCGGTGAGCTGGTCGTTCCCCCCAAACGGGTTCAGGTCGAGCATACCCAACAACTGCTCGCGCTGCTGGCGCCCTATCGCCCGCTCGAGGCCGTGATGGAGACGAGTTCCTCCTGGCCCTGGCTGCACGACGTCCTGAGTGGCGCCGGGATTCACTTTGTCCTCGCGCATGCGCGGCGGCTGCGCGCGATCGCCGAAGCGAACTACAAACGCGATGCGATCGATGCCGTGCTGCTCGGGCGCATGCGGGTGGCCGGGTTGATTCCGGAGGTGTATCCGACGCCGGGTGCGCAGCGCGAGTGGGCCACGCTGATTCGGCATCGCACCGCGCTCGTTATGCAGCGCACCGCGGTCGTGAATCGCCTGCACGCGCAACTCCACCTGTGCGGGCTCTCGCTCGAACGCGGTCGGTTGCTCACGCGCGCCGGGCGGCAGTGGCTCACGACCGCGGCATGGCCGCGGTTGAGTTTCGAGCAACGCGCGCTCGCGCGGAGCCACCTGCGGATCCTCAAGGGCCTCCGCCCGCTCGTGCGCGCGCTCGATCGCCACATCGCGCAGGTGGCCACCCCGATTCCCGAGGCGCAGCTCCTGCGGACGATTCCCGGGATCGGCGCGCACCGCGCCCTCCTCATTTGTGCGGAAGCCTTGCCGATTCAGCGCTTTCGAACGCCGGGCCATCTGGCGAGCTACGCGGGCCTCGTGCCCACGTCGACGCAAAGTGGCGAACGGCCGATCCACCATGGGCCGATCCCGGGCGGCGCCAATCGCTCGCTCCGGGGCGCACTCGTGCGCGCGGTCGTCTCCCACGTCCAGCATGCACCCGACAGCTGGTTGACCCAGTACTACACCGTGCAAAAGGCGCGCGTCGGCTGGCCGGTGGCCCGCGTCGCGGCCGCGCGGAAGCTCGCGCGCGCCCTTCACGCGATGTTGCGCACCAAGACACCATGGAGGAATGAGAGACACTCGCTGATCCGCCCCGGGGAGAGCTCGCCTGAACGCATGCCGCAGTGCGTGCACTGACGGCCTTTCATCTGACTGAGCCCCCACTCGGATAGGAGATCATGAGTCTTCCGTTGACCGAAGCAACTCGCATAGGTGCTTGAGCCGCGGTGCGGCTCCCCCATGATCGGTTTCGAGCGGTTCGCTGTTTCACAGTTTTCACAGGCAGTCGTAGCGCACATGACGGATCTTGGTCGACCTTCATGCCTCGCTTCACCTCGCCAGGGCAGCAACCCTAACGAGCGAGCTTGGCTACGCCCTCTTGACTTTCAACGCTTTATAGGTGCGTTCATCCGCGTTCATCTGTGTCCAGCTTGTTCAACTTGAGAGTGGCCTTGAGAGTGGCCTTGGTGGTAGACCCCTGGACGAGACCCTCGACAGGCTGTTCCTTGTAATGCGCCCAACCGCTTAAGCGACGGGCCAACCACTGAAAATCCCTCCCATTTCGAGGTCCGTAATGACTCGCCGTTCGCGCGCTGTAACATTTCTCATCTTCTTCGCGACGATACCACTCGGCGCGCAGAACTCGACGACGACCCAACAAGGCGCTGGCGCCGCCGATCTCTCCATGGCGCGCCCCGGGCGCGACCCCGGCCAGGCGATCGACGAGGAGTACACGCGCAAGATCCGCGAGTACACCACCGAGCCGTTCTTCCTCTCTCCGCTCGTCGATTATCTCCCCGCGTCCAGGACCGTGCCGACGCCGAAGGCGGTCCTCGGCGACATCGCCGGCGCGCCGACCAAGCTCCCCGACTCCAAGGAGGTGTACGCGTACATGCGCCTCCTCGCCAAAGCGTCGCCGAGGGTGAGAGTTTACTCAATTGGCCGGACCGAGGAAGGGCGCGAGATGGTCGCGGTCGCCGTCGCGAGCGAAGAGCTCATGGCGAAGCTCGACGAGAACAAGGCGAAGCTCGCGAAGCTCGCCGACCCGCGCACCATCGGCATGAACGACGCCGAGGCGATGCGCATCGCCGCCGACGCCGCGCCCGTCTACTACATCACCGGCACCATCCACTCCACCGAATCCGGCGCGCCGACGGCGCTCATGGAGCTCGCCTATCGGTTGGCCGTGGACGAAAGCCCCTACATTCGCAACATCCGCGACCATCTGATCACGCTCATCACGCCGATCGTCGAAGTCGACGGACGCGATCGCATGGTCGACATCTTCAACTGGCACATGAAGCATCCGGGGGAGACGTACCCGGACCTCGTGTACTGGGGGCACTACGTCAGGCACGACAACAACCGCGACGCGATGGGGATGACGCTCAAGCTGACGCAAAACGTCCTCAACACCTTCGTGGATTGGAAGGCGCAGGTGCTCCATGACCTTCACGAGTCGGTGCCATTTCTGTACGACAATACGATCGGCGATGGTCCCTTCAACGCCTGGCTCGATCCACTGCTCACGAACGAATGGCAGATGATCGGCTGGAACAACGTCCAGGAGATGACGCGGTTCGGCATGCCCGGCGTCTTCGCGCACGGGACGTTTGACACCTGGTCGCCGGGCTACCTGATGTTCATCGCCGCGACGCATAACGGCATCAGCCGGTTGTACGAGACCTTCGGCAATGGCGGCACCGCCGAGACGCTCGAGCGAACGCTGAGCCCGAGCGAAACCGAGCGGACCTGGTATCGCCAGAACCCGCCGCTCGCGCACGTGCGCTGGTCGCTCCGCAACAACAACAACTACGAGCAGACCGGCATTCTCGTCTCGTTGAGCTACTTCGCCAACAATCGACGAACTTTCCTCGAGAATTTCTACGAAAAGAGTAAACGCTCAATTCTGAAGCCGAAAACCGAAGGCCCGGCTGCCTACGTATTCCCCGGCGACGACCCGCGCCGCGGCGCTCAGGCCGACCTCCTGCGCGTGCTACAGAAGCAGGCGGTCGAGATCTCCCGCGCGACGCAGCCCTTCTCGGTGACCGTAACCGTTAGGCAGCCGGCCGCCGGGCGGGGTGGACGCGGTGGGCGCGGCGCGTCGGGCGACAGCGCGACTCCGGCTCCGGCGACCACCACGGAAACGCGGCAATTCCCCGCGGGGAGCTACATCATCCGCATGGATCAGCCGTACTCGCGCATCGCCGACGCGCTCCTCGACTATCAATACTGGAGCCCGAACGACCCGCAGAAGAATCCGTACGACGATACCGGCTGGACCTTCCCCGAGGGTTTCGCCGTCCACGCGCTCCGGACGACCGACACCAAGGTGCTCGACGTGCCGATGGAGCGCGTCACCGGTGAGATCGAGGCGTCAGGCGGCGTCACCGGCGGCGGCCGCGTATTCGTCGTCAATCACAACGGGGACAACGCGCTGGCGACGCTCCGCTACAAGCTCGCGACGGCTGACTTCCAGGCCGCCGAGCAGCCCTTCGACGCCGAGGGGAAACACTTCAATCGCGGCTCGTTCGTCATCCGCAACGTCTCCCAGGGAGACCTCGATCGCCTAACGAAGGAACTCGGCGTTCAGGCCTACGCCACGGCGGCCGCGCCTAACGTCAAGCTCCACCCGCTCCGCGCCGCGCGTATCGCGCTCCTGCACACGTGGCAGAGCACCCAGACCGAGGGCTGGTGGCGGCAGGCGCTCGACTTCCTCCAGATCCCGTACGACTACATCTCGACGCAGGACGTCGCGAAGAACGCCACGCTGAACGCCAAGTACGACGTCATCCTCTTCCCGCCGGCGGGCGGCAACGCCAACGCGATCATCCAGGGCCTTCCACAGTGGCGGAATCCGCTTCCCTGGAAGAACACGCCGGAGACGCCGAACATCGGCACCTGGGCCCAGACCGAGGATCTCCGGCCGGGGCTCGGCTGGCAGGGCGTCGCCAACCTCGAGAGCTTCGTGAAACGCGGCGGCCTCCTCGTCACCGTCGAGAACACCGCCGACTTCGCCGTTCAGACCGGCCTGACGAACGGCGTCAGCGCCAATCAGGCTCGGCGCGGCGAAGTCGTCGGTTCCCTCCTGCGCACGCGCATCGTCGACGACGCGAGCCCGATCGTCTACGGAGTGAAGGACAGCCTCGCGGTGTACAGCGCGGGCGGCCAGAGCTTCAACGTCAGCAACACCCGCGGCGGCCGTGGCGGTGGCCGATTCGGCGGCGGCAACGCCAACGCACGCGCCACGGGACGTGGCACCCCTGACGATCCGGACATCGTGCAGGGACGGCCGCTCGACGAGCGCTTCGACGCACCGCGTCCGGCACCGGTCCAGCCCTGGCAGGCAGCGCCCGTGACCGATGAGATGTTGCGAAACCCGGTCGGCGTCATCCCGCCCGACCAGCGTCCGCGCGTGGCCGTCCGCTTCGCCGATCAACGGGAGCTGCTCGTCTCCGGCCTCCTCGACGGCGGCGCCGACATCGCCCAACGCCCAGCCGTCATCGACGCGCCACTCGAGAAGGGGCACATAGTGCTCTTTGCGAACAACCCGATCTATCGCGGAGAAACGATCGGATCGTACTTCCTGGTGTTCAATGCGATCATGAATTTCGATAACCTGAACGCAGGTCGGAAGCTGGACGCCAAGTAGGGGGGCTAGAACTAACGACGAGCCGAAAGGAGCGAGCCGAAGAGAGCTCGCTCCTTTCGGCTCGCTCTCTTCGGCTCGCTGTTTTCGGCTCGCAGTTCGTCCTTGCTAGCGCCATCGAGGCACGCCAATCGCTGAATGTTCATTGAAGCTCAAATGCAGGCAGATCCATGAAGTGCACAGTTTTGCTCCCTTTGGTCGCGGGCCTCGGTTGCACGTCGGCTACAATGGCGACGAAGAAGTCGGTGCCAATTCAAACCGACTCTCCGATCTACACCGTCGAGGAGACGGGCGGGCTCGCACGCCTAACGATCCGCATGAGCTACCACAACACCACCGATGGGCCGGTGTATCTGCCCTCGTGCCAGGGACCGCAGCCTCCACGTCTGCAGAAGCAGGTCGGCGATGAGTGGGTCACCGCGTACTCGCCGAATGTGCTCGCATGCCAGGGCACGCCGCTCCCGATCGCCAAAGGCGAGACGTTCAACTACGTCTATGAGGTCATCGCCGGGATGCCCGGCACCAACTACACCCCGCGATTCAACGTCCCGGAGGTGCCCGGGACGTATCGTGTCGTCTGGGAGATCTTCCACGGCGCTGCGGGCCATCCGAGCACGCCGATAATGACGCGCGATCCGATACCAGTCGTGCAGGAATACTCGAATAGCTTCGAGCTCGTGCGCTGACAAGCGCGATCTCTACGAGGCCAGCAACGACCTGGCAGACGCCCGCAGTCATTCCCCCAGGCGTCGGCTCGTGACTATGCTTCAGGCCAATGTCCGACAACGGCCTCGTCCTCGACCAGATCGCCCCCAACTCGGTTCGGCGCATTCACCTCGTTGGTGTCGCTGGAACGGGGATGGGCTCTTTCGCCGGTATGCTCGAGGCGGCTGGGTACGAGGTGACCGGCAGTGACACCAACGTCTATCCCCCAATGAGCGACATGCTTGCCGCCTGGGGGATCGACGTAATGACCCCGTACGCCGCCGAGAATCTCGATCGAGCGAAGCCCGACCTCGTCATCATCGGCAACGTGATTCGGCGCGAGAATCCGGAGGCGACCGCGGTCCGCGAGCGACGCATACCGCAGATGAGCTTTCCCGCGGCCTTCGGATCGCTGGTGCTCGACGGGAAGCACAGCGTGGTGGTGGTGGGCACGCACGGGAAGACGACGACCTCGGCCCTCATGGCGCACGTCCTCGTCGCCGCCGGGACAGATGCATCCTTTCTCGTCGGCGGGGTGACGCTGAACTACGACGGCAACTTCCGATACGGCGCCGGGCCGTACGTCGTCGTCGAGGGGGACGAGTATGACACCGCCTACTTCGACAAGGGTCCCAAGTTCCTGCACTATCGCGCGCAGACGGCGATCCTAACGAGTATCGAGTTCGATCACGCCGACATCTACCGCGACATGCCGCATTACGAGTCGGCGTACGAGAAATTCGTGGCGACGCTTCCCACCGACGGGACGCTGGCGGTGTGCGCGAGCTACCCGAACGCCGTCGCCATGGCGCGGCGCGCGAATCGAGCGCGCGTGCTCACCTATGGATTCGACGGCGACTACGCGGCGCGCGACATCTCGTTCGACGCCGAGGGCGCGCATTTCGCCATTCGGGAGCCGGATGGCGCTGCTCCGCGCTTTCTGCTGCCGATGGCGGGGCGCCACAATGTCGAGAACGCCGCCGGTGTCTACGCCGCCGCGCGATCACTCGGCCTAACGAGCGCGCAGATCGCCGACGGGTTCGCGTCGTTCCGCGGCGTCAAGCGCCGGCAGGAGCCGCGCGGTGAGCCGAACGGCGTTCTCGTCATCGACGACTTCGCCCACCACCCGACCGCGGTGCGGGAGACGATTCACGCCATCCGCCTGCGCTACCCGGAACGCCGCCTCTGGGCCGTGTTCGAGCCGCGCTCCAACACCAGCCGTCGCAACATCCACCAGAAGGAGTACGCCGAATCGTTCGCCGGCGCCCAGCGCGTTTCGCTGAAGGTCCCGGAGCCGCACGACAAGGTGCCGGCCAACGAGCAGCTCGACGTGCCGATGGTCGCCGAATCACTTCGCGATCACGGAATCGAGGCCGACTACTCCTCCGACGTCAGTGAGTTGGTGAGGCGCGTCGGGAGCGAAGCCAAGCGCGGCGACGTCGTCCTCGTGATGAGCAATGGAGCGTTCGGGGGGCTCATCCCCTCGCTCCTCGGCGAGCTGGAAAAGCGCGGCGCGAAATGAGCTTGTAGCGCGCGGCCCGGCGAGTAGGTTGGGGTCTCACCTCCGACGTCTCGCCGACAGATGGCTACCCCTCGCCGCACCGCCACCCGACTCACGCCTCCTCGGTACGACCCGACCGTCGCCGTCCGGCAGGACTCGCGGCTCGGTTCTCTGCTCGCGCTCTTCGTGTTGAGCGGGGTGGCGGCGTTGATCTACGAGATCGTCTGGTTCCAGCTCCTCGAGCTCGTGATCGGGTCGTCCGCGATCTCGCTCGGCGTGCTGCTCGCCGTGTACATGGGCGGGATGTGTCTTGGCAGCCTCCTCCTGCCGCGCCTAACGAGGCTGCGCGCCGCCAGCCCGCTCCGGCTGTACGCCTTCCTCGAGCTCGGGATCGGCGCCTGCGGCCTCTTCGTCCTCGCTGTGCTGCCGCTCGTGAGTGGCGTGTACGCGACGCTCGGCGGACACGGCCCGGTCGCCATCTTCGTGCGCGCGATCGTCTGCGCGATCTGCCTGCTCCCGCCGACGGTGCTCATGGGCGCGACCCTCCCGGCGGCGTCGCGCTACGTCGAGGCAACGCCTAACGGCGTGGCGTGGATCGGTTTCCTCTATGGCGGCAACACCGCCGGCGCCGTGTTCGGCAGCATTCTCGCCGGCTTCTACCTGCTGCGCGTCTACGACCTAACGATTGCGACGCTCGCGGCGCTCGCGATCAACCTCGCCGTCGCCGGAGCTGGCATCATGCTCGCGAGGCGATCTCCCCCGTCGTCAGACGCTCCGCGCTCGACGCCCAACGCCCAACGCATTACGCTGGTGCATCTCGCCATCGCCCTCTCGGGCGCGGCCGCGTTAGGCGCGGAAGTCGTGTGGACGCGACTCCTGTCGCTGATGCTCGGCGCCACGACATACACCTTCTCGATGATCCTCGGCGTGTTCCTCACCGGACTGGGAATCGGGAGCGCCGCCGGCGCCGCGCTCGGGCGGGGGCGGGGGGGCTCCGTCGAGGGCGCGCGGCTGGCGCTCGGCATGTGCCAGCTGCTCCTCGTCGTTTCGATCGCGTTCGCGGCGACGATGCTCGGACGGGCGCTCCCATACTGGCCGATCAATCCGTCGCTGGCGCCTAGTGTGTGGTTCACGTTTCAGCTGGACCTGACGAGGTGCGTCTGGGTGGTGTTGCCGCCGGCGTTGCTCTGGGGCGCGAGCTTCCCGCTCGCGCTGGCGGCGGCAGAGCGAAACGAAGACCCGGCGCGGCTCGTGGGCGCTATCTACGCCGCGAACACCGTCGGCGGGATCGCCGGCGCGCTCGGATTCAGTTTGCTGCTCGTACCGATGGTCGGCACCCAGGACTCGCAGCGTTGGCTCATCATGCTGGCGGCGCTCGCCGCGACGGTGATGTTCGGTGCCGCGGCGAGGCCGCGCGCTCGCGTCATCGCGCTTGTGAGCACCGCGACCCTCGCGATCGCGGCGTGGGTCGTGACGCCAGCCGTTCCGGGGCTGCTCGTCGCCTACGGACGGTACATGGTCACGTGGCTCGGTCAGGTCGACGTGCGGTACGTGGGCGAGGGGATGAACTCGAGTGTCGCCGTCACGACGTTGACCGCGAGCGGCGCGACGCAATTCCACGTCAGCGGCAAAGTCGAGGCGTCGACGTTGCCGCAGGACATGCGGCTCCAGCGCATGCTCGCGCATCTCCCCGCGCTCGTCCATCCGCATCCGGCGTCGGTGCTGGTCGTCGGCTTCGGCGCCGGCGTGACGGCGGGGTCCTTCGTCCCCTATCCCGACGTCCAGCGCATAACGATTTGCGAGATCGAGCCGCTCGTCCCGCGCGTCGTGTCCCGCTACTTCGCGCGCGAGAACAACGACGTGCTGAACGACCACCGTACGAATGTCGTGTTCGATGACGCGCGCAGCTTCATTCTCAGCACGCACGAGAAGTTCGACGTCATCACGAGCGACCCGATCCATCCCTGGGTGAAGGGCGCGGCGTCGCTCTACACGAAGGAGTATTTCGAGGCGGTGAAGGGGCATCTCAACCCCGGCGGCGTCGTGACGCAGTGGGTTCCGCTCTACGAGAGCACTCCCGAGGCGGTGAAGAGTGAGATCGCCACCTTCCTCGAGGTATTCCCGCACGGCACTGTGTGGGCGAACAACATCAACGGCGGCGGCTACGATCTCGTGCTGCTCGCCCAGGAGCAGCCGACGCGCATCGATATCGGCGCGCTCGCGGCACGCTTCGGCGATCCTCGTTATGCCGCCGTCGGCGCCTCACTCGGCGAGGTTGGCTTCGATTCGCCGATCGCCCTCTTCTCGACGTACGCCGGGAGCGGCGACGATCTGGGCCAATGGCTCCAGGGCGCGGCGATCAACCGCGATCGGAATCTGCGGCTGCAATATCTCGCGGCCGTCGGGCTCAACTCCTATCGGAGCGAGGCGATCTACAACGAGCTCACCGCGCATCGGCGCTTCCCAGACTCGCTCTTCGTCGCCGATTCGGCGTGGAAGGAACGGCTGCGCGCCGCGATGCGGTAGAAATCCGACAGGGACGAGCAATCCGCTTTCAATTCGCGTCGATGACTTCTTCTTCTTCACTTGACGCCGTCACTCGCGAGGAGACGAACGCGCGACCCGTCATTCCAAATTTGGGTTCTTCGTGGAATTTCGGGAAAGGAAGGTGATCAGCCGTGAGCCTACGGCCCCGAAAGAGTCCAGATTGCTTGGGACGCGAATGCCGCGAATCTGAGCGAATCCAACCGAGTGGCGTAACGACTCCGTCGCACCGGTTCTTGTCTGTCGTGTTCTTGGTTGAAATTCGACAAGCGAAGAACCTTCATTGGGCGCGAACATCTCGATCCGGGCACACCAAATTCCGAGTGGCGGCGCGCGATCGATGCCCAGATGCACAAGTTTGGATTCGCTCGCAATTCGCGCCATTTGCGTCCCCCCCCAGCTCTCCAAGCCCCGCGGCACCTCGAGAGTCCGGAATTCCTGGGACACGGATCACCGCTTGAGACCTTTTCCCGAAATTCCCCGATGATCCCAGCGTTGCCATATGCCCCGGAGCAATTCCCGCCCGCGATCACATGCACGAGGAACCCACGCCTAAGGACGCCCGTGAGCACACGAGCCAGGAACTACGGTTCCGTCGCGCCTCGAATCTCGGTCGTGAGCCAGCGCGCGCCGGCGACGCAGCCGCCGGACAATGGCACGAGCGCGATCGTGCGGAGCACCAGGCCCAGTGAGTTGGTCGCGGTCGAGAGCACGGCTTGGGTCGGCGAACCCGTGTCGTACAGCCTAACTATGAGGTCCGCGAAGAGTCCGCCGCCAAACAAGGTCGATCCGATGATTATCCCGGCGGCGAGCCAGTTGTCGTCGCGCTGCCAGGTGATGAACACGAACAGATAGAGGACCGAGGCGAACCAGAGCAGCGCGCCGAGCAGCGCCAACAGACCGCTCGTCGGGACGAGCGCGGTGAGCAGTCTCGAGAAGGCGCGCACGCCGGTGTAGGCGAGCGCGGGACCGAGCGCGGACTTGGCGCCCAAGCGTGCGAATTGAACCTGAATCTCCATCGGAATCCTCGTCGTCGGCGCGCGGGCAAAAAGAACTCTTTGTTCTCGACGATTCTCGAGGGCTTCTCGAAACACCGGGTGTGTGATGGCACGCACCAGCGCGCCTGCCGACGTCACCCAGGCCCGGCCGCGCTCGGCCTGTTGGACCTACGTCCACTCAGTGCGTCCGGGCGCGGCCTCTACGTTCCGAAAATTCGCTGTGCCCGCAGTCATGCGTCCTCCACAGGACGCGTGACGACACGCTCTTCCATTCGCATGGTGAGCTCTATGCCCACGCCGCCGACTCGCACCGAACACGACCTACTTGGCGATTTCGAGGTACCTGCGGACGCGTACTACGGCGTCCAGACCGCGCGCGCGCTCGAGAACTTTCAGATCTCCGGGCAGCAGCTGCGCAACTTCCCGAACTTCATCAAGGCGCTGGCGATGGTGAAGCTGGCCGCCGCGCGCGCCAATTTCGAGACGGGAGGATTTTCGCGCGAGATTCTCGAGGGCATCGAAGGCGCGTGCAAGGAGATCATCGAAGGAAAGCTCCACGACCAGTTTCAGCTCGACGTTCTGCAAGGCGGCGCGGGCACGTCGACGAACATGAACGCGAATGAAGTGATCGCGAACCGCGCACTCGAGCTCATGGGTCACGCGAAGGGTGAATACAAGTACTGCGACCCGCACGATCACGTGAACAAGTCGCAATCGACGAACGACTCCTACCCGACCGCGATGCACATCGGCATGGCGCTCGGGAACGCCGAAGTCGTGGATGCGTTCGAGCAGCTCATCGCGGCGTTCCGCGCGAAGGGCAAGGAGTTCAGCAAGATCGTCAAAATGGGACGGACGCAACTGCAGGATGCCGTTCCGATGACGCTGGGGCAGGAGTTCAACGCCTTCGCCCGTACTTTGGCCGATGAAGTGCGCGCGCTCAACGCGATCAAGGTCGTGCTCTGCGAGGTCAGCATGGGCGGCACTGCCATCGGTACGGGGCTGAACGCGCCGAAGGGCTACGCTCAGAAGTGCGCCGATCATCTCGCGAAGATCACGCTGCTTCCCATTCGGCTCGCCGAGGACCTGATCGAAGCGACGCAGGACACGCAGGGGTTCGTGCTCTACTCGTCGGCTCTCAAGAGCCTGGCGATCAAACTTGCTAAAGTCGGCAACGATCTGCGGTTACTCTCGTCGGGGCCGCGTTGCGGTCTGCACGAGATCAACCTGCCGGCGACGCAACCGGGATCGTCGATCATGCCGGGAAAGGTCAATCCGGTCATTCCGGAAGTCACGAACATGGTCGCGTACCGCGTGATGGGAAACGACATGGTCGTGACGCTCTCCGCCGAAGCGGGACAGCTTCAGCTCAACGCCTTCGAGCCCGTCATGGCGGCCTGCATCTTCGAGTCGCAGACGCTCTTCGTGAACGCGGCGCACACGCTTCGCAAGCACTGCGTCGAAGGCATCACCGCCAACATGGACGTGTGCCAGCACTATCTCGAGTCCAGTATCGGAACGGTGACGGCGCTCAACCCCGTGATCGGCTACGATCGCGCGACGGAGCTCGCCGCCGAGGCGCTGCAGTCGGGCG
>DATBHD010000113.1:0-2107 GCA_036557635.1 Gemmatimonadaceae bacterium
GGAACTGCCGCGAGCAGCGCGTCGAGCAACGCGACCTGCGATTGGCGATACCGAATGACGCCGCCGACCGCTCGGCCGCCGGCGGTGAGCGGCCCGAGTCGCGCGAGCCAGTCGAGCGGAAGCAGGCCATGTGTGCCGTCGTGGAGGAGGATGCTCGTGGCACCCGAACGCCGCGCGTCGAGCAGTTCGTGGAGACCGACCTCGATGTCGCCGAAACGAACGCCGGCGTCGAGCTCGAACCAGTCGATCCCCGATCGCACCACTGCGCGCGTCGGCCCCGCCGTGCGATACACACCCCCCTCGGCGTCTACCTGCCAGCCGGCGCGCAGCCCAGCCGCGATCAGCGCACCGAGCTTGTGTGCTGGAACGATCAGACGACTTTGCTCCGACGCGTGATCCCACTCGCGCTTCACGCCGAGCGCCGCGAGCTGAGCACGCACCGCGGCTTCGGCGTCGAAGTCCCGGTGGTGCACAGCGCGAGTGCCGGCGTCGTAGAGCGATGGCGGCGATTCGTTGCCCGTAATGTGGATCGCGCCATAGTTGAAGCCGGCGACGAGGCGCCGGACCTTGCGGTCCCACTCGGCGGGCGGCGCGACTTTCAGCGTTGGAATCGGCGCGGTGTGGACTTCGGTGACGGGGCTCCCGTGCGGAAGGTCGATCGGCGGAACGGCCGGCAGCGCGTCGAAGCTCGTGAGGAATTCCGAAAGCTCCTCGCGGTCGAGGTGGAGCTCTCGAGTATTGCGAAAGAGCGCCGCCATGGCGAACGCGCCGCTGTCGTCAAAACGCGCGACTGCGCCGCGGGCGATCACCCATCCTTCCCAATGCACGAGGGCGGGTTCGGCAAGCCGCATCTCCTCGGCGCCGCGCCGAAGGATGGCGCTGATCGTGTACCGCTCGGTCTCCTCGCGAGCGACTTGTAGGCGCAGCTGCCACGGCGCGCCGTCATCCCAGCGCAAGGGCTCGCTCAATGGGCCATCGAGGACGGTCCGCACGCGGCAGCGGCCGGCGTCGCACGCGCGTCGCAGCGTCGTCTCGATTGCCGCGCCGCGCAGCTCGAACGCGGATGCGGGAAGCGTCGACGGCGGCTCCCACGATCCGTCGAGCCTGCGGTGCTCCGCTGCCAATTCGGCGATGATGCCGACGCTCTGCCATGTCGCCGGTGCATCGATGATGTAGAGGAGCCGGCGCTCGGTCCAAGGCACGACGACGCTCTCGTCAGGTCGTCGGTTGTTCTCTAGCAGCGATCATCGTTCTGAAAACTATTCGGTCGTCGGCCGCTTTGCTCTCCCCGCGCTACAGCCCCAGCCAATACGTCAGCTTGACGAGAAAGACGTTCGTGAGCGGCTGACGGAAAATCGCGCTCACGTCGCGCTCGAAATCGAAATCGCCGAACGAAGTCGAGCCAGAGCGCTGCTGCTGCCACACGACGAAGAGCGCCGATCCCGGACGATACTCCCAGCGCAGGACAGCGTTGCCGCGAAGACTGCGAATGTTGAAATCAGGATTCTCGATCGCGAATGACGGCGCGCCTTGGGCGCCGTCCGGATCGATCGTGACGCTGTCCGTCGTCGCGCTGATCGTCCCGCGTGTCTCGCCATACACCGCGTAGCGCGACGTCGACGGTCGTTCCAATTCTCCGAATCTCGCATACCGCCCCGCCGAGACGAACGGCTGGGCAAAGACCTCGAGCGAGAGCGTTGGCGTGAACGTCCAGTTGATGCGCGTGTCGGCGCTGAACGTCGTCTGGTCGAGCGACGCGAACACGTACCGACTACCAAACGTCGCCGATGCCGAGGGATCGACCTCGGTCTCGACGTATTGGTGACTCGCGCGTTGACGCCGCAACGTCGGTGCGATCGACAGTAGCACGTTCGATTTCGGACGAACAGTCATCGACACAGTGGGCGCGAAGTTGCGACCGCCGTCGAAGCTGTCCCAGCTACCCGACCAACCCGCCGTGAACGCCAGTGGCTTGCGTGTGTCGCTGCCGACGATGACGTTGAGCGACGTCGAGCCGGGCGACCGAGCGAGTGGTCCGCCGCGCGTGAGCCGGTCGTCGAGCGTGGAGCCGGCGAAGTTTCCGCCGAGATTCAAGGACCAGAAATTC
>DATBHD010000114.1:0-21043 GCA_036557635.1 Gemmatimonadaceae bacterium
CCGCTCCTCGACCATCTTCTCGAGTCGCTCCGCTTCCGTCGAGACGCGATCGTACAGCTCCGCGGTCCGCCGCGCCTCCTCCTCGAGCTGCCTAGCGAGTTGCGTCTTCACGGTGACGTCACGCTCGACGGTGACGGCGCCGCGGATCTTCCCATTCTCGTCGTAGAGCGGGTTCGAGTTCACCTCGACGATGACCTGCCGTCCATCGGGACCGCGCTTGACCGCAAGCGTTTCACCCCGAACGCGCTCGCCACGCAAAGCTCGCGCGGTTGGATGCTCGTGCATGAACAGGCTCGTGCCGTCGATGGTGCGCGGACGATCGAGCTGCCAAAGCTCACGCAAGGTCGAGGGCTGCCCGGTTGGATGATCGTGCAGCGCCTGCGCGTTGGAGCGCACGGTGCGTCCTTCGGTGTCGACGACGCGCACCGAATCCGGAATGACGTCGAAGATCGATTCGAGCTGAGCAACGCTGCGCGCCAGGTCTTCACGCAGTTCTTCTCGCTCGGTGACGTCGATGCCGGCGAAGAGAACTCCGCGCGCGGCCTTCGAGACTCCACGGCGTGGACGCTCACCCAGCTGCGTGAATGTGACTTCGATGAGGCGCCGGCCGGCGCGCGTTTGAAAGGGAATTCGCGCGGCAACAACCGGGACACCCTCGAGCGCGCTGTCGATCTGGTCGGTGAGATCGGCGAGCGCGTTGGGAAACGCGTCGTAAATCGCGCGCTGCGCCGCGCTCGCGGCATCGAGCCCGGTGAGCTCGCGGTAGCGCGTATTCGCAATGACCAGCTTCAGGTCCGCGTCGAATGTCGCGAACGCGAGTGGGACCGCCTCGAAGAGGAGCTCGAGGCGAGCGATCTCAGGCGGCACGCCGTGATCGCTCTCGACGTCGGCGCGGGATGGTGGCGGAGACACGATGAATCAGGGGCTGCTAGTGGCGGGGCAATGGGCCGCGGGCGGAGCATTGCACGATGGAGAGCCGCTCAGCGTGCGTCAATGAGGTGAGTGCGCCTAGGCCGATCGCCTGGTAATTAACCTTGCGCCGAGGCCGTACATGAAAAACGCGTAGCCCCATTCGATGAGAACGCTGAGCCGGTTGCGAAATCCCGCGAGATAGAGGATGTGGAGGAACAACCAGAACCACCACGCCGGGCGCCCCGCGACGTGGATCCCGTGGCCGAAATCACCGATAGCCTTGTAGCGACCGATGGTCGCCATATCGCCCTTGTTTCGGTAGCGAAAGGGCGCGCGCGCTTCGCCGCGAGTGGTATGCAGGATGTTTCGCGCCGCGGCGCGACCGCTCTGAATCGCGCCCTGCGCGACTCCTGGTACCGCCTTTCCGTGCGTCGACATCGCCGCCAGATCGCCGACGACGAAGATCTCAGGGAAGGCAGCGACGCTGAGGTCCGGCTCGACGATCACTCGTCCGGCGCGATCCACCGGCACCGTGGAACCGAGCAACCGTCCGAGCGGCGACGCGGCGTTGCCCGCGGCCCATAACACCGTGCTCGCAACGACGCGCTCGTCGCCGATGCACACCGCGTTGGGTTCCACCGAGGTCACGAGCGTAGAAGTGCGCACCTCGACGCCGAGCTCGCGCAGATCTCGTTCGGCGTGCCTGGCGAGATCCTCGGGAAATGTCGGAAGAATGCGCGGCCCACCCTCGAGCAAGATCACTCGCGCCGTCGCTGTATCGATGCGGCGGAAATCGCCGCGTAGGGTGTGACGCGCGATCGTCGGCAACATCCCCGCCAGCTCGACGCCCGTCGGTCCGCCGCCGATGATGACGAACGTGAGCAGCGCGGCACGCTCGGCCTCGTTACTTGCCTTCTCCGCATCCTCGAACGCGGATAGAAATCGCCGGCGAATCTCGAGCGCATCCTCGAGGCTCTTGAGACCGGGAGCGATTGCCTCCCACTCTCCGTGTCCGAAGTACGAATGCCGCGCGCCCGCCGCGAGAATAAGATAGTCGTAAGGCAGCTCGTGCCCGCTGTCGAGCACCGCGAGGCGTCGTTTCGGATCAACGTGCTCGACGTCGGCCATGAGCACTTCGGTGTTCTTCTGCTTCCGAAGCAGCCAGCGAAGTGGCGCGGCGATGTCGGAGGGCGCGAGGGCAGCCGTCGCCACCTGGTACAGCAGCGGCTGGAACACATGGTGATTGGAGCGATCGACGAGCGTGACCTCGGTGAGCGTGTCGCGAAATTCGCGCGCGGCGTAGAGTCCACCGAATCCACCGCCGATGATCAACACGCGTGGCAGCTTCATGATCGCGATCCTCGATCAGATGCGTTCGACGCGCCCCTCGGCAAGGCGCGCGCCTAACGTGATAGCCAGAACGAGCGCGATGAGCAAGACCGAGTACGCGGCCGCGGTGCCGAAGGAGAGGTTTCGGAGCTGTGCCAGGATCTCGATCGAGATCGGGCGATTGGCGTGTGTGTAGAGCACGACGCTCGCGACGAATTCACCGACGGCGGCAATCGCGGCGAGCATCGTACCGGCGACGAGCCCGGGCCGAGCGGCGGGGAGCACGACGCGACGCATCGCGAGCAACCATGACGCGCCGAGGCCGCGAGCCGCGTCCTCGAGCGACGGATCCATCTGGCGCAACGAACCCTCGACGGCGCTCGTCACCACGGGCACGTTGCGGACGAAGTATGCGAGCGGAAGAATCCAGAATGTCCCGACGAGCAACACGCGTCCGGCGATTGGCTGGTTGACATCGAAGGTCGCGGCGAGGCCAAGCGCGATCGCCGTCGCCGGAATCGCCCAGGGCAGCACGACGAGCAGCTGGAGCAATCGGCGGCCGGGCGCTCTCGTCAACACGATGAGATACGCGGCGATGAAGCACACAACCATGTTGCCCACCGTGGCGAGAGCCGACATCCCGACGCTGTTCGTGATCGGCTTCCAGAGCTCCGGATCGGTCGCGAGGCGTCTGAAATTGTCGAGGGTGTACTCGGGGGGAAGGATCTGCGTCGTCCAGGCGCCATCGCGCGCGAACGACATGAGGACGACCATCGCGTGCGGGAGCACGAGGAAAGTCACGACGACGATCGCGACGATTGGCGCGATCGCCCGCGCCGTGCGCGAACGGACCGCGACGCGCGTCGCCTTGCCTTTACCGCTCAACGCAAAACTCCGGCGGCGCTCGAGCGAGCGTAATGCCAAAAGCGCGGCGACCGCGGCCAGGGCGAGCACCGTCGTCTCGACGTAGGCGAGGCCCATCGATCCATTCAGCTTCGACACGAGGATCTGCGTCGCGAGGACGCGTTGCCCGCCGCCAAAGATGTAGGGCGCGCTGAACGAGCCGAGTGAGCTCATGAACACGAGGAGCGTCGCGCCGGCAATGGATGGCGTGAGGAGGGGCAGCGTGATACGGCGAAGCGTGCGCCCGCGCGTTGCACCCAATCCGGCCGCGGCCTCGTCGAGAGTCGAGTCGTATCGCTCCAGCGCCGCGGCGACGAAGAGAAAGACATACACGTACATCGTGTACGCGTGCACGAACACGATCGCCGAAAGTCCGGTGAGGGACCACGGCGGCTGCTCGAGGCCGAGCGCGTGCTTGACGAGCCGCGTGATGACGCCGCTCTCTCCGTACAGAAAGAGGAATGCGATCACGCCGACAAGGGGTGGGAGCGCCGCCGGAAGCGTCGCGACCGCGCTCAACACGCGGCGGCCGCGGAAGTCGAATCGGCCGAGGAGGAACGCGAGCGGCAGGCCGATGAGGAGCGCGGCGACGACCGAGCCGATCGAGATGACGAGCGTGCTCCACAGCGCTTCTCGATCGGCGGGGCTCGCGGCGAAGGTGCGCCAGTCGTCGAGGCCGCGCGCGAAGCTGCCGACGATGACCGACACGTTAGGCAAAACGACGCACCACGCGAGGAGCGCGAGCATGACGAGCATGGCGACGACGAACCGCCGTCTCATCGAAAGAGCAGTGCGATCGGTTTTGGCAGCAGCTTGATCCCGACTTCGCTTCGCTCGGCGAACCCACCATCTTCGCTGACAAGCTCGAAAGTGTGGTATCGCTCCGGCTCGAACTCCACCGACACGCGGTAGACGTAGTGCGAGCCGGCGTAACGGCGCGAGTCGACGCGACCGCGCCAGGTGTCGGGCGATCCCGGCGGACAGATGGCAAGCATCTCGGGACGCACGACGGCGGTGAGCCGGGCCTCGCTCGCGGGATTCCCGGCTACCGAAGCGACCGGCGCCTCCTGGCTCACTCCAGCAAGCGTGATCCGCACTCTGGGTCCGTCGCGGCGCGCGCCGACGAGCGTCGACCGACCGATGAATTGCGCCACATGAAAGCTCGTCGGCTGTCGATAGAGCTCGTCGGCGGTCCCGATCTGGAGCAGTTTGCCTTCGTTCATCACCGCCATGCGATCGGCGATCGCGAACGCGTCCTCCTGGTCGTGCGTCACGAAGATCGCGATGGATTCGAGCTCGTGCAGCTTGAGCCGCAGCCATTCGCGCGTCTCCTGGCGGCGCGCCGGATCGAGGTTCGAGAGCGGCTCGTCGAGCAGCAGCACCGGCGGGTCGATGACGATCGCGCGCGCCAGCGCGACGCGTTGCTGCTCGCCGCCGGAGAGCGATTGAATCGCGCGCGGCCCCGCGTCGGCAAGCCCGACGCGCTCGAGCGCCTGACGAGCACGGCCGAGCCGATCGCTCTTGTTCACTCCGCGCGCCTCGAGGCCGAACGCGACGTTCTCGGCGACGCTCATGTGCGGGAAGAGCGCGTAATGCTGGAACACCATGCCGAAGCCGCGGCGTTGTGGCGAGTCGGTGGTGATGTCCCGTGAGGCGCCGCGCGCGTCGTCGAGTACGATGCGCCCGGCGTCGGGGGGCTCGTAGCCGGCAATCAGGCGGAGCGTCGTCGTCTTTCCCGACCCGGACGCGCCGACGAGGGCGAGTACTTCCGCCTTGCCGACGGTGAATGACATGTCGTCGACCGCCGGGTGGGGGGCGTCGACGAAACGACGAGTGAGATGCTCGATCCCGAGTGTCACCGCGCCCGACAGCAGTTGCGCACGTGCGCGTCCCAGTACGACATCCAGCTGTCGAGGCTGTCGGCGAGCATTCGACGATCGAGGGGCATCGGCTTGATCTGGGCGCGCGCGTCGCGAATCCACGCCGGAAGCGAGTCGCTGGAAATGTCGGGGCGCGCCGGCATGCGCACGAACCGGTTGGCGGCGACCCGCAACGCCTGTGGCGATGTTACAAACTCGTAAAACTCCTGCGCCAGCTCCGGATGCCGCGTTCCCTTCACGATGGCGATGCAATCCACCAGCAGGGGCGTGCCCGACGATGGAATGCGCGAGGCGATCGGATACTTCGTCGTTTGACGCAGCGTTTCGATATCGGGCATGTCGTAGAGGCTCAGCACGCCCTCGCGTTGGCCGAGCTTCTGATACAGCATCGTTGGACTGATGACGTACTCTTTCGTGTTCGCGTCGAGGCGGCGCAGCCAATCGAAGCCGGCCGCGGTCGATCCCGTGCGCTTGAGCTCACGTAAGATGATCGCGCCGAATATGGCGCGCATCGATCCGCTGGGAATGGGGTCGCGAATGATGATCTTCCCCTTCCACTTCGGATCGAGCACATCGTCCCAGTCCTTGGGGGCGTCCGCCGCCGAGAGGAGCTGGGTGTTGTACGCGATGACCTCGGGAGTCAGATAGGTGCCGTACCACAGGTCCTTCGCGTCGTGTGCCTCGTCAGGCATGACGGAGGCCCACGTTGGGCGATAGGGCTCGAGCAGCCCCTCGCTCGCCGCGCGCGCGAATGTCTCGGATGGCGCGCCGAACCAGACGTCGGCCTGGGGGTTGGCGCGCTCGGAGCGCAGGCGGTCGAGCGCGTCCTGCGATCCCATGTCGACCCACTGGACGTCGACGTTCGGATGCGACTGCTCGAACGCGTGCTCGTAGTACTGCAGCAGGTCCTTGCCGTGCGGAGAGTAGACGACGAGCGGTGTGCGCGAATCACCGCCGCAGGACGCGACGATGAAAAAGAGCAGCGCGGAAAGCCAGCGACCGACGTCGCGACGGATCACGGTTTCGGCGGCGCGGGCGGAGTGCCGGCCGACCGCTGATCGGCGCTGAGGAGATTGACGAACAGGCGCGCGCCGCCCGGGACGCCGGCCGGCAGTTGTCGGAACAGCGCCAGTGTCGTGTAGACGTAAGTGCCCTTGCCTAACGGCGCAACGAGGATCGCGCCATCGTTGGCCGACTCGCCGGTGTCGTTCATCGAGAGCACCGTGCGGTAACGGTCGTCGTGCGCGCGCGGCATGTACAGCGTGCGCTCCTGCACCCAGCCGTCCCAGTCCGCGGGCATGATGCGGTTCGGCGAGTTGAGGATCGGCGACGCCGGATCCGTGACGCGCACCGCGGCGTTCTCCTCGGTGACGCGATCGGCGGGCCGGGCCATTCTGATTGGATAGGGCATCATTCCGGGATTCGCCATCTCGAACTGGCCGTACTGGACGACGAGCGTACGGCCGCGGCGCGCGAAATCGAGGAGTTTGGGATTCGCGGCGACGAGGCTCGGACTGGATTCGTACGCCCGAGGCCCGACCACGACCGTCGTGAAAGCCGACAGATCCGTCGTCGCTACCATCGACGGCGGGATGACGGTGAGCGGAATGCCGAGCTGCTCGAGCATCGGCGCGACGTTGTCGCCGACACCAGGGATGTACGCGACGTTGAGTCCCGTCGCGACCTTCACATCCACCGCGCTCAGCTCGAGCGTCGCGTCGTGGAAGAGCCGTAGCGGGCGGATGTGATCGTAATCCACGAGCGTGTAGCCAGTGGCATACTTTCGCCCTTCGCTCTCCGCGATCGCCGAGATCGTGTGGCGGCCTTGCGGCAGCGTACCGCTGACGTGGAATTCGACCGCGCGGACGGGCGAATTCGCGGCAACGGCGCGCCCGCCGGGAATTCCCTGCGGCTCGCCCTCGCCGCCGAAGTTCCCAGCATAGTCCGGGAGGCCGATCGTTCGAGATGTCGAATCGGCGGTGAGGCCGCGGGGCAAGGCCAGGGAAACTCGTACGCTTCGCGGATGGCTGCTCGCCGACTTCAGCTCGATCCTAACGATTCGCTCGAACGGGCGATTCGCCGGCACGTACTGGATCGGCTGGTCGACGGTGACGCTGATGGCAGGCACCAGCGCGATCGGGCGCTGGATCTCGCCCTTGACGGGATCGGCGTAGCGGTAGACGACCGGCTGCGTGGCCTGGAAGGCGGCGCCGCCGATGTCGCCGGAGATGCTGGCCGCGAGTCCGTGGAGACGGTCTTCAGGATAGGCGAGGATCGGCGTGCCGAAGATATCCCCCAAGCGCGGGCGCACCAGCCACCAGGGCTGCGTCGGCGCCAGCGCGTCGGCGCCTAACGTGTCGCCGAGCTGCACGCTCGCGAGTGGAGCGACGGAGCCCGCATCCCGCACCGACTGCGTACGCCCGTCGAAGGAGACGCCAACCGACAGCGGCAGGCCGCGGCTCCGGTTGAACACGTTCGCCGCCACGCGCACCGGCTCCTCGATCGCCCACGTCTCGTGATCGGCGACGGCCTCGATCCCGACACCAGACGCGAGCACGATCGCGCGATCGACGCGCCGTTCCAGCTCGGCGAGCGCTGCTTCCGCGTCGAGATCGCGCACGCTGCGCGCGCTCACAACCAGGCGCCTAACGTTGCCGAGTGGCTGGAGCAGCTTTTCGGGCGCGAAAGGATCATACGCGCGCCGCACCGCCGCGATGGCGGCGGGAATCGAGTCGATCGCGTTCGACGAACCTCTGGTTTCGCGCGCCACGCGCGTCCATGTCGTGTCGATGCCGTCGAACAGCGACGTTTCCGTCATCCCCGGAGTCACCGAGCCGGCGCGCGACGCCTCGAGCCGCACGCCATCCATGATCACGCCCTTTCGGCGCAGCGAGCCGAACGCCTGCGATTTGTGCTGCGAACGACTGGCGGCGGCGATCTCGGCGTACGACTGCTCGCGAAGCGGTGAGTACTCGCCGACATCGAAGCGATACGTGGACTCGCCCCCGAAGCGGGACGATCGATAGAATTTGAGCGGCGCCCACGGTGCTCTGCCGTGGGTGACGCTTCGCGGCATGCGGATGCTGTCACCGGCCAGATCGAATGCCTCGCGCGCGAGGAGCCCGGACACCTGATGATGGCCATGCCCATCGCGCGGTGTGCCGCTGAATACGGCGACGATCACGTGCGGCCGAAAATCGCGCACGACGCTGACCACGTCGCGCAGGATCGAATCCTTCGGCCAATGCTTGTACGTCTCCTCCGCGCTCTTCGAGAAGCCGAAGTCGTACGCTCGCGTGAAATACTGATGTCCGCCGTCGATGCGGCGCGCGGCGAGGAGCTCCTCGGTGCGAATCGCGCCCAGCGCTTCGCCGAGCTCGTTGCCGATGAGATTCTGCCCCCCGTCGCCTCGTGTCAGCGACAGGTACGCGGTTTCGACCTGCCGCCCGCGCGCGAGCCAGGTGATGAGTTGCGTATCCTCGTCGTCGGGGTGCGCGGCGATGACGAGCACGCGCGTGTTGACGCCGAGGCCGTGAATGAGCTCTCCGAGCTCGGCGGCCCCGCTCTGCTGCGCGGAGGCGCGCGATGCGAGTGTGAGAGCGGCGGCAAACGCCGCGATGAGTCCACGTCGAATCATGCGTCGAAAAGTATGGGAGCGCGCCAGAGTTCACAGCCATGGCGCGCATGGGAACTGTCAGGCTTGTGGTTCGCTAGCGGAGGGTGGTGAAGGGGAAGGCCAGCGAGCATTGCTGGCCAGCGTTCGAGTCCACCGATCGACACCAGCGAGTCACCTTGCGGCGCCGGCCTTTCGTCGTCCCGAAGGTGCCGGCACGGTCAGTACATCGCTCACGATGCGCGACTGCTCCTGAACGTGCGAGGTGTGATAACCCTCGGCAGGCGCCGCGCGCTCGGGACGACCGATGTAGCGCAGGGGGAGCATCGTCCCGATGTCGGCACGCATTCGCGGCGACACATAGGTCCACGCGCCCATGTTTTTCGGCTCTTCCTGCGCCCAGACAACCTCCTCGACGTTCGGGTAGCTATCGACGATACGCGCGACGTCCTGCGGCCACGGATAGAGCTCTTCGATGCGAACGATTGCTATCCCGGCCGGGCGTGCCTTCTCGATGAGGTCGTAATACAGCTTCCCCGAGCAGAAGACGAGGCGTCGAACCTCGTCGTGGCGGCGATCCGCCGACGGGTCGTCGATGACCGGGCGGAAGCTGCCCGTCGCGAGCTCCTCGAGTTTCGATGCGGCCGCCGGGAGTCGCAGCAGCGATTTCGGCTGCATCAGAAAGAGCGGCCGCCTGGCCGACCGCAGTGCCTGCCGGCGCAGCACATGGAAGTACTGGGCGGGACTCGACGGGTACGCGACGATCATGTTGTTCTCGGCGCAGAGCTGCAGATATCGCTCGAGGCGCGCGCTCGAGTGCTCCGGCCCCTGTCCCTCGTAGCCGTGCGGCAGCAGCAGCACGAGGCCCGAGTCCTGTCCCCACTTCGCGCGGTCGGCGGCGAGAAACTGATCGACGATCGGTTGCGCGACGTTCGCGAAGTCGCCGAACTGCGCCTCCCAGAGGACGAGATCGTTAGGCGCCGCCGTGCTGAAGCCATACTCGAAGCCCAGCACCGCCGTCTCCGAGAGCGGGCTGTTGTAGATCTCGAAGGTCCCGCGCGCTTGCGGAAGCTTGGCGAGGGGGATGTACCGCTCGCCCGTGTTCGCGTCGTGCAGCACCGCCTGGCGATGCGAGAAGGTACCACGCTCCGTGTCCTGACCCGTGAGACGCACACTCAGCCCGTCCGAGAGCAACGACGCGAACGCGAGCGCTTCCGCATGTCCCCAATCGATACCGCCGTTGTGAATGGCGTCGCGACGACGCGGCAGCGTACGTTGGAGCGTCGGGTGGAGCTTGAACGTGGAGGGCCACTGCAGCAACTGCTCGTTGAGCGCGACCAGCTGCTCCGGGCGCACCGCTGTCTCGCGCGTCTCGGCGAGCCTGGGCTCCTCGGGCCGCACCGCGGCCGGATATTCGTCGGTGTCGGCGTTCTTGGTCGCCGCGAACGTGCGCTCGAGCTCATCGGCGACGTCGCGATCCATGGCCTGGACGTCGTCGTCGGTCACGACCCGTTCGCGCACGAGTCGCGCTCCCCACACCTCCCGCGGCGACGGATGCGCCTTGATCAGCTCGTACAGCCTCGGCTGCGTGAACGCGGGCTGATCGGCCTCGTTATGGCCATGCCGGCGGTAGCCGACGACGTCGATGAGGAAATCCTTATGAAAGCGCTGGCGATACGCGATCGCGAGCCGCACCGCCTGAATGCACGCCTCGGCGTCGTCGGCATTCACGTGCACGACCGGGATCTCGAATCCCTTGGCCAGGTCGCTCGCGTAGTACGTCGAGCGGCTCTCCGGCGGGTCGGTGGTGAAGCCCACCTGATTGTTGGCGATGACATGCAGCGTTCCGCCGACACGATAGCCATCGAGCTTCGCCAGGTTTAGCGTTTCCGCAACAACCCCCTCACCGGGAAATGCCGCGTCGCCGTGCACGAGAATCGGCAACACCTTCGATTCGTCGCGCTCGCCCGGCGCCCCCCCGTCGACGCGCTGCTTCGCGCGCGCCGCGCCCTGGAGCACCGGATTCACGAACTCGAGGTGGCTCGGATTGGGCGCGAGCTCGAGCTCCACCGTGCCGACGCCTTCGACCTCCCGCTCGCTGCGGTAGCCGAGGTGATATTTCACATCGCCGCTGCCGCTGGCGGAGTTGGTGTCACCGTGGTGACCGAGGAATTCCTCGAAGAGCGCTTGCGGGGGCTTGTTGAGAATGTGCGTGAGCACGTTCAGCCGGCCGCGGTGCGCCATCCCGACGACCACCGCCCGCGCGCCGGCTCGCGCACCGCGCTCGATGGCCTCGTCGATCATCGGCACCAGCGCGTCGACGCCCTCGATGGAGAAGCGTTTCACGTTCACGAACGCGAGGCCAAGAAAGCGCTCGAAGCCGTCGACGTCGGTGAGGCGACGCAATACGCGGCGCTTCTCGTCGGGAGTCAGGGCCGCCGTAATCTGACGCTCTTCGATCGCGCGGCGGAACCAGTCGCGCTCCGCCTCCTCTTCCAGATGATCGAATTCGAATCCGATCGTGCCGCAATACAGCTCGCGCATGAGCGCGACGACGTCGGCGGCGGTGCCGGTCGGCGGAGCGCTCGTATGCGCATCAGCGAGCGCGGTCGCCGGAATGTCCGCGAGATCGCTCTCGGTGATGCCGTGGAACTCCGGCTTGAGCTCGGCGGCGCCCAGCGGCGGCGAACCCAGTGGGTCGAGCTGAACAGCGAGGTGACCGTAGCGTTGGATCGCGCCAAGCAGAGCAGCGGCTCCCGCGACTTTGCGTAGCAGCGACTCGTCGATGGCAACTGGCCCGGCCGTGCCCGAGAGCGATTCGGCAAAGCGAAAGAATTGACGCCAGGACTCGTCGACGGACGATGGGTCGCGGCGATACGCGTCGTACATCTCGGCGACGTATCCGTCGTTGAAGGCGCTCGTAATCGGTAAGGAGCTCATGTGACGGAAAGGCAAACGTGCGTGAAATGTAGCCGTCAAATCCGGATTCGACTGCATGGGCCAAGGGCAGATCCCTCGCCGCTTTGCGCCTCGGGACGACAATTTCTGTCATTCCAGGCGAGGCGAGGAATCTGCTTGTGATGCTCTCGGACTAGTCGGCCGGAATGGCCAGGGTGAACGTCGATCCGACGTCGATCTCACTCTCGACGTCGATGCGTCCGCCCAGCAGCTGCGCCAGCCGCTGCGAGATGTAGAGACCGAGCCCCGTTCCGCCGTGCCGTCGGGTGAGGCCGGCGTCCACCTGTGAGAATGGGCGGAAGAGGCGCCGCGCGTCCTCGGGGGCAATGCCCGCGCCCGTGTCCGTCACCGCGAAGCGCACCTCACGGCGGTCTTCGCCGTCGGCCTCACCGGACGAGTGGAGCTCGCTCAGCGCGATCCGTACCTCGCCGTGATCGGTGAACTTCACGGCGTTGCCGGCGAGATTCACGACGATCTGCCGGACCTTGTCGATGTCGCTCGTGACGCGAATGGGGTCCGCCGGCAGATCGCAGATCAGGCGCAGCCGCTTCTGTCGCGCGAGAGGCTCGACGATCGCCGCCGCCGCTCGCACCAGATCCTCGGCGAGGAACTCCGTCGGCCTAACGACTTCCCGGCCGGCTTCGATGCTCGAGAAGGCGAGCACCTCCTCGATCATCACCGTCAGATGGTGCGTCACCGACCGCATGCGCTCGAGCACGTCGGTCTGCGACTCGGTGAGCGGGCCCATGACTTCGTCCGCGAGGAGCTCCTCGTAGCCGGTGAGCGCGGTGAGCGGCGTCCGCAGCTCGTGCGAGATGGTGGCGAGAAAGCGCCCCTTGGCGTGATCGGCCGCGCGCGACTGCTCGAGCAGCTCCGCTTTCCACATCGCGAGCGCGGCGTGGTCGGCGATGACGCGCAACCGCTGCGCCTCGAGCGATGAGAATGCCGGTGCGCGCTGGCCGCGCACGACGGTCAGGATGCCTAACAAGCGGTCGTGCGCCACCAGCGGCGCCGCGAGCATCGGGCCGATCTGCAACTCGGGAACGATGCGCGCCAGCGGACGCTGTCCCGCGGTGAAGTTTTCCACCGAGACGACGTCCCGGCTCGCGAGCGCTTCCTCCGCGACCGAGCCGTCGAGCGGGAACCGGCGCTCGCGTCCCAGCGTCATCGCGCCGGTAGCCGCCACGACCTCTCCCTCGCTCCCGGCTCCGCGCAACACCGCGGCTCCGGACGCATCGCACTGCTCGGTCGCCGCCGAACAGAGGAGATCGAGCAGTTCGCCCGAATCGGCGATCGCGGCCATTTGCCGAGCGAGTCGACGTAACGATGCGTTCTCCGCGTTGTGCTCGGCGGCATCGCGTCCGCTCGCCGCCGCCGATTCCGTCACGTCGATTATCAACTGCTCATCATCGTTGCAGACGACGCGCACGCCGTAGCGCTCGATGCCGAGCGCGTCCGGCGACGCCAGCTCGAGATCGAAGTGCCGTGTCGCGCCGTCGGCGCGCGCCGCGCGAAGCATGCTCGCCGCATGCGCTTCGGCGAAAAAAGGAAACGCGGCGAAGAGATCTCGCCGCGTACATTCGGCGGCGGAACGACCGAAGATACGTTCCCACTGCCGATTCATCATTTGGATGCGCCAGTCCGAGCCGACGACGGCGATGGCGCTGCCGAGCGCGTTGAGGACCGAGGCGGCGTCGACGCGCATCGGGCGCACGGGAAGCGAGTCCGCATGCGGCGGCAGCGCCTTCGACGTCGTGTCCGTTTCGCGCACTCGGGAGCGATCCTCCGGATCACTGGTCTGACCGCGGTCATCGGCCGGCCGCACCCGCGCGGTCGACAGGCGGGACGTTTCCGTAACGTCCCGATCGTCATGATTCACGTCTACATCCTAAAAAGTCACGAGGGAAATCGCGCGCGAGGCGCGGGCCAGGACAGCGACGCGGGCGCGGTTATCGCGGCGCGCCGCCACGAAGCCGCCGCGCCGAGCATTCGCAGGGCGTGCTGGCGATCGAGCGTCGGCAAATAGAGAAAACCCGCGATGCCATTCACATCGAGCAGATGCACCTCTTCAGGCCGTCGTGTCAAGCTCACCGCGATCACCGGCAAACGGGACAGCAATGGATCGCGCTCCCAACCGTCGAGTGGAATCGTGGCGAGCAGGTCGTAATCGCAAACGACCGCATCCGGCTGATATCGCATCGCCGCGTCGATGGCCTCGTCGAGTCCGACAACCGGGCGGGCATACACACCCAGGGCGGCGAAGAACCGACAGAGATGGTCACTGAGATACGGATGCCGACCGACGCACAGCACGCGCATAGTGCGAGAATATACCGACGACGGTCGGGTTTGTTCAGAGTCGACTCGCGTCGAGAAACGTGACGTCGGTCACCAACTTGCGCGTTGTCGATTCAACTCGCCATTCGACTCGTCGCGTGCGCCGCGGATGAATGATCGTCGCCGTTCGGCGCGGCCGCGACGCGATCACCGCTTGGCGGTGGCGTCGGATCCTGATCGCCGATTCGCGCCGCACGCTCTTCGCTCAGCGGCAATGCGAGACGGAACGAGCTGCCCTTGCCCAGCTCGGAGTGCAGTGTCAATGAGCCGCGCAAGAGCTCCGCGAGGCGGCGTGAGATGGGTAGCCCGAGTCCGGTGCCTTCGGCGATCTGCGTTTTTCCCAACTGAACGAACTCGTGGAAGATGCGCTCTTGATCCGCGGGCGCGATGCCCTCCCCCTCGTCGATCACTTCGACGACGACGCCACCGTCGTCGCGTCGCGCCAACACGACGCGAATCGGCTTGCCGCCGCCGAACTTGATCGCGTTGGAGAGCAGATTGAGGAGAATCTGTCGCAGGCGTCGCGGGTCGGAGACGATGCGAATCGGTTCGCCGCTGTGTTCGATACGCAGCGTCGAACCGTACTGGTCGGCGAGCGGCCGCACGGTGACGAACAGATCCTCGATGATGGAGGGAAAGGTGACCGGCTGCAGGCGGAGGTCGATCTTGCCCGCTTCGATCTTGGAGAGATCGAGCACGTCGTTCACGAGCTCGAGCAGATGCTTCGCGGCTTTGTGCGTTCGCTCGATTCCCTCGCGTTGCTTCTCGTTGAGCGGACCATAAATGTCCTCGAGCAGGAGCGTGCTGTAGCCGAGGACGGCGTTGATCGGCGTGCGCAGCTCGTGACTCATCGACGCGTAGAAGCGGCTGCGCGCCGTCATCGCGCGTTCGAGGTCCTGCTGACGCTCGTTCAACTCGTCGTTGAGCGCCTTGAGCTCGTTCATCGTATTCGCGAGCGAGACGGCTTGCTGCTTGAGCATCTCCTCATGACGCACGCGCTCCGAGACGTCGCGCACGATGAGCGTGTAGGTCGTATCGCGCGGCGCCTCGAGCATCGACACCGACGCCTCGATCGGAAAGGACTCGCCGCTCGCGCGGAGCGCGGTGAGCGCGCGCACACCGACGCCCGTGTTGAGCCCCAGCGAATCTTCGCCGTCGCGGCCTTCGGCGAAGACGCGCAGCATGCGAACCGCCTGTGACTCGTCGGCAAAGAGACCGGCGATCGGCGTGCCGACGGCGTCCGCGCTCGTGCGACGGAACATCAGCTCGGCCGCGGAATTGAAGAGCGTGATCGTGCCCGCGGCGTCGAACAGAATGATCGCATCGAGCGCGGACGTGACGACTTCGCGAAAGCGCGCTTGCGACTCCCAGAGCTCGCGCATGTGGCGCAGCTCCATCTCGCGCCGGTCGCTCTCGCGTACCAGGGCTTCCTTCGCGGCGACGTTGCGCTGCCTCACGTACAGGTCGACGAATGCCGCGACCTTGGAGCGGAGGACCGCCGGCTGGAACGGCTTGAAGAGATAGTCCACCGCGCCGACGGAGTATCCCTCGAAGACGTACGCGTCCTCCTTGCTGATCGCGGTGAGGAAGATGATCGGGACGTATTTCGTGCGCTCGCGGGATTTGATCAATCGTGCGGTCTCGAAACCGTTCATCCCCGGCATCTGAACGTCGAGCAGGATCAGCGCGACGTCGCGCTCGAGCAGCCGGCGCAGCGCTTCCTCGCCTGACGAGGCACGCACGAGCCGTTGATGCAACGGCTCGAGAATTGCCTCGAGCGCGAGCAGATTCTCGGCACGGTCGTCGACGATGAGAATGTCGACCTGCTCCGTCGTCACCGGCGGCGCCATTGGTTGGCGCGCGGGTGATCTGGGACCGTTAGGCGCTGAGCGGCCCCCGCTCATGCGCCTCCCGGCGGCACGACGCGGCGCGGGGCGCCCGCGCGCGGCGCGACGGGGGCACGAGCGCCGCCCTCGCGCTCGTTCTTCGCGTCCGTATCGAGACCGGCGAGTGCCGAGGCGATCCCGGCAATGCTGTCGACGCGCGCATCCGGCACGCAGCGAATCGCCGCCGCCGGCATCGCCGGACTCTCGGCGCTGCTCGGATCCTGCACGAACGCGAGGCCGCCGCGGTCGAAGATGCGCCGGAGCCCGCGCGATCCGTCCTCGTTGGCGCCGGTGAGCACCACACCGATCGTCGCCGCGGCATACGCGTCGGCCGCGGAAGAGAACGTCACGTCGATCGAGGGACGACTGTGGCGAACCGGCGCGTCCGTTGTCAGCGAGAAGACGTCGCGATCGATGAGCAAATGGTAGTCGGCGGGGGCGATGAAAAGCATTCCCGGCTCGATCGGCATCTTGTCCTCGACCTCCGCGACCGTGAGTCTGGTCCGCTCTTGTAAGAACGTGCTCAGCAGGTGATCCGAGTCCCGATGCCGATGCTGTACGAGCACCGTCGGAACGCGAAAGCCCGCCGGCAGTCTGCCCACCAGCTCACGCGATGCGTTGAGCCCTCCCCAGGATGTGCCAATAACCACGATCGAGTATGCCACGGGCTGAATGCCGAGAGATTACTTCACCTTTCGATACATCTTTTCCCGCGCGTGGAGCTTCTCATAGCAAGGCTCGTACTTCGAGAATCGCAACGTCTCCTTGGAGCCGAGTGCCAGCACGCCGAACATCGAGAGACTGTCGTAAAACAGCGCGTGGACGCGGTCCTGCAGCTCGCGATCGAAGTAGATCAGGACATTGCGGCAGAAGACGACGTTGAACTCCGCAAAGGAGCGGTCGGTGACGAGGTTGTGCTGGGAGAATACGACGTTGCGCGTCAGGGTCGGACTGAACAGCGCGCCGTCGTATTTCGCCGTGTAGTACTCGGAGAAGGAGTGGGCGCCGCCGGCGCGGATGTAGTTCTCGGTGTACTCCTGCATGCGATTCAGCGGGAAGATGCCTGCCTTCGCCTGCTGCAGAACGACGTCGTTGATGTCCGTCGCGTAGAGACGAGATCGATCGTACAGTCCTTCCTCGGTAAGGAGAATCGCCATCGAAAACACTTCCTCGCCGGTGGAACAGCCCGCGTGCCAGATTCGAATGAACGGCCACGTCCGCAGCAGCGGAATCGCGATCTGGCGAAAGGCACGATAGAAGCCGGCGTCGCGGAACATCGCCGTCACGTTCACCGACAGATCGAGCAGCAAGCGCTCCATCGTTTCGGAGTCGTGGAGCACCCGCGCCTGCAGCTCCGAGATCGTGCGGAGTCCTTCGGCCTCCGTGCGCTTCCAGAGACGACGGCGAAGCGACGCGTAGGCGTAGGAGCGAAAATCGAAGCCGTAGTGCCGGTAAATCCCCTCGAGCAGCAACTTGATCTCGACTCGCTCGAGATCGGAGCTGTAGGCGACGGGTGGGCCCGTGAGTGCCTTGCCGTGCGTTATCGGTACAACCATACCCGCATCAGACTCAGAAGCTGCTCGGTATCGACAGGCTTCGTGATGTAATCGGAGGCACCGGCGGCGATGCACTTCTCGCGGTCGCCTTTCATCGCCTTGGCGGTGAGCGCGATGATCGGCAGATTGCGGAATTCCTGAATCTGACGCATCGCGCGCGTCGTTTCGTAGCCATCCATTTCCGGCATCATCACGTCCATCAGGACGAGATCGACGTGCGGCGTCTTCTCGAGCAGGTCGATCGCGTACTTGCCGTTCTCGGCGAACGAGACGCGCATCCCGTGATCCTCGAGGACGCTCGTCAGCGAGAAGATGTTTCGCACGTCATCATCGACGATCAGGACGTGTTTCCCCGCGAAGACCGCGTCCGCGTTGTGCAGCCGCTCCAGCATCCGCCGCTTCTGCTCGGGAAGTTTCGCCTCGACGCGATGGAGGAACAGCGCCGTCTCGTCGAGGAGGCGCTCGGGACTCTTGACGTCCTTGATGATGATCGTGTCGGCGAATCGCCGGAGCCGCGTCTCTTCCTCGCGTGTCAGCTCCTTGCCGGTGTAGATGATGATCGGCAAGTCTCGCATCGCCCGATCCGCCTTCACCGTCTCGAGCAGCTCGAAGCCGTCCTGACCGCCCTGGAGGCCGAGGTCGAGCACCATGCAATCGTAGTGCTTCACCTCGAGCTCGTGCAGCGCCTCGGCCGACGTCGCGACGGCGGTGAGCTCGACGTCCTCGTGCGCGATGAGCTCGATCACGCTCTCGCGCTGCACGTCGTCGTCCTCGACGATGAGCAAATGCTTTACCTGCTGATCGATGAACTGCGCGATGCGATTGAAGGAATCGTCGAGCGCTTCCGGCGTGACGGGTTTCTCGAGATACGCGATCGCCCCTGCCTTCATGCCGTGTTGCCGCTCGCGAATACCGGTGATGATGTGAACCGGAATGTGCCTCGTGTCGGGGTGATGCTTGAGCCGGTCGAGCACCGCCCAGCCGTCGATCCCCGGCATGTCGATGTCGAGCGTGATCGCGTCGGGCCGATAGGTGTGCGCCAGCTGCAGACCGACCCGGCCGTCGTGGCCGACGATTCCCTTGAAGCCCTTCTCCCGCGCGAGATCGAGCAGGATGTGCGCGAAGCTCGCGTCGTCTTCCACGATCAAGACGACGCGATCCCCCGGGTGCAGGTCGTCGCGGTCGTCCTCGAAGCCGCGCGGCCGCGGCGCCTCTTCCGCGGGCGCCATCGTGCCGACGGCGCCGCCATCGTTAGGCTCGTCTTCCGTGCCGATCGACGAGAGGTCGGGCAGCCGCCATGCATCCGACGGCTCGCTCCGCGCCTCCGCCGACGAAACGTTCGGCGCCGCGGGCCCACGGTCCATCGCCGGCAGCGCGCGGAGTCGCTCCGGACGCGGGGCCGAGCTCAGCCCCTCCTCGACGCGCCGGCGATCGTCCTCGTGATAGCGGACGGGAAGATAGAGCGTGAATGTACTGCCTTGCCCGGGCGTACTCTCGACGTGAATTTCGCCGCCGAGAAGGCGCGCGATCTCTCGGCTGATCGACAGCCCGAGACCCGTGCCGCCGTACTTCCGGCTCGTCGTACCGTCGGCCTGCTGGAACGCCTCGAAGATGAGCTGCTGCTTGTCGCGCGGGATGCCGATGCCCGTGTCCTTCACCGCGAGCGCGATCACCTCGTCGGCGCGATCCAGCGACCGCGACGCGAAGCGGCGGCTCGTCTCGGAGCGCCGGATCGACAGCGTCACCCCCCCGCGCTCCGTGAACTTCACCGCGTTCGACAACAGGTTCTTGAGCACTTGCTGAAGTCGCTGTCCGTCGGTGTAGATCGGCGACGGCGTGTCCGGCGCGACCTCGACCGAAAGCGCGAGATTCTTCTGCTCGGCGACCGGCCGGAACGTGCGCTCCACGAAGTCCGTCACGTCGCGCATCGTCACGTCCGTCGCGTTCACCTCCATCTTCCCCGCCTCGACCTTGGACAGATCTAGAATGTCGTTGATCAGGTTGAGAAGATCGGTGCCTGACGAGTAGATCGTCTGCGCGAACTCCACCTGCTTGCCGCTGAGGTTCTTCTCCTTGTTCTCGGTAAGCAGCTTGGCGAGGATGAGGAGCGAGTTGAGCGGCGTCCGCAGCTCGTGACTCATGTTCGCGAGGAACTCGCTCTTGTACTTCGAGCTGAGCGCGAGCTGCTGTGCCTTCTCCTCGAGCGCTTGCCGCGCCGATTCGACTTCCCGGTTCTTCTGCTCCACCTTCGTGTTCTGCTCGGCGAGGAGGCTCGCCTTTTCCTCCAGCTCCTCGTTGACCTGCTGCAATTCCTCCTGCTGATCCTTGAGCAGCTCCTCGGACTGACGAAGCGTGCGGGCTTGCGCCTCGAGCTCCGCGTTCGACCGCTTCAGCTCCTCCTGCTGTTGCTGCAGCTCTCTCGACTGGCTCTGCAGCTCCTGCGTGAGCTTCTGTGACTGCTCGAGCAGCTCCTCGGTGCGCATGTTCGCCTGAATCATGTTCAGCACGACTCCGATCGATTCGGCCAGCTGATCCAGGAACGTCTGATGGATCGCGCTGAACGGGAGAAAGCTCGCCAGCTCGATGACGGCTTTGACATCGCCCTCGAACAAGATCGGAAGCACAATGATGTTGCGCGGCGGTGCCTCGCCTAATCCGGACGCGATCTGGATGTAGTCGTCAGGCACGTTCGTCAAGAGAATCGGCTGCTTCTCGAGCGCGGCCTGCCCAACGAGTCCCTCCCCCGGACTGAATCGATTGCTCACGTTTTTCCGCGCGCGATACGCGTAGCTCGCGATGAGCTTCAACATCGGATCGCCAAGGTCGCCAAGGTCGCCCTCGGCCATGAAGAACGCGCCGTGATGCGCCGACACCAGCGGCGTCAGCTCCGACATGATCAGCCGGGACACGGACTCCAGATCCTTCTGTCCCTGCATCATCCGCGAGAACTTCGCGAGGTTCGTCTTGAGCCAGTCCTGTTCCTGGTTGCGCTCCGTCGTCTCGCGCAGGTTGCCGATCATCTGGTTGATGTTCTGCTTCAACTCATCCAGCTCGCCCTGCGCGTCGACGGTGATCTGCCGCGTGAGGTCGCCCTTCGTCACCGCGGTCGCGACGTCGGCGATGTTGCGCACCTGCACCGTGAGCGAGTTCGCCATCGCGTTCACGCTGTCCGTGAGCGCCTTCCATGTGCCGGCGACGCCGGGCACTTCCGCCTGTCCGCCGAGCTCTCCCTCCGTGCCGACTTCCTTCGCGACGCGTGTCACCTCGTCCGCGAACACGCGGAGCTTCTCCACCATCGCGTTGATGGTGTCCTTGAGGTTGAGGACCTCGCCCTGCGCTTCGACGGTGATCTTCTGGCTCAGATCACCATTCGCGATCGCGGTCGACACATCCGCGATGTTGCGGACCTGGCCGGTGAGATTGGACGCCAACGAGTTCACGTTGTCCGTCAGGTCACGCCACACGCCGCCCGCGCCCGCCACCTTCGCCTGACCACCGAGCTTTCCTTCCGTACCCACCTCACGCGCCACGCGCGTGACTTCGCTCGTGAAAGCGTTGAGCTGGTCGACCATCGTGTTGATCGTGTTCTTCAGCTCGAGGATCTCACCTCGCACCTCCACCGTGATCTTTCTCGACAGATCGCCGCGCGCAACCGCCGTCGTTACGTCC
>DATBHD010000115.1:0-13731 GCA_036557635.1 Gemmatimonadaceae bacterium
GGCCATCGGCATTCCACCAGCAGGCCTGACCCCTACCCTCTGGCACCTGGCCTCTAATTTTCGTGCATGAACCGTCTCCGATTCGCTCCTTCGCCAACCGGCTACCTGCACGTCGGCAGCGCGCGCACCGCTCTCTTCAACTGGCTATACGTCAAGCACTATGGCGGCCAATTCCTCCTGCGAATCGAGGATACCGACAAGGCGCGCAGCACGGAGGCGAGCACGCGCGGCATCTTCGAGGGGCTGGAGTGGCTCGGACTCCAATGGGACGAAGACGTCGTACATCAGGGCGCGAATCTCGAGCGACATCGGATGGACGCGCGCACGTTGCTCGATCGTGGCGCGGCCTATCGGTGCTTCTGCACGCCTGACGAGATCGACGCGCGCCGTCGTGAGGCAGAGGCGGCTGGCGACGCGTTCCGCTACGATCGGCGCTGCGATCGCCTCCCCGCCGACGACGTCGCGCGCCGCGTCGCCGCCGGCGCTCCCTTCGTGCTGCGATTCCGCGTGCCCGAGGGCGCGACGTCGTGGGACGATCTCGTCCACGGGGTCATCACCTTCCCGAACAAGGACATCGAGGACTTTGTGATCCTGCGCTCGGACGCGACGCCGATCTACAACATGGCGGTCGTGTCCGACGACATCGCGATGCGAATCACCCTCGTTATGCGCGGCGACGACCACATCTCGAACACGCCGAAGCAGATCATGCTGTACGAGGCGTTAGGCGCCAACCTGCCGCGCTTCGCGCATCTGCCGATGATCCATGGCCTCGATGGCAAGAAGCTCAGCAAGCGCCATGGGGCGACGGCGGTTGGCGATTATCGTCACATGGGCATTCTCCCCCAGGCGATGCTCAACTTCCTCGCGCTGCTCGGCTGGTCCCCGGGAAACGACATCGAGGTGATGACGGTGCCGCAGATGATCGAGTTGTTTTCCGCCGAGGGACTCTCGAAGAAGGCGGCAATTTTCGACGTGAAGAAACTGGAGTGGATGAATGGCCAGCACCTGAGCCTTCTCGCGAGTGAGACGCTCGCCCCCGTCGTCACGTCGGCGCTGATCGACGCCGGGCTCGCGACACGCAATGAGCTCGACGCTCGGGGCGAGTGGCTCCTTGCGTTGATCGACCTGCTCAAGGTGCGCTCGCGTACCGTCGACGACATCGTGCGTCAGGCAATTCCCTACCTCGCCGAGCACGTGAGCTACGATCCGGAAGCGGTGGCGAAGCAATGGAAGGATCGGCCGGCTACGCTCGAGTTGCTCTCGAGCGTGCGCGATACGCTTGCATCGGTGGATGCATGGGAGCCGCCGATAATGGAGGACGCGCTTCGCACGCAGGCCGAGCGCCGCGGCATGGGCGCGGGAAAGCTGTTTCAACCGCTGCGTGTCGCGCTCACTGGACTCAGCGTGAGCGCGGGGATCTTCGACGTGCTCGCGCTGCTCGGACGTGATCGTTCGCTCGCGCGCATCGATGATGCGGTGAAGTTTTTGCGCGCTTGAACAACAAGACTTTTTTCGCGTAACGGAGCGAAACGCACGTTGACCCTCGCGCGCGACGGGCGCTACATTGTCACGCCGCAGCGCGCTGACGCTTCCGGCCGCGTGGGGAACCAACCTCTTCGCAGAGGGCTCAATGAGCGAGCCGCTCACCCAGCTCGAGAAGCGAGTCTATCACTACATGATAGACTTCCTGGCTGAGAACACGTACCAGCCGAGCATTCGCGAAATCGCGCGACGATTTCGCATCAAGTCGACGAAGACCGTTTCCGACTTGTTGCATTCCCTCGAGAGCAAAGGGTACATCCAGCGCGATGAATCGCGCTCACGCGGTGTTCGCCTGCTCGGCTTCGCCGCCGCGGGACACACGCAGCCCATTCCGTATTTCGGGAGGGTGCACGCCGGCGAGCCGTCGCTGTTGCCGGAGCATCGCAAGTATTTCGTCACGATCGATCGTCGCTTCGTCCCCAGCGAAGATGTGTTCTTCGTGAAGATCAAGGGCGACAGCATGATTGGTCGCGGCATCCTCGATGGCGATTTCGTCATGGTGTCGCCGTCCGCGCGCGCGAAAGACGGCGACATGGTTGCGGCGCGCATCGGCGAAGAAGCGACCGTCAGAACGCTGACGCATCGCGGCGCGACGATCGTTCTCGAGCCGGCCAATCAATCGGAGCGAGCGATCGAGGTCGGACCGCGATCGGATTTCGCGGTACTTGGCGTCGTGTGTGGTGTATTCCGGCCGTTCTTCGAGCAGGAGCCGCCGCCGGCGCCAACGTTCAGCGACGAAGAGCCGCAGGCGATCAGCTAACGATCGCTGCCTTTGCCGTCGGCCGTGACGGTCTTTTCCTTTTCGCGACGCTCTTTCTCTTTCCGCTCGCGAATGCGTCGCACGGCGGCGCGGAATTCGTCTTCGCTGATCGACTGCTGAGCGTGCAGCTGGATGTCACTGTACATCCACGCGCGGCTGCGCACGTCCACCGGCGACTGACCGCCATTGCCGATGCGCAGCGGGAGCGCGGCGAGGATCGCGTTAGGGATCGTGAACTTGCCGAGTCGAATCCCAGTCGGGTCCCAGCCCCACTTCTGGCCGTCGGCTGTGGTTTTCGTCCAATCGCCCGGCTGCCGGCCAGGATGCTCGGCCGCGTATGTCGCGGAATCGTAATACACGCCAAATGCGGCTTGCACGGTCGAGTCGATCATCTCGGCCGGTGTGCGCTGCGGAGCCTTGTACGGCGAAGCGGCGAGCGGAATGCGCGGATCCGGCGCCAAAGGCTCGACGCCCGTCGCGATGCCCGCGGGAGCATCTCCCTTTCCGCCAGCTTTGCCGGAAACGGCGCCCGAGCTCTCGTCCTTCGGTGGCTCCGGCGGAACCTGAGTGGGAACGAACGTTGGTGCCTGCAGCGGAGCCGGCCGCCCCTTCGCGGGCGGGGCTGCCGTGGTGCGCGAGCCGTTGCCCACCTGGCCGCGCGGCAGAACCATGTATTGCAGCCGCTCCGGAGTGTGGTCGCGGTCCTTTGGCAGACCAATGAGTTGGCCGAGCGGATAGCGGAAGGTGATCGTCGCGAGCGCGATGATGATGAAGACGTGAATCGTGAGCGAGAGCAGCAGCGATCCGCCGCGCTCTCTTTTCATCCTCAGATTCAGCTTCTCGCGCTTTGGGTTCAAGCGACCCCCGCCGTGAGATTGGCCAACACTTTACCCGCCCGGCGCGCCGCCTCGGCGATGCGCGATGGCGAGGTTACGAAGGATACGCGAAAAAAGCCTTCTCCGCCTGCCCCAAATGCAGAACCGGGCATGATCACTACCCCTTCGTCCTCCAAAAGTCGCTCAGCGAAGAGTCCGCTCGGCACATCGTCGGGGAGCTTCGGCCAAAGATACATCGTAGCCTTGGGAACGTCACACGCAAATCCCGCATCCCTGAAGGCCCGCACCGCTGCGTCTCGACGCTCCCGGAATGTCGCGACGTTGCGGGGAACGAACTCCTCCCAGCTCTCGAGTGCGGCGATGCCAGCAGCTTGAATCGCCATGAACTGGCCGGTGTCGACGAAAGATTTGACCTTGGCCAGCGTCGAGCAGATCTCCGGGTTCGCGACCGCCCACCCACACCGCCACCCGGTCATGTTGTACGTTTTCGAGAGCGAGTGGAACTCGACGGCGATATCGCGTGCGCCATCGATCTCGAAGATGCTCGGCGGCACATAGTCGTCGTACGCGAGCTCCGAATACGCGTTGTCGTAGACGAGAAGAATGTCCAGCTCGCGGCAACGCGCGACGACGCGCTCGAGATAGTCGATCGGGGCAATCGCCGCCGTGGGATTGTTCGGATAGTTCAAATAGAGAATCCGCGTCCTTTGAAGTACGTCACGCGGGATCTCATCCAGCTCGACCAAGAATTCTGTGCGCGGGCGAAGGGCATACCGGAACGGCTTGGCGCCCGCGAATAGCGTCCCGCCGAGATAGGCGTTGTAACCCGGCTCGGGAATGATGGTGTGCGTGCCAGGCTCCGCGTAGGCGAGCGCGAGGTGCGAGATGCCCTCCTTCGAGCCGATGAGCGGGACGATCTCCGTGAACGCATTCGGACGAAAGCCGAATCGCCTGTCCATCCATGTCGAGATCGCCTCCCGAAAGGGGACGAGTCCAAGGCCGAACCCATAGCGACCCATGACCGGCTCGTTGGCCGCTTCGATCAGGGCCCGGACGACGCCCGGCGGCGGTGCGAGATCGGCATCGCCGACGCCTAGATCGATGACGTCGAGTCCGCGCTCGAGAAGCTCTCGCTTGCGTTGCGGAATCTTCGCGAGCGGATACTCGGGTAGCGTCTTGAATCGTTCGGCGTGCCTGGGCACTAGGCTTCCGCTCTCACTGGATTTCGCACTCGACTGATCCCGAGGATCTCGACTTCTACCTCGTCACCGGGCTTCAAGGTCCCGATGCCCGACGGCGTACCGGTCGCAACGACGTCGCCGACTTCGAGCGTCATGACGTTCGAGACGTAGGCGAGCAAATCGGGAATCGAAAAGAGCATCTCGGACGCCGAGCCACGTTGGCGTTCGACGCCGTTCACCCTCGTAACTACCGTGAGTGACGACAAATCGTTTGGAACGGCACCGAGCTCACCGATCGGGCAGAACGTGTCGAAGCCCTTCGCGCGCGTCCATTGCGAATCGATGCGCTGCAAATCGCGCGCGGTAACGTCATTCACGGCGACGATCCCACGAATTCCCGCGGCCGCTTCGCGCGGTGACGCGTGGCGAAGTGTCTTGCCGATGACGAGCCCTATCTCTCCCTCGTGCTCGACCTGTTTCGACTGTTTCGGTAACTCGATGGCGTCGCCATTCTCGATGACACTCGACGGCGGCTTGAGAAAGATGAGCGGCTCTTTCGGCGCGTCGTTGCCGAGCTCCTTGGCGTGCTCGAGGTAGTTGCGCCCGATGCAAACGATCTTGGATGGCTGGTTCATTGAAATTCTTGAAATTCGAATTTGTGAGCAGCGCCGGCGCGATCGCCGGCGAAGAACGCCCGCACATCCTCGGCGATCTCGCTCCACGGACCGATGGCGCGCCGAGCCGATGGCAATCCATCCAACAACCCGCGCCCGTAAGCTTTCGTCACGATGCGCGGATCCGCAATGACGACGACCCCGCGGTCGGTTCCGCTCCGAATGAGACGCCCGAACCCCTGTTTCAAACGCAGCGCCGCGTGCGGCAGCATGTAGTCGGAGAATGGGTCGCCGCCCTGCGCCGTGATCGCCTCGCAGTGCGCCGCGGTGACAGGCTCCGTTGGTACGCGGAAGGGGAGCTTCGCGATCATGAGCGCGCGGAGGGCGTCACCGGGCACGTCGACGCCCTCCCAGAATGACGCCGTTCCCAGGAGCACGGCGCGCCCGGATTCCCGGAATCGCGCAAGCAGCGCGTCGCGTCCGTCCTCGCCGTGAACCAGGAGCGGCCAGCGTCGCTCGGCGCCGCGGTCGCGCAGCGCGGCCGCCATCGCGCGGACGTCGCGGTGACTGGTAAAGAGCACGAACATTCCGCCGTCGGCGGCGGCGGCGAGATCGAGCGCGAGTCGCGCCGACGCCGATTGATGGCCCGCGACATCGACGTTAGGCGCGGGTACGTCGGTCGCGATCGCGAGCAGGGCTTGCTCGCGGTATCGAAAGGGCGACGGAAAAAACCCGGTGCGTGGTGCGACATCCGGCTCATTGAGTCCGAGGCGGCTCGCGAGAAAGCGAAAATCAGCGGACGCTGCACCGCCGCCGTCTCGTAGGGCATCGCGATTGCGCGAGCTGGCCGCGAGCGTCGCGCTCGTCACGATCGTCGTCGCGCTGCGCTTGAAGAGATCTTCGCGAAGCACCGGCGCCAGGTCGAGCGGGACCGTCGTCACGGCCGCCGAGCGCTCACGTCCTTTCGCTTCGATCCACCGTACCGTGGGATCGGCGCGCGGCGGATCGAGCGCTTGATGGAGCGCGTCACCGGCGAGCTGCAGCCGCCGGATCACCGCGCGCAGCTCGTTCATGACGGGCGCGAGCTGCTCATCCAACCGCGTGCTGCCCTCGATGCGCTCACGCACGAGCTGCAGCCCTTCGTGGAGGAGACGAATCTCATCGAGCGTGTCGTCGAGTGCGCGGCGCAGTCCGTTCTGCCAGATCGGATCCTTGGCAAAGCGCTCGGTCAGTCGGAGCACCGGCTGTCCCGATTCCCTGAGCAGCAGCTCGAGCAAGTCGAACAGCGTCGAGCTCTTTTCCCGCACCGCCTCCACGGCGGGCGCGAGGCGCGCATGCACGAGATCGAGGCTCGCCGTACTGAGCAAGTCGTCGCTCGCCGACAGCCGCCCGATGAGCGCGGGGAGCAGCCCTCGGCCGCGGCGCTCGAGCCGGTTGAACAAACGCTGAAGTGAGCGACGCGTCGCCGTCATGCCAAGGTGCGCCGCGGCCGCGTCTTCGAGATGATGCCCCTCGTCGACGACGAGGCGAGTGTAGGCGGGCAGCACCGCCGCCTCCTCCCAGTTGTTCGACGCGCGGCGCACGGCGACGTCGGACATGAGCAAATGATGATTGACGACGATCACGTCCGCGCGCGCCGCCTCCCGACGCGCGGCGAAGAGAAAGCACTTGTCGTACATCGGACACTTGAGGCGCTGACACAGATCCGGCTCGGCGGCGACCTCGTCCCAGAGCTCCGGTCGCGGCGGCGTCGGCAAGTCGCTCAGCGAGCCATCGGTCGTGCGCTCTGCCCACTCGACGATCGATTGGAGCTCGTCGCGCATCCCGTCATCGAGCAGCGTCGCGCCCGACGACCGAGCCTGCTCGAGTCGCAGCCGGCACAGATAGTTGCGCCATCCCTTGAGGAGCGCGAATCGCACGCGTTGATCCGCGAGCGCCTTCTCGAGAAAGGGCAGGTCCTTGCCGACGAGCTGCTCCTGCAGGTTGATCGTGTTGGTCGACACGACGGTGCGCTCGCCGTTCGCCGCGGCCCAGCGCAACGCCGGCACGAGATACCCGAGCGACTTGCCGACGCCCGTTCCCGCCTCGAGGAGACCGATGCCGCCGCCATTGAAGAGCCGCGCGACTTCCACCGCCATTTCGCGCTGGCTCGGGCGGTCCTCGTATCTCGTTAGGTGCGCGGCGATGGGCCCGTCGGGCCCGAGGTCGCGGTCGATGGCTGCCTCGTCGAGCAGAGTCGCGACGCGCTGGCGTGGGACTTCCACGACGACGTAGAGCTCCGTCGCAAAGTTGTCGACGATCGCGAAGCCGACGCCATCGTCGTGCATTCGCGCCGCGATCTCGAGATCCGGCCCGGAGGGCTCGAGGACGCCCGACGGGTGATTGTGGATGAGCATCTCGCCGGGCTCGGCGAAGCCCGGCAGCGCGAGCACTTGCCCGATGTCGCCGCGGGACACCACCCGCGCCGACTGCACCGTCCCTTCGTCGTCCAGGCTGCCGACGAAGCAGACCTCCCTCCCGCCGGCGAGGCGAATGGCCGCTTTGATCGCGAGTGCGGCCTTGGGAGCGAGGCGGTCGGTGGGCACGCCCCAATATACCGAACAAATGCCGTTACTGCTTGTCACCCGAGCGAAGCGAGGGACCTGCTTGTCTCAACGCAATCAAAGCAGATCCCTCGTCGCTGCGCTCCCCGGGGAGACAATCAGGTCTTCAGCGGCTTCTTCTTCGCGGCCGGGAAGAGGACGTTGTTGAGGATGAGCCGATATCCGGGCGAGTTCTTGTGCAGCGATAGATCGGTCGGCGCGTTGCCGATCGCGTGCTGCGGGTCCTCGGGATCGTGGCCGCCATAGTAAGTCCAGGTGCCCTTCCCGTAGTCTCCGTGAATGTATTTCACCCAGGGAGCGCCCGGCTCCTCGGCGAGCACGACATCGCCGGGCTTGAGCACGGTGCGCATGAAGCTCGTCGTGACGCCGTAGAAGTCGTTGATCACCGATCGGTGGTCCTGCACGAGCATCGACGGGACCGGATCGAACTTCGCCGAAAAGTTGAACAGTGTGAATGTGCCCAGCGGCTGCCGCCTGCCCGGGACGTTCACCTGATGGCCATCGATGTCGCTCATCGAGTTCACGAAGGGCGAATGCTCGAGGTGCGCATCGCGGAAGGCGAAGGTGCGCTTCCAGTCCATCTTGCGATCGGCGTCGTCGTCCATCGGCGTGCCGTCGATATACGCCGACGCGAGGTCGACGTCGTGGCCGGCGATCGCCAGCTCCAGTGTCTCCGTCGCGCCGCACATGGCGAACAGAAATCCGCCCCGCTCCACAAAGGCGCGAATCTTCTCGGCCACATCCTTCTTGAGCGCGGGGATCGACGCGAAGCCGAGACGCTTGGCAGCGGTCAGGTTCTGCTGCATCAGCTCGATGAACCAGGGCGCCTCGCGATACGTCAGAAAGAACTTGTTCAACTGCCCGGTGAAATCTTCGTGGTGCAGGTGTAGCCACTCGTACTTCGACAGGTCGCCGCGCTCGACCTCGTCGTCATAGATGCGGGTGTAGTCGATGCCGGCGTACTTGAGGGCGAGCGTCACCGCGTCGTCCCAGGGCAGGGCTTCCGGCGGCGAGTACACCGCGATCTTCGGCGCCTTTTCGAGCGGCACCGACTCCATGTTGCTGTTGGCAATCTCGCTGCGGATCGCACCGAGCTGGCCGTCGTCGATCGGCTCGACGGTGACCCCGGCGAGCGCGGCGCGCTTGCGCAGCTCCGGCATGTCCGGCAGCAGGAAGGCGCCGCCGCGATAGTTGAGTAACCACTCGGCGGCCAATCCGTCCTTGAGCGCGTTGTAGGTGATGCCGTACGCCTTGAGATGGTCCTGCTGGGCGTCGTCCATCGGAACGAGCAGCCGCTGCGCGCGCATCGACCGCGCGGCGACGACTGAGACGACACCGACGAGCAGCGCTCGGACAAGCGATGAACGTTTGCTCATGTCGTCCCGGGAATGTCGGCGCGCGCGAGGTCGAGCTCGCGCCGAGCCTGCGGCACGAGCGCACTCTGCGGATACGTGAGAATGAGATGTTCGAGGCGGGCGACCGCGCCCGCCGTGTCACCGTGCCGCCGCAGCGCGCGCGCCCACTCCAGCTCCGCCGAGGGCGCTTCCGGCGTCGAGCTCTGCTGCTCGACGATGCGCCGCCAGAGCGCCGTCGCCTGCGCGTCGTCCTTCATCGCCGACCGCAGCTGCGCCGCGGTCGCGAGCAGCAGCGACGTCACGTCGCCGCTCGGCTGCCGGTCGGCCGCCTCGACGAATGCCGTCGCCGCGCTCGCGCTGTCGTTCCGCGCCAACATGAGAAACGCCCTGCCTAACGCGGGAGCGCTGTCGGCATGAATGCGGGCAACGATCGCGAGTGCCGTCGCCAGCTCCGGCGTCGCTTCCGTGCTCGTGCGCAGCAGCACGCGGGCCGTCCGGAGGTTGCCCTCGTACAGCGCGAGCCAGCCCGCCGCATCGCTCGAATCGCCCTCGGTGCCGGCGCTCGAGAGCGAGGCTCGCGCGCGCGCCATGTCGCCCGATCGGACCCATCCGAGCGCGATCGCGCGCGTCAGCACGGTGCGCGTCCCCGGCGTGAAGAATCGCTCGAAGCGTTCGACGAGTCGTTCCGCGGCGGCCGGCCGCCCGATCATCGCCAACGCACGCGCCTGGAGGGGCACCGTCGTTCGCGCCGCGCGTGCCGAGTCGCTGACGAAGGAGCCAGGTCCATCGAGCGGCAGCAGCGACAACGCGGTCGCCGGATCTCCGGCGTGTACGGCGGCGCTCGCCGCGCGCAATGTCACGTCCGGCGTCCGCCGCCACCGCAACGCCGCAACCAGGGCGTCCCGCGCCAGCCCCCAGCGTTCCTCGGCCTCGGCGCGAGTCGCGAAGTCCGTCCACGCGGACGCGCTCGCGCTATCGGGCGGGAGATCCCTGAGCGCGGTCCAACCGTCGGTTGGCGAGCCCCATCCCATCTCCAGACCGGCGAGCGCGCGCCGCGACGTCACGTCGATCGGCGTGGCGAGGAGCACCTGCCTAACGGCGGTCCGCGTCCCGACGGGGGTTGGCGCCAGCGCGTAGATCGCCGCTTGCTCGAGATACGGCGACGTCGCGAAGGCCAACCGCCACGCCTGCGCCGACTCCTCCCAGAGCCCCATCGCCGCGCGAAGCTGGGCGATCTCGAGCTGGAGATCGTTCGTGGAGCCGAGCGCCTGTCGCGCCTGACGAATGACGCTGTCCGCCGACGCCGTGAGCCCGCGCTGAAGCAGGAGCCGCGCGTATTCACGATACGGCGACGGATCGCCGGGCACGTCCCGGACCCAGCGATCGAGCGCGACGTGTATCTCATCTTCGCGGCCGAGCGATTGGAGCGTGCGCAACTGGACGCTCCGATACACGGCCTCGCGCGGGCTGCGCCGAATGAGCGTGTCGAGCGGCGCAAGCAGCGAGTCGCTCCATCCAAGCTCGGCATACACGCGCTCGAGCCCGAGCAGCGCGCTGACGGCGCTCGACGTGTTCAGCGCTGTGCGGAACAGCGGTGCGGCTTCCTTGTACTTCCCGGCGCTCTCGAGCTCGAGCGCCTTGTAGAACGAGGTCGTGTCCTGCGCGAGTTGCGCGTGAAGCGGGACGCGAGCCACGCCTAACGCGGAAATGACGAGCAGCAGTGCGCGCGCCGCGCGCCGCGCACCTTGCGTCCCGCGTTCAGGGCTTCTGCTCATTAATTCTTCTGAAGTAATCGAGGATCGCCCGACGCTCGTCGGCGGTAAGGCCGCGGAGCTCGTTCCAGTTCGGCTCGCGGAACTTGGACGCGCTCTTCCCAGTCGCGTCCGTGTTCGTAGGCGTGAACAGTTCGTCGCCCTTCGCCGCTTTGGCCTCGCGTTTGTTGCTGTCCTCACGCTCGTCCTTCTCGAGCGAACGCCCGGCATCGAGAAGGCGACGGAACAACTGTTGTTGCCGAGCGAGCGTGGTCCCGTCGATGCGACCACCCTCGAGCGCGTCGGCGAGTTGACGCGCTTCCTTCGCCAGTTGCGCCGCGCGGTCGCCGCCGGGGCCCTCGCCCATTTCGTCGAGCTGCTGCGCGAGGCCGCGCTGCTGCCGCGCCAGGGCGCGCGCCGTTGCCTGCATCTCGGAGGACATCTGACCGCCGGGCATCGGCATGAGACCCTGCGCCTGGGCGTTGATCGAGCCTTGCTTCTTCGCCATCTCCTGAAGCTGCTGCAGCATTTCCGCAAAGCCCGACGCCGACGACGCCGAGTTCACGCGCTCGCGGTCGCGCGCGAGCGACGCCGCCGCGCGGTTGAGCGACTCGGCGGCATCACCTAACGAGTTGGCCGCCTGCGCCGGGCCGCGCTGCTCGGACATCTGCTGCGTCGCCTGGGTCACCTTCTGCTGCGCCTCGGCCATCGCCCGCTGCGAGCGGCCGGAGAGCAACGACGACTTCTGACCGGCTTTCTGCATGCGCTGCGCGGCTTCGTCCACGCCCTGCTTCACCGCGCTCTGTTGGCCGCGCATTTCGTCCGGCTTCGAGTCGCCGGAGCGTGCCTTCTGCTCCATCGACGATTCTTCACGCGCCATTTGCAGCAGCTCCTGAATGGTCTGATCGAGGTCACCCGTCAGCTCCTTCTTCCATTCGGAGACCTGTTCGTCGCGCGCGTTCTGCATCGACTGTGCGGCCTGTTCCATCTGAGCCGCGGCGGCGCCCGTCTTCTCCTGCATGTCGCCGCTCTGCTGCCCCGACTCACCTTGCTGTCCTTGCTGTCCTTTCTGTCCTTGCTGGCCGCGCTGCCCGGAATTGGCGGACGGCCGACCCTTCTGCGACGGATTGCTTTGCTGCCCCTGCGCGCTCTTCTGACCGTCGGCGCTCTTCTGGCCGTCGGCGCTCTTCTGGCCGTCGGCGCTTTTCTGCCCTTCGCGCTGCTGTTGCCCGTCGGCGCCACTCTTGTCCGGCGCGTTCTGCTGCTTGCCGGCCGCCTCCTTCATCTTCTCCGCGGACGCCTCGCCGTGCTGACGCGCTTCATCGGCGCGCTTCGCGCCGGGTTCCGCCTTCTCCCTCGCCAGGCGATCCTCGAGCTTCTTCACCTCGTCGTTGAAGCGATCGGAGCGATCGGCCAGTTGGCGCGCCTGATTCTGCTGCGCGTCCTTGTCGCGATCGCCGTTCGCCTTCGCGCTATCGGCGAGCTTGCGCTCGCGATCGGCGATGTCCTTCGCCTCGTCCTTGAGCGTCTGCATCGCGCCCTCGAACGCGGCGCGCTTGAGCATCTCGGCGCTCTTTTCCAACTGCTCGCGGAGCCGCTGCTGCATCGCGGCCAGATCCTTCATCGCCTGACGAGCCTGATCGCCGGAGAGCTGTTGCGCGGCGTCCTCGAGCTTCTTCATCTGCTCCATGAGCTCGGGCGTCAACGCCTGACGAAGCAGCTCCTGCGCGTCGCGCAACTGTCTCGCGAGGCTGCTATCGAGCGCGCCAGCCTGCTTGAGCTGATCCTCGAGCGATTTGGCTTGCTGCTCGAGGTTCTTGACCCGATCGGCGAGCGCGCGCTGCTCCTTCGCGACGGCGCGAGCCTGCTCCGCCGCCTCGTAACTCATCGAATTCTCTTGACCGCCGCTCGCCTTGGACTCCGAGGACGCCGAGCTCTCACCGTTCCGATTGTTGCTCGCGCGTTGGGCGCGAGCCTTCGACGCCTCGTCCGTGCGCTGCTGCAACGACCGCTCCGCCGACGCCGTCGCCTGCGCTTCGCGCACCGCGGAATCAGCGGCGTCGCGCGCCATGGCGCGACGCTCTTCCATCGTCGGAATCTTGAGCAGAAGCTCGCGGCTCTCCCCCTTCTGCGCCCACGGCGAGTTGTCGATCGCGACGATTTTGACATGGAGCGCGTCGCCCGGCTGTAGATCACGAGGGGCCAGATCGAGCATGGCCGTGCCGTTCCAGAGCGTGGACTGGGCACCCGAAAGCGACTGCACCACCAGCGGCTGCGTTCCGCTGCCGCCCTGCTTCCAGCTCTGGAGCTCGACCCTCGCGATGCCGTGATCGTCCGTGACCGTTAGGCGGAGTGGGATGCGGTCGCCGCCGGCGACGAGCGTGTCGGCGGCCGGCGACACGAGCTCGACGCGTGGGGCGGAATCGGGAACGACCTCGAGCTCGAGCGGAAGCGGTACGTCGGCGATCGGACCTAACGAGCCGACCGCGCTCCAGCTCCACTTCGCGCTCTGCGTCGCCGTGAAGCGCCCGCTGAACGCATGGCCGTCGGGGTGCAGCGCGACCGACGCTTTCGGACTGACAAGTCGTACCGTCTGCAGCTCCGTCGACGCGCGCCCGGCTATGTCGACGACGGTTCCCTGCGGCACGCGTGCCGGCTCGCCGACGGGCAGCCCCTCGGGCGCGCGCCCGAGATACGCCGGGTATTCGGCGCGCATCGAGATGGCGCCGACGAAGGGCCGATCGGTCACCCTAACGACTGTGGTGTCGGTCGACGCCCGGCCGTCGGAGACGACGAGCGTCAACGCGCCGCGCATCGGTCCGATCTGGGTGCGGGCGACGCCGTCCGCCGACACCGGCACCGTCGTCGTTCGCCAGCCCTCGCCCGTCGTACGCTGCGCGAGTGTCACCCGCGAGCGTCGCGACGCCAGAATCTCGAGCTTGAGTGCCTCGCCGCGCATCACTTCGCGCGGGAGATTGCGGAACTCCAGCCTGGGCAGCAGGGTCCCGTTCCATGCCTTGACGGGCAGGAGCAGCGCGAGGAGTCCGTCGCCGAAGATCGGCGTGAGTCCCGCGAGCAGCATGACG
>DATBHD010000116.1:0-8621 GCA_036557635.1 Gemmatimonadaceae bacterium
CGGCCGTCGGGCAGATTGCGGACGTCCTGTCCGGGAAATCCGCTGTTCCCGGGACCTCCAGGTGCCTGCGTGGCCGGTTGCGCGGCCGAGCACTCGTGCTCCAGGCGTCCGCGTGGATTCCGGGTTTCTCTTCAGGTCACGCCGAGCACCGTCCGATTCTCCCCGACTGACTCGATGTCCGAAGCGGGCATTTTGAGTCTGCTAACATTGTGGTCGGAAAGGGAAACGACAGGAGGGCACTATGCCACGCACGGAGCTCGAGCGGAAACAGGGCCAGCGGATGCCGATCACCTACTCCCCCCTCGGGAGCGCGTTCGCCGAAGAGATCGCGGACTTCAAGGATCAGTTTCGCCGGATGCTGGGTGACGCCTTTCCCGTCCCGACCCTAACGACGCCATTGGGCTATAACCCGGCGATCGACATCCTCGAGAATGCGGAGGAGATCACGATCACAGCCGAACTTCCGGGGCTGACGAAGAACGACATGCGGATCACCTTCGACGACGGGATGCTGACGATCCAGGGCGAGAAGCGCGAGGAAAAGCCTCTGAAGGACGAGTCGAAGCAGTATCACGTGTATGAGCGGAGCTATGGATCGTTCACGCGCACCTTCGCGCTGCCGCGGGCCGTCGACGACAAGCACATCAAGGCCGAGTTCCACGACGGTGTGCTCACCGTACATCTCCCCAAATCCGCGGACATGAAGCGAAACGGCAAGCCGATCGACATTGCCGGGTGAGCCGGACAGCACCGTAGTGAACCACGCGTCGCCGCCGCCCTGACCGGCGGCGACGCATTCGATTCGTCCCCTCCCAATTCAGCGCCGCATGCGCTCGCCTAACGGCGCGAGCGCCCTCATGCCACCAGCCCGACTCGAGCGTCGTCATCAGCGATTGGACTACGTGCTTCGCGGGAAAAGACGGACTGACGATCGGTGGGCGGCACTCCAACTTGAGGCTCGAACCGTTAGTGACGCCGCTGTGGGAATCATGGAGGTGATCGAATGCTCAAGCTCTCCGACATCATGACGAAAGACGTCGTCACCGTCACGCCCGAGACGACCCTTCGTGACGCCGTGGAATTGTTCACGGCCAGACACATCAGCGGCGCGCCGGTCGTGAGCGGCAACGGCATCGTCGGCGTCATATCGGCGACGGACGTCCTCGGCTTCGCGGCTTCGACGCCCGATGCGCCAACGGGACTTCCAGGGCAGCCGGAATGGCAATACGAGGCGCCGATCGACGAGGAGTCGGAGGGCGCCGACCTCACCCGCGACGCGTACCTCGCCGACTTCTGGGTGGATGACAGCGCCGATGTCGCCGACCGGATGACGTCCATCCCCGGGGTCGAGTGGAGCGTTCTCGACCAGCACACCGTCGACGAGGTGATGACGCGCGGGGTCGTGGCGCTGTCGCCTAACGACCCCGTATCGGATGCGGCGGAGCTCATGGGGCGCCAACGCATCCACCGCGTGATCGTCGTCAAGAAGGGTCGGCTCGCCGGTATCGTCAGCGCGCTCGATGTTGCGCGCGCCCTCGCCGAGCAGGCACTCACACGACCTGTCGAGCAAACACTTCCACTGCCCGTGGCGTCGCCGACTGCCTAACGGGTTGCCGCTGAGGCGATCATGACAAGGATTCTCCTCGCACTACATGGTGGACCGACATCCGAAGGCGCGGTCAACGTCGCGCGATCGCTGCGCGACCGGACCGGGGCCGAGATCGAAGCGGTGGCGGTGCTCGAGCCGCCACCGATTCTCGATTACGGCTACGGACCGGTGTACATCCCCGACGCCGCCACCGAAGCCATGCTCGAGGAAGAGCTGCGCGCACAGGTGGAGCGACAACTGGCGCGCGGCGATCTCACGGCCATCAAACCGTCGATTCTGCACGGACCCCGCGTGTCGTCCATCGCCGGTGCCGCGACGGCGCGCCACGCGAGCCTCATCGTCATCGGCCTCGGGCCGCATCAACTGACCGATCGTGCCCTGGGTGGCGAGACGGCGCTCCACCTCGCGCAACAGGCCTCGACGCCTGTCCTCGCCGTACCCGCGGGCATGCGCTGCCTGCCGCACCGCATTCTCGCCGCGGCGGACTTCAGCCCGTCGAGCCTCTGGGCCGCGAGAACCGCGACCACGTTGATCACCGCGGGCGGCATTCTGGAATTGGCATACGTCGGTGCCGCCGCGCGCATCGGCGGCGTCGTCCTTGGACCCCACCACACCCGCGACGCGCAGCGTCGTCTTGGCGAATTCGCCGCCGAGATCCAGGTGCCGGCAGGCGTGCGCAAGCTGATGACGGTCTTCGCCGGCGAGCCGGCGCCCACGCTTCTCGATGTCGCCAGCCAGACGGGCGCGGATCTCATCGCGTTAGGCAGCCACGGTTACAGCCCCTGGCAGCGCTTGCTCCTGGGGAGCGTCTCGTGGAAGATCCTTCGGCTCGCTCAGTGCGCCGTGCTGATCTACCCGGCGCGGTGCGTCGCCACGTCGGACGCGGCGGTGCGCAACGCCGAGAGCGCCGGCGCCGTCGGAGCCTACCCGTGAGCCTAACGACTTGCTCTTCGTGAGAAGTTCCTCGAACGAGTGACGGCGCGACGACGGCACACTACAGTGCCGTCGGATACGTCTCCGGCATCTCCTTCGCCCCTCGCACCCACGCCGCGCTTCGCTCGAGCGGCTCGACGGCGCGGGTCCGGTCGTAGTGCAGCACCCCGTCGAACTGCGCCGGCAGACTGGCGTGGAAGTAGTGACTCAGCCGCTCGGTCTCCGGCCGATAGATCACGCCGATCGCTCGCTCGAGCAGCGGTTGACGCAGCATCGAGATCGCGTCCGACGGAGCGCGCAGGTCCAGGTAGAAGTTCCCGATGCCAACGTCGTGAAAGGCGGCCTCGTAGCTCTCCGGGAGCGCCGGTCTCACGATCTTGTGCTCCGCGGGATCGTCCCAGTTCGATGCCGCCGTCACCGAGCCCGCATACGTCGTGAAGCCGATGAGACGCGCGTTGTCATTCCACCGCTCACGAACCAACTGACCTACGTTCAGCTCTCCGCGAGTTCTCACCTCCGTCGCCCGAGCGTCGCCGAGATGGGAATTGTGCGCCCAGACCACGATCTTTGCCGCGCCGCCGCCGCGCCCAACGTGCCGTGCGAGTGCGGCCAGCGTGTCACACATGTGCTGGTCGCGGAGGTTCCACGAATCCGGTCCGGTCCGCACCATCGCGCGATAGTATCGTTCCGCGTCGCGCACGAGTCGCGCGTTCTCTTCCGCGAAGAACAAGGCGTCGGGATCGACGCGCCCGTCACGCCGCGCGTACTCCTGCGCCGCGGTGCGCAGCTCCAGGAGCTGATCGACGACTTCGTTCTCGCAGGACTCAGCGAGTCCCAATCCGGCCGCGTACGCGTAGCGCTGGGGATCGTCGCCGAACTGATCGAAGCACGAATACCGTTCTTGTGCACGATGCGCCGCGGCGGGATCGACAATGCGGAGATAGTCGAGCACGGCCGCCATCGAGCGGTGAAGACTGTACAGGTCCAGCCCGTAGAAGCCGACCTGTTCGCCCTCCCCGACGGTGTCGTTATGCGACCGCAACCAGCCGACGAAATCGAGTACTTCGGCGTTGCGCCACATCCATTGCGGAAAGCGCACGAAATCGGCGAGCGCCTCGCTGGCCTCCGCGTCGCGCCCGCGCCCGCGGACGAAGCGGTTGACTCGATACGCATCAGGCCAGTCCGCCTCGACGGCGATCGCGCGAAACCCGCAGTCACGAATGAGCCGCTTCGTGATCTCGGCGCGGATCCGATAGAACTCGTGTGTGCCGTGGGACGCCTCACCGAGTAGCACAAGCCCGGCATCGCCCACGCGCGCAAGCAGGGGATCGAAGTCTTCACGCGAGCCCACGAATGGGTGCGCGACAGCACGCAGCGCGCTGCTCAGTGCGCGCTCGGCGCGGATGAATGCGGTCATCATTGCCTCACGAGATGAGAACGGTTGCTAGTGCGGGTGGAGGCTGGATCCGTTGGCTAGCGTCGCGAAGCAGGTTGCGCACCTCCTCGTTCGTGGAGCCCTCATGCTCGCCCGCCGCTCAAGGACGGGCTACAAGCTCTTGCCAGCCGCGCTCGTCGGCAGTCGGCAGGCGACACCACCGCGAGTAGGGAAAACCCCGACGACATGAGTGCGCTTCGCCGACTGACGGTGGGCGCGCGAATTGATAGCGTGGACCATCGGGAGGAGATACCATGCTGACGCGAGAAACTCTTGTCGCACTGCAGCAGTCGCTCGAGGGACGGCACGTTCTGTCCGTCTACATCGACGGCCGCGCTTCGGATCCCGCCGCCAGACGCGGATGGCGCGCCGCCTTGACCAAGAGTATGACTGCCCTTCGGCAGACACTCGCCGATCGCAATTCAGCCGAGTTGGCCGAATTCGACCAATGCGAGACGCGCCTCTTAGCGCTCGTCGATCCAATCGAGGGCGCGCTTCGGGCGGATGGATGGGTGGCCTTCGTCACCAAGGACGGTGTTGCGCTGGAAGAGGATCTTCCGGTAGCGATGCCTAACGTGGCGAGATGGACAGTCGGGCCCTGGGTATCGCCGTACATGCGTGCTCAGAAGGAGCTTCGCCCCGTCATTCTCGCCGTCGTCGACGTGCGATCGGCGCGCGTGTTCCGCTACGCCGAAGGTGTGCTCACGTCGCTGAACCGTATGCATGCGCATGCTCGGATCGATGAGCCGTCGCACATGGGCGCCGCGCCGCGCCTCTCGTTTCACGGTGGCACCCGCGGTGCGACGGCGAGTTCGGCCGTAGAACGGTCGCGCCACGAGGCCACGCACCACATGCTGCGTGATCTCGTCGATCAACTCGTCCAGCTCGCGTCCAACGAGGGCTGGATCCTGATCGGTGGCATGTCCAACACCGTCGAGCTCGCGATGGCGATGATTCCGCAGCACGTTCAGGCACGCGCTGGCCGGGTTGAGCGCCTGAACCAACGCACATCGCCGGCCGAGCTGCGTCGCGTGGCGTCCGCGGGCGCGCGTCAGTTGCGCCGCACCCTCGACGAACGAATCGTCGACGCGGTGATCGGTCAAGCGGCGGGCCACGGCCGGGGTGCAATCGGCGAGTCGGCGACGCGTCTTGCTCTATCGAGCGACGCCGTAAGCATGCTGCTCGTCTCGACTCGATTCCTCGCCGAGCATCCCGACGTGGCCGAGGAGACGACGCGACGCGCGCTCGCGAGCGGCGCGCTGGTCGAGATCGTGAGCGGCGATGCCGGCGACCGCCTGGACGCTATCGGTGGTATCGGAGGCGCGCTTCGCTTCCACGCAACGGCTCAGCCATCGGCGGGGACTTCGTTCCCGAGCTCCGATCATGCGCCGCTATCCTGATGCGGAGGACAGCATGACGGAAGTTGAAACAATCGTCGAAACGAGGAGAGAGCGCGCGACGGACGAGGCGGCTCCGGCGGTGAGCGAGTCGGTAGAGCTTGTTCGGCCCCTCTCGCACATCGGACGCGGCGACATCGCGCTCGTTGGCGGCAAGGGCGCCAACCTCGGCGAGATGACCCGCACCGGTCTGCCGGTGCCACCCGGCTTCGTCATCACGATCGCCGGGTACGCTCGCTTTCTCGAGCACAATCGTCTGTCGGAACGGATCGGTAAGCTGGTCGAACACCTCGATGTCGACGACACCAGCGCGCTCCAGGGCGCCGCCGCGTCCATTCGTGAGTTGATACTCAACGGGCAAGTTCCCGACGACGTTCACCGAGCCATTCTCGAGGGCTACCAGGATCTTCGTGGCGCCGGCGGGGCCGATCCCGTTGTCGCCGTTCGTTCATCGGCAACCGCCGAGGATACGGGCGACTTCTCGTTCGCCGGCATGTTCGAGAGCTTCCTCGATGTTCAGGGTGAGACCGACTTGTTGGCGCGCGTCCGCGCCTGCTGGGCGTCGACGTTCGGCGCGCGCGTGCTGTTCTACAGACAGAAGCGCGGTTTCCCCGTCGAGATGCCGGTCGCGGTAGTGGTCCAGAAGCTCGTGAACGCCGAGAAGTCCGGCGTGATGTTCACCGCCGATCCGGCGACGCACGACCGCAGCCGCATCGTCATCGAGGCGGCATGGGGGTTTGGGGAAGTCGTCGTCGGCGGACAGCTCGTGCCCGATCGTTATGTCGTGGAGAAAAGCAGTCTGCGCGTGCTCGAAGCGCGCGTGAGCGAGAAGGACTTCCTCCTCATGCGCGATCCGGATCACGGTGGTATTGTCGCGCTGAACTTGAGCCGAGACCCTCGCGGAACGGCACGCGTTCTCGACGAGGACGAGCTCCATACGCTCGCCGAACTCGCCAAGAGGGCGGAAGACCACTACGGCGTCCCACAGGATCTCGAGTTCGCCATCGACGGTGCATCGATCTTTCTCACGCAAACACGACCGATCACGACACTCGGCTCGACAGCGGCGACGGCAGCGAAGGAGATAGCCGCTTCGGATGGCCGTGCCCACCCACTCTTGCGTGGGCTCGGCGCGAGTCCGGGCCGCGCGTCCGGTAACGCCCGTGTTCTCACGGCGGTCACCGATTCTGCCACTCTGCGTGACGGCGAGGTTCTCGTGGCGCGAATGACGTCACCGGACTGGGTGCCACTCATGCGACGCGCCGCGGCGATTGTCACGGATGCGGGCGGGATGACGTCGCATGCCGCGATCGTGTCGCGCGAGCTGGGCATTCCGTGCGTCGTGGGCACGCGCGAGGCTACTCGCGTTCTCACGACGGGGACTCCCGTTTCGGTGGACGGCACGGCGGGGACGGTTTCGCTCGGCGAGCCCGCGAAGGCGGCGACGGCGAGCCCGCGGCCAGCGGCGGCACCGCCGGTTGCCGTTAGGCGGATGGCACCGATTACCGCGACCCGCCTCTACGTGAACCTCGCCGAGCCCGATCGCGCCGAGGAACTGGCCGCACGCGACGTCGACGGCGTCGGCCTCCTGCGCGCGGAGTTCATGATGCTCGACGCACTCGAGCGCACGCACCCGCGCGCCTTCATCGATGCCGGCCGCCAGAACGAGTTCGTCGCGCGAATGAGCGAGGGACTGCGGCGCATCGCCGGCGCCTTTGCACCGCGCCCCGTGATCTATCGCGCGATGGACTTCCGATCGAATGAGTTTCGCGGCCTCACGGGCGGCACGGAGCACGAACCGGCCGAGGAGAATCCCATGATCGGATACCGCGGCTGCTTCCGCTACACCCGTGAGCCGGAGCTCTTCACTCTCGAGCTCACCGCGCTCGCGCAGGTCCGGCGTGAGCATGGCAACCTGCATCTGATGATTCCGTTCGTGCGGACCGGCCGCGAGCTCGCCGAATGCCTAACGATTGTCGATCGCAGTCCGGTCGGGTCGGATCGTGGACTGTGGCGCTGGATCATGGCCGAAGTCCCGTCGGTGGTCACGTGGCTGCCGGAATACGCCCGCATGGGCATTGCCGGCGTCTCGATCGGCTCGAACGATCTCACCCAGCTCGTCCTCGGCATCGATCGTGACAGCGAGCTGCTGGCGCCGTTGTTCGACGAGCGCGATCGCGCCGTGCTCGACGCCATTCGCGCGATCATCGACGGCAGCCATCGCGCGGGGCTCAGCTGCTCCATCTGTGGTCAAGCGCCCTCGGTGCACCCCGAGTATGCGGAACAGCTCGTGCGCTGGGGAATCGATTCCATTTCCGTCAACGCCGACGCCATCGAGCGCACGCGTGCCAATATCGCCGCCGCCGAGCTACGTTTGATTCTCGAGCACGCACGTCAGGAGGCCGCTGCGCGAATGAGCAATGTCACCGAGATCCCGACACATGCCGCGACCCCGTGCCGTTGATCGCCGCCGCATCGCGGGCGCCGTATCGCCGACAAACGAGTCGGCGGCCCGCCTGTTGGAGCAGCTTGCCGACGAGCTCGCGGGTGAGGCGTCTCGTCCGTCGCGCCGCGTCGCCGCGTATCGCCAGGCCGCCGAGGGACTCCGCGCATCCTCGCTCTCGGTCGACGAGCTGTGGCGCGCCGGCAGCGATCGAGCACTCACCAGGATACGCGGGGTGACGCCGGCGATCGCGCAGGTCGTCGGCAATCTCATTGCGACAAAGCGCATTTCGCTCCCGGTGCGCGCCGAACGCAGGTCGGGCTCGAAGCGTTAGGCGCGCCGAGGAGCGCACCGATGAAGCGCGTGGCGCACCAGGACGCCAACATCGTCCGCCTCAGACACCTCGGGATCGACACGTATCAGGAGCCGGTCGTCTTTCTGGCCAGCAGCTCGCCAGTCTGCCGTTCGGAAGGCTGGACCGCACAGGCACGAATTCAAGTCACCCATCGCGACAAATCGATCATCGCGACATTGAGCGTCACGACGACCGAGCTCCTCGCGCCTGACGAGGCCTCTCTCTCCGAAGTCGCATGGGCGCACGTCGGCGCCTCCGAGGGCGATCTCGTGCGGCTCTCCTATGCACCGCCGGTGGACTCTCTCGGGCACGTGCGCGCCAAAGTCTACGGCGCGCGCCTCGCACCGGCGGCGATGGACGCCATCGTCCGTGACATCGTCGCCGGTCGCTACTCCGACATCGATCTTGCCGCCTTCATCACGGCCTTTGCCGGTTCCAAGACGGACGTC
>DATBHD010000117.1:0-6078 GCA_036557635.1 Gemmatimonadaceae bacterium
TCGTATCTCATTCTCGTCCTCGCCGGCATGGCGTGCGCGGAGCGGCCGAACCAAGTCGCCGACGCCAGTCCGAGCGCGCAGAAGGTCCAACTGCCCACGGGGGTGTGGCTCGACCCCGTGACTCCTTCGGTGCCACTCGGCTCGATGCCCCTGGCGGTGGCGGTGAGCCCGCGCGGCGATCGACTCGCCATAAGCCTGAGCGGGTGGCGCGAACAGGGCGTCCAGATACTCGATCGCGCCACCGGGCGGGTGCTGCAAACGATCCCGATGCCGGCGGCGTTTCTGGGACTCGCGTTCAGCCGTTCGGGTGACACGCTCTACGCGTCGGGCGGATACCGGGACGTCATCTACGAAGTCGTCTTTCATGGCAGCGAGGCTCGGATCGACGACAGCATCTCCCTCGCCGCGACGCCGGCGCGCCGGCCGGGGCGATACTATCCGGCCGGGATCGCGCTCTCGCCCAACGGGCAGCGGCTGTACGTCGCCGAGAATCTGGCAGATTCGCTGGCCGTCGTCGACCTCGCGCAGCGGCGCGTGGTGCAGCGGTTGCCGTTAGGCAGATATCCCTACGGCGTCACCGTCGCCGTCGACGGGACGGTGTACGCATCGATCTGGGGCGCGAACGTCGTCACGACCTTCGCGCCGCGTACCGACGGCCTCCTGAGCAAGCAGCGCGACCTCAGGGTCGGGCGGCATCCGTCGGCGATGCTGCTCTCGCGCGACGGGTCGCGGCTCTTCGTCGCGTCGGCGAGCACCGATCGCGTGATCGTGCTCGACCCTCACAGCGGCACGATCGCCAAGGAGCTGCGCGATCCGCCCCTGGCCGGCCCCGACGAGGGGAGCACGCCCAACGCGCTCGCGCTTTCGCCTAACGGGACTCGGCTCTTCGTCGCCGAAGCGGACAACAATGCCGTTGCCGTATTCGACCTCACGCGGGTGACGAGCGGCGTGTCCAGCGCGACGGGCAAGGATTCGCTCACCGGCCGCGTGAGTGTCGACTGGTACCCGACGGCGCTCGCGTCGTTAGGCGACACGCTCCTCGTCGTCAGCGGGAAAGGGCGGGGGACGGGCCCCAACCCCGACGGGCCGACGCCCTTCAAGCCGCGCGAGCAGCACAAGCGATCGTACACCCTCGGCCAGCTCGACGGCTCGCTGATGCTGCTGCCGCCGGCGAGCCTGAGCGCCGGCGCGCTCGCGGCGTCGTCCCGGCGTGTCGCGGCGGCAAATGGCTGGGATCAGCCGGCGCGCGCGCGGGCGAGCTATCCGCCCTTCGAGCACGTGATCTACGTCATCAAGGAGAACCGCACCTACGACGAGGTCCTCGGCGACCTGACCCAGGCCGACGGCGACACGTCGCTCGTGCTCTTCCCGCGCGCGAACACGCCGAATCATCACGCGCTCGCCGAACGGTTCGGGATCTTCGATCGGTTTTTCGTGAATGCTGAAGTGAGCGCCGACGGACACAACTGGTCGACGGCGGCGTACGCGACGGACTATGTCGAGAAGACGGTCGCCTCGAACTACTCCGGGCGCGGGCGGACGTACGATTACGAGGGCACGAATCGTGGCTGGCGCGACGTCGATGGCGACGACGTGAGCGAGCCCGCGATGGGCTACCTGTGGGATCTCGCGATGCGGGGGAAGATCACCTTCCGCAACTACGGCGAATTCGTCTCACGCGACGGGGCGCAGTACGTCGGCAACAAGCCCTTTCTGGCGGCGCACACCAACCCGGACTATCCCGGCTTCGACCTCGAGCAGACGGATCAGCACCGCCTGGACGTGTGGCTCCGCGAATTCGAGGGTTATGTGCGTGGCGGGATGATGCCGCAGCTCGAGATCATGCGGCTGCCTAACGACCACACCGCCGCCATGGCCGCGGGCGCGGTGGCGCCGCGATCGCTCGTCGCCGACAACGACCTCGCGCTGGGGCGGCTGATCGAGGCGCTCAGCAAGTCGCCGTTCTGGAAGAACACGGCCGTCTTCGTGCTCGAGGACGACGCGCAGAACGGCCCGGACCACGTCGACTCGCATCGCTCGGAGCTGTTCGTCATCTCGGCGTACAACGCGCCGGGCGTCTATCATCGTTTCACCAACACGACCGACGTGATCGCGACGATCGCGGAGATCCTGCATCTGGGCGCTCTGTCGCAGTTCGACTACTACGGCCGCCCCCTGCGCGACGTGTTCGCGTCGACGCCGAATCTCGAAGCGTACAACGCGCTGACGCCGGCGGTCTCGCTCACCGAGCGCAACCCGCGACGGGGCGCGGCCGAGTCCGACTCGCGGAAGCTCGACCTGTCGGAGGAGGATCGCGCCGATGAGGATCTGTTCAACAAGGTGCTCTGGCGCGCGCTCAAGGGGGACAGCGTTCCCTATCCCGGCGTGCGGCGCGCGTCGATACTGGACGTGAGGCGCGCGCAATAGTGATCTGGACTTTCGGGGCTCCGCTGCGCCCGATAACAGGCCCGCGATCACAATACACGGAGCAACCCCAGAGCCTACTTTTTCTTCTTCTTTGCTGGCGCGGGCGCTGCCGGCGCCATGCATCGCCACGCCTCGGCGATGAGCACCTTTAAATCAGACACGGTCACGGCGTCGAGCCGAACGAGGACCGCGGGAAAGCCATTGTAGTGCGGCTCCGTGAAGAACTTCTTGGGCTCGGCGGCGAGGAGTAAGTCTCGCTGCGCGAGGTTGGCGACGCGCGCCGCGATGACGCCGGGATTCGGGACGCGTGGCTTCTTCGGATTCACGCGCTCCTTCCACGACCAGACGAATCCCCTGAGCTTCCCCTTGTTCCACACGGAGAATGCGAAGTCGTTCTTCGCCTCCTCGACATCGGGGAGCGTCATCGCGATGCGGCGGACGTCAGCCTGTGTTGCCATGCGCGTTCTTGAGATGCGCGACGACCAGCTCCATGAATTGCGCGAAGCCGATGAGGTTGTATCCGACGCGCGCGCGACGCGCGCCGTCGGGCGAATAGAAATCGATGCACATCCGCAAGCGTCGATTGCGAATCGCCGCGACTTCGCGCCACAACACGCCGCTCACTTGCCCGTCCGCCGCGATGGACTGAATGCCGGACGACGTGACGCGCACGGTCGCGCGCTCACGGTCCCAGAGAAAGAGCTGCAGTCCGACGCTGAGGGTGAAGAAGAGGGCGATCGCGATCTCGTACGGCCGCTCCTCGACATCCCATCCCACGACGAGGGAGACGTAAGCAAGCGCCGCGAGGATGACCGAGCCCCAGAAGGTGTACTCGCGGATAACGCGCGGTGTCTGCGGATATCGAAACTCGCGACCGTCGGCTGGCGCGGAGGCGTCGTCCCCCGAGACCTGACCGAGCGCGACACGCATCGCCGCGCGCTCCTCGGGCGAGAGTCGCGCGATGTGGTCATTCACCTGATCGGGCGCCGACTCGCGGAGCTTGTCGAGGCGACGCCGCCACCGGCGGAGGCGGATCCGGTACACGGCATAGCCAAGTACGAGCAGGCCGGCGAGAGCGAGCCATTCGATCGTCTCGCCCCGCCAGATCCTCACGACGTTCAGGAGGATGAGGAACGAGATGAGAAGTGCGAGGTCTTTCCAGCGCATGCCTACGAATACTCACTTCAGGGTGGCGGCGTGATGGTTGTTGAAGATAGGAATGGGCTGGAGCCGATCAAGCTATCGCTCTTCTGCCACCGTCTTGACGGTAGCGTCACTCTGTAGTTGAACAGCCGGACGCAGATGAACGCTGATTACGCAGATGAACGCTGATGAACTGCAAGAGCGAACGATGTTTTTGGGAAGATCGTTCCAACGCGGTTGCATCCGCGTCTATCCGCGCAATCACCGTTCATCCGCGTCCAGCTTTTCACCTACCGAGTGGCCTGCAGCTCAGGAAGCGACGGTGACGGGGCGAGTCGCGGCCTCGTTGACGATGAGTTGAAAGACGTCGGGACGACTGTAGTGGCCGGCGACGTCGAAATCGAACTTGCCGCGCTCGATGTCGTCCAGGTCGAGCGACGCGGTGAGAATTCTCTCACCCTCGTAGTGCGGGCCGGCGAGCACCCTGCCTAATGGGTTGATGATCGCGCTGCCGCCGCGCATCAACACAGAGTCCGGCGAATCGCCGAGCTGCACGCGCACCGTCTTCGGGAAGTCCTGCTTGCGGAGGAACTGGCACGCGGTGAGCACGAAGCAGCGGCCCTCGAGAGCGACGTGCTGCATCGAAGAAATCCACGTATCCCGATCGTCGGCGGTTGGCGCGCAATAGAGGGCGACGTTCTTCGAGTACATCGCCATGCGCATCATCGGCATGTAGTTCTCCCAACAGATCACGGAACCGATGCGTCCGTAGGGGCTATCGATCACCGTGAGCGTGGAACCGTCGCCGAAGCCCCAAATGATCCGCTCCATCGCGGTCGGCATGAGCTTGCGGTGCTTGCCGAGCAGGCGACCGTCCGGGCCGAAGAAGAGCACCGTGCAGTAGCAGGTGCCGAGCTCGCGCTCGATGACGCCGATCACGACGTAGGCGCCATGCTTCGCGGCGGCTTTGCCGAGTCGCTCCGTGTGTGGGCCCGGCACCGCGATGGCCGCGTCGATGTAGAGTCGGAACTCCTCGCGTCCCGCGGCGTCGCGCGCTCCGACCACCGTACCGTACGTGAGCCCTTTCGGGTAGCCGGTGATGAATGCTTCGGGGAAGACGATCACCTTCGCCCCGGTCGCCGCGGCCTCGCCGATGAGGCGAATGGCTTTGTCGACGCAGGCGTCGGTGTCGAGCGGGACCGATGCGGCCTGCACGACGGCGACGTCGACGGTTGAGATTCGCGGCACGGCGATTGGTCCTCGTTAGGTGGTAAAGCGCTCGATGTCTGGTAACCTGCTGGTGTTGGGGAGTGCTGTCCAGTCCACGGAGCCGCGCCACTCAGCGATAGGCACGTCACTCTGTAGTTGAAAGGCTGGACACAGATGAACGCTGATTCCGCAGATGGACACAGATTACGACGGCCTGTTACGACTTTGCCAAAGAAATCGTTCGCTCTTTTCGCTTCATCGGCGTTCATCGGCGGAGTCCGCGTTCATCCGCGTCCAGCTTTTCAACTATCGAGTGGCGCCTGTCCCGACGCGCCTGGATGATCCCGCGCCCGGCGCCGTCCCCTCGATGAGGGCGCTCGCCGTGTTTTGTCGCCCCTTCTCGTATCCCACCCCCGTGAACGAGAGGAGGCAATCGATATGCACGTGCCCACTTGGTGCACACTTCGGCGAGGCGTACTGGCGGCCGCTTTGATCGTGGCGACCACACAGTGCAGTGACGCTCACAGCGACACGACGTCCCCGCCCCCACCACCCGGCGGTTGCGGCAGCGCCCAGGACCTCGCGTCCTGTCTGCCCAGCTGGCAACAGTACTCGCCCAAACAGAACGACGAGGCACCCACGTTGACCGGGACGCCGACGTCGACCGATGCGACCCACACGCTCGACCGCATCGACACCAGCGGCACCACCGTGTCGCTCGGCAACGTCACGTTCACCTGCACCGATTCGACGTTCAACTTCGTCGACAACCCGGACAAGGCGATCAGCTTCAACCTCGATGAGACGAAGATCTGGCCGGGGGCGCTCATTCAGGGCAAGAGTCACCGCGACGCCAAGGCCTTGAGCGATGTGCTCGAGTTGCCGATCAGGGAGCGCGCGCCGGTCACGGTGACGCTGACCTTCAACAACCAGGACAACACCCGCGTGGTTCAGAATCCCGAGCAGGGCGCCGTGCACCAGGCAGTGAGCTCGATGATCGGCAACGCGCAGGCCGAGTCGCTGGCCACGGCCAACAACATCGACTTCCACTCCGAGGTCTACAGCTCGGAGAAGCAGGCCGCAAAGGCCTTCGGCATCTCCGGGCGCTACCTCGGCTTCGAGGCCAGCGCTACGGGGCAGGTCGATCGCACCGCGACCACGAATGTCGTGGTCGCACAGTTCGTTCAGCAGATGTACATCGCCGGAGTCACGCAGCCTTCGACTCCTGCCAGCGTCTTCAGCGCGGACTTCACGTCGGCGAAGTACAAGGAGCAGGCGGACCTCGGCCGAATCGGCGCC
>DATBHD010000118.1:0-6326 GCA_036557635.1 Gemmatimonadaceae bacterium
CCGGACGTCATCGCCGACTTCACGTCGATCGAGCTCAGTGCCGCGGGGCCGGATCGAGTGCATGTTCACGGCATCAAGGGACGCCCGGCGACGGACAAGCTCAAGGTCTCGATTGCCTATCGAGCGGGCTTCAAGGCCGTCGGCACTCTGGTATACGCGTGGCCCGACGCACTCGACAAGGCGCGAAAGGCAGATGAAGTCCTGCGCGGCCGCCTCGGCCATCTCGGTCTTGAGTTCGAGCAGTTGCTCACGGAGTTCGTCGGCGTCTCGGCGACGCACGGTCCGCTGGCCGGCGAGGTCCATGACGCGCCCGAGGTCCAACTGCGCGTCGGAGTCCGTTCCCCGGATCGCGCGACGGTCGAGCGCTTCACCCGCGAGCTCGCGCCCCTCGTCCTCAACGGGCCGCCGAGCGTGACCGGGTTCGCCGGCGGTCGACCGAAGGTCGAGGAGATCGTCGCCTATTGGCCGGCCCTGATCGACAAGCGCGTCGTGCAGACGCAGGTGGAGGTCGCCTGAATGCGAGTACAGCTCGTCGACATCGCGCACGCGCGTTCTGGAGACAAGGGGGACACTGCCAACGTCGGACTCATCGCGCTCCGGCCGGAGTGGTTTCCATTCCTCGAGAAGTACGTCACGCGGGAACGCGTGCGCCAACACTTTCGCGGCGTCATCACCGGCGACGTCGAACGATATGAACTTCCGAATCTCAAGGCGCTGAATTTCCTCTTGCACGGCGCGCTCGACGGCGGCGGAACGCTCTCGCTCAAGACCGATGCGCAGGGAAAGGTGTTCTCGACCGCCCTGCTGCGCATGGTTCTGGACGTGCCGGATGCCGAGGCGAAGCGCTACGGACTGCCCGCGGCACGGCAATGAGCGGGCTCACGCAGGCCAAGCTCGGCCTCGCGGTCGCCGGGCTCATTCTCTGGGGCTACGGCGCGCGCGTCGACGTCGAATGGCTGCGCTGGGCGGGAATTGGATTCCTCGCCGCGGCGGCGATCCTGCGCTTCGTTGGACCGCGATCCTCGCGGAGGGGAAGCAGCCGTTAGGCACCCATCGCGCGGCGCTCGCCCGACGAGCGGCCATGGCGCGCCAGCAGTGAGCGAAAGCGGGTTGCCAGGGCCGTGTACCCCATGTCGTCGGCGCGCTGCGAGAATCGACGCACGAAATCCCACACGTCCGCGCCGGCCGCGATGAGCGAGGGCGCGCACTCGGCCGCCAGCCATGCCGCGCACCGCGCGTCGCGCGGCTCCGTGTGCGCGAGCGCGGTGCGGAAGCGCTGCTCGGCCTCGTCGCGCCGGCCCGACTCCAGCGCGACACGCACGCTGAGCGCCTCGACGAGCTCGCGGTTCTGGAACCACCAGTCGAAGCGCTCGCCAATCATCGTCTCCGCGTTGCGCGCGGCGGTGTAGGCGTAGTCGCGACGATTCAAGTCCAGTCCCGCCAGTCCCGCGCCGGCGAGCGCACCGATTTCCATGTCGAGCTGACCGAGGCGACGCGCGCTCGACGCAGCCTCCTCGTACAGCTCCAGCGCGCGCGTCGGGTCGCCGCTCTCCCGCGCGAGGTGACCCATGTTGTATATGGTCGCGACGCGGTGCAGCTCGTTCTTGAGCTTGATGAACAGCTTGCGTGCTTCCTCGAAACGTTGTCGCGCTTCGTCGAAACGACCGCTCCACATGAAGAGCACGCCGAGGTTGAGCGCCGCCACGCCGGCCCAGTCGGGAGCACCGGCCTGTAAGCCCAGTTCCACGGCGCTCCGAAACGCTTCGATCGCCGCTGCCGTGTTTCCAACTTTCGAATAGCTGACGCCGATGGTGATCTGACAGCGCACATATCCATGTCGATCGTCCATCTCGCTGCAGATCTCCTGCGCGCGACGATAGAACACGATCGCTTCTTCCGATCCGGCCTCGAACAGCGTCCATCCCACGCGCATGAGCGCGTGCGCGTGCAACAGGCGCTCGCCGATGCGCTCCGCCATGTCGGCGCTCTCGCGCGCAAGCCGCTGCGCCGTCACCGGGTCGCCGAGGCTGCCGTATGTCGTCGAGAGCATCGTGAGCAGCGACACGCGCTCCTTTTCCAGACCCATGTCTTCCGCTCGTCGCAGGAGCGACTGGTAAGCCTCGAGGGTCTGCGTCAGCGGCTTGCCGAGGAACGCCTGCACACGCTCATACAGGATCAGCAGCGGAAGTATCTCCCGCTGCGTCACCCCGTCCTGGACGCTGTTCAGCGCCGTCTTGCACAACTCCACCGCCTCGGCGTAGCGGCCGGACACCTCGGCCACCTTCGCCGCGCCGAGGAACGCTTCGAGTCGCTCCATCGGCATCGCGGCGTGGCGCTGCGCCATGGTGAAAAACGCCGCCGCTTCGTCGTGCGCGTAGACGGTCGTCGCGCCCTCACCGGCCTCCATCGCATAACGATACGCCTTGTCGCTCACGCCAGCCTGATCGAAGTGACCGGCCAGCTCGGCGATCGCGTTCGAGCTTCGCTTCTCGAGAGCCTCGCCCACTGAGTGGTGGATGCGTTTGAGGCGGCGCGGGTTCGCCGTGTTCTTGATCGCGTCGAGCAGCAGCGTGTGCGTGAATGCGTACGAGTCCGCGTCCGATCGCGATGGCTCGAGCACCGCGGCGGCGACAGCTTCGTCGATCACGTCCAGCAACTCGTCTTCGCTGCCGGCGCCGGCGGAGAGCGCCAGGTCGATGTCGAAGACGCGACCGATCACCGCGGCCGTCGTGAGGATGTTTCGCGTACGCTCGGACAGGCGATCGAGACGCCGCGCCATCAGGTCGCTCACCGCGACGGGCAGACGCAGCTCTGACGTCTGTTTCCAGATCCATCGCTCGCCTTCGTAGCGAATCTCGCCTTCCTCGACCAGCGCGCGCAGCACCTGCACGACGAGGAAGGGGTTTCCTTCGGTGTGCCGGTAGAGCACGGGAAGCAGCTCGCGACCCAGCTCCTGACCCCGCGAGGCCGCGGCCAGCCACTGCTCCAGCTCCGCACGGTTCAGTCGCGGCAGCGAGATCTCGGTGAACCGCTCATCGCGCGAGAGCCGGCGGCGGCGATCCATCACGTCCTTGCTCTTGTCCTCGGCGCGAATCGTGAGGCAGATGAGGATGTGGTCCTGATCGAGTTGTGGGACCAGGTGCTCGAGCGTGTCCCACGTCGCCGAGTCTGCCCACTGCATATCGTCCAGGACGAGCACGATGGGACACGTCGCCGCGGCAAGTCGAACGTATTCGACGATCTCTTCGTAGAGGGCGTACTTGCTGCCGACGCTCTCCGGACGCGGCTCGCTCCCGTCGGAGAGCGCGGGAACGAGGCGTGGCAGCTCGCGCCAGACGCGGCCGGGCGCATTCACCCGCTGCTTGATCGACGAGAGAATCTCGGCCCACGGTCCGTACGGCGGCTTCACGTCCGCCTCGAGGGCGCGTCCCATCACGAGTGAGCCGCCGCGCAGGCGCACTTCGGGGTGAAGCTGCCGCAACAACGTCGACTTGCCCACGCCGGCCTCGCCGACCACAGCGATGACGCGTGGTTCGCCGCGGACCGAGGTGTCGAGCATGCGCACGAGACGCTTCAGCTCTTCGACGCGGCCGACGAATCGGTTGAGGTTCAGTTGCGGTTGCGATGCCTCCGTCGCGGCGCCGGCAAGGGCGACCGCGTTTCGTCCGGCGCGCTTCGCCTCGTACAGGGCGCGGTCGGCGGCCGCGAACACTGCCTCGACGTGATCGGCATGCTCCGCCGTAGCGACACCGATCGAGAGCGTAACCGAAACCGTCTCGCTCGGCGCGCCGCGGAGCGGAATGCGTTCGCGCTCGACGCCCGTGCGCAACCGATCGGCCACCTCGCGCGCGGTGTCCATCGTCGTGCGCGGAAGGAGAACCACGAACTCGTCACCCGCATAACGACCGATCACGTCGCCGCCGCGCACCCCCCGCTTGAGGAGTCCGACCACGGCCTTGAGCACGTCGTCGCCCTGGAGGTGTCCGTAGGTATCGTTGACGAGCTTGAAGTGGTCGACGTCGATGACCAGTAGCGCCGACGCCGGATCGTTGGCGCGGCGACGGAGCAGCGTCGTGTTCGCGGCGTCGAGGAACGCGCGCCGCACGAGAACGCCGGTGAGGTCATCGACTTCGCCCGGAATCTCCGGCGGCGCGGTCGGCGCCTGCTCCGCCGGCGTCGTGGGATCGGCCAGTCCGCGCCGCGGCGGTCCCAGACGCCCCACGATCGTCTCGAACAGCGGGAACAACTCCGGATCGAACTGATGGCCGACGTCGCTTCTCATCATGTCCAGCGCCTGGTCGTGCGACACAGCCTTCTTGTAACTGCGCTCGGAGGTGAGCGCGTCGTACACATCCGCGATGCAGAGAATGCGCGCGGTGCGGGGAATGTCCTCGGCCTTGAGGCCGTGCGGATAGCCGGCGCCGTCCCAGCGCTCATGGTGCGATTCCACGATCGGACGCACGTCCCAGGGGAAGTCGATGTCGGCGAGCATCTCGACGCCCCACACCGGGTGCTTCTTGATCATCACCCACTCTTCGGCCGTTAGGCGGCCCGGCTTGTTGAGAATCTCCGGGGGGATCATCAGCTTGCCCACGTCGTGGAGCAGCGCGCCGATGCGGAACCAGAAGAGCGATTTCTGATCGAGCCCGGCTTCCGCGGCGAGCGCGCACGCCAGGTCGGCGACGCGCTCGCAGTGACCCTGGGTGTAGTGATCCTTCGATTCGATCGACTCGCCCCACCGCCTCACGACATCGAGGAAGTCACTTTCGAGCCGGGTTGTTTGTCGATCGATGTCGGCGAGGTCGGGTCGCGCGTGGAGCTGGGTAAAGAGTCGGTGCGCGCGATTCAGACTCTGCAGCGTGTCCCGGTTGCGCCCCTGCAAGCGATAGAGCTCGGCGAGCTCGCGGGCGATTTCCGCCGACAGCAGGAGATCCTGCCGCGCGTCGGCGAGATCGACGGCGGCGCGAAAGGCCTCCTCGGCGGCGCTGAAGTCGCCGGTCTCTCTGAAGATGACACCATAGCACTTCTGGACTTCGCCGATTGCCTCGGTGTGCTGCGTCTCTTCGGCGATCACGAGGGCGCGGTCGCACGCCTGGCGAGCCTTCGCGAACTCTTTCCGCGCGATCCACAAGATCGCGAAGTTGACCTCGAGGATGACCCGAACGCCGACGTCACCAATCTGCTGGCTGAGAGGGATCGCCTCCTCGTACGCACGCTCCGCCGTCTCCCAGCGTTCCATGCGCGTGTAGAGCATCCCGAGATTGTTCAGCGTTATGCAGATGTACTTCGCCAGGCCGAGCGCGCGATAATCGGCCAGGCTCGCCTCGTAGTGCCAGAGCGCTTGCTCGAGCTCACCGCGGATGTTGGCGATGACACCGAGGTTCTGCGAGGTCATCGCCGCGAGCTTCGCTTCCCCGGCGCGCCGGGCGCTCTCGCGCGCCTTGAGATAGAGCCGCTCGGCTTCGTCGAGGCGGCCCATCTTGTAGTTTAGCAAGCCTTGAACGTTCACCGCGTGCCCGACGGCGGCCTCGTCCCCGAGCGCCTCGGCGACCGCGAGCGCCGCCTCGAGACAATCGAACGCGGCGTCCAGATTGAGCTCGACGCCGTGCGTGATCCCGATCCATCGCAGGAGGGACGCCGCGATCGGCGCTTCCTCCGGAGAGCGCAGCTGCGAGAGCGCCTGCTCGTACAGGCTCCGCGCTTCCTGCGTGCGCCCCTGCCGCTCCGCGAGCTGCGCGCGATCGATGAGGGCCGCCGTCGACGTCGCCGCTCCGAGCAGCCGCGATTGCAGCGGATGCTCGAGCGTATCCGACAACGGCTTGGGGGAGTCGCTCATACGATCTCTTGCCGCTCCGACGAAATGGTTTGTCGAGGCAACGGCACCGACCGGTGGAGATGTGATGTGGACACGTCAAGCGCGGACGCAGCGCGGCAAGGTGCAGCGGGGCATTCGACTTATGACGCCCCGACGGATGGAAAGGTCATCGGGCCAGCAGGGGGATTCCCGACTGGCCCGATGGGGTCTGCACTCGTCAGGGTCAGACTTATCCGACCGCGATGATGTAACCTGAGAAAGAGTTAGTCGTTGGCAGGTGCGTCGCCGCCGAATTGGAGCCCTCGTAAGACCATTGACTCGAGGGATTCGTGCTGGCGCTCAACACTTCGACGAGCGCCGCGCACATCAGCAGCCGGACCAGCACCGGCATGAATACTCGGGACATTTGGATCGAGCCTCCGTCGGGTTCGATAAAAGGGTTTATGAGTGAGAGATGTCGTTTTGCGGAGGCTCAGTACCCGACTAGGTAGCCGGCGAACGACATTACAGG
>DATBHD010000119.1:0-2041 GCA_036557635.1 Gemmatimonadaceae bacterium
GTAGCTATCGCGAACCGTCGTGATGCCGTACTTCAGCTCCGTCTGTGCTGCTTCGGTGACGAGGTCGAGGAAGCGCTCCTCGTAGCGCACCATCGACTCGCCGTTGTTGTAGAGCGAGAGGTGCACGTTCGTGTCGATGAACCCTGGCGTCGCGAACTTGCCGGTCGCGTCGACGACGCGAGCGCCCGTCGGTACTTTGACGCTGGCTCGTGGTCCGACGGCCGCGATGCGTTTTCCGCGCACGACGATCGTGACGTCCGGAACCGCCGGTCCGCCGTTGCCGTCGATCAACGTTGCGCCGACAATGGCGACGACGGTGTCTGCCATCCGTGGCGACGTCTGCGCAGGGAGAACGCCTGTAGAGATCGCGGTGGCGGTCGCCACCCACATCATCGATTTGAAGATGCTCATCGCATTCATCCTGGGTGTGGAAATTCAGTAGCCTTCGATCTTTCCGATGATGGGACCGGCCAGCGTCAACTGCATCAAGTCTTCTCCCCAGACGACTTTCCCGTCGAACACTTGCTGAATCTCATGAACGATTTGCTCGCGAATGCGCGGCTGATCGATCTGGCCGAGCAGGTGGGTGAGCACCAGCGTCTTGACACCGGCGCGTTTCGCGGTTTCCGCGTTGTCTCGATGATTTCCGCACGCGGCGCGATAGGCTGGACTGGGTGCGGTGCCGCTGAAGTAGTGATTCATGTGAATGAGCATGTCACAGCCCTTGGCGAGTGCGACAATCTCGTCGCTCGCGCCGCTGTCGCCGGTGTAGCACACCGAGCCATCTTCGCCGTCGAGTCGAAGCGCGAGACACTCCAGGAACGGTTGGACATGCGTCGCTCGGCCCACGGTCACTTTCCACTTGTTGCCTTCGATGACGTCGCCAGGCTTGATCTCACGCACCCGTGGCGCGGGCCGTTTGCGCGGTGCCTTGCCTCCGCGCGCCTCGAACTGATCGACGCTGCTTCGATGCTCGATGCGGGCGCGGATATCGGGGCCGTAGACGCCATCCTCGGCGAACAATAGATCGGTCATCCGCTTGATCGGCGGCGGTCCGTACACCTGAAGATCGGGAATCCGATCGGCGCCTTGATCCCATCGCTGGAGCACGAGACGCGCGTAGTCCATGCAGTGGTCGTAATGCAGGTGAGTGAAGAACACGTGCCCGACGTCGATCGCGCGGTGCCCGCTCTCGAGGAGGCGGTGATGCGCGCCCGGGCCGTGGTCCATCACGATGAGGTCGTCGCCCACCTCGAACAGGTAGCCTGACCCTTGCCGCTCGAGCGACGGCGCCGGCGTGCCGGTGCCGAGGAGCGTGATCTTCATCGGCTTCGGGGCCGAGGGGGTTGGCTCGCGAGCCTGGAGGGTGTCGTCGCCGAGCGCCGCGGCCGTCGCCGATGCGCCGAGTGCGCCCAGGAAGGATCTGCGTTTCATCGCGGCATCCTCGTTCGGAAGGGAACAGCGTTACCCGCAGCCCAGAGGGAATTCTGCTGCTTCGCGAAGTCTTCGCAATATCGACAGGGCCGAGGTTGTCGGACGCCCCAATCGGCTGCAAGATCAACGCGTGGATTCCGGAGAGAACATGGAGCGGAAACTGGATCGCCGAGACTTCATCAAGGCGGCGCCGGCTGCGGCGAGTGTGTTGGCGTTGACTACGCGCGGATCGGTGGAATTGCCGATGTCCGAGCAGCTGGCAGCGTACCCTGAAATTGGCAGTCAGGCCTACACGGTCGCCGACTATCCGATTCACGCGAAACGCTTCGCCGAAGTCTCGCTCACGGACGCATTCTGGAAGCCGAAGATCGACACCAACGCACGCGTCTCGATTCCGTTCGAGGCGAATCGATCGGGCATGCGCGCTGGAGGCTTAGCCGGCAACGTGCTCGAGGCGGCGATCTATTCGCTCGAGACGCATCCGGATTCGGCGCTCCAAGCCCAAGTCGACGCGCGCGTGCGCGAGCTCGCGCAAGGAAGACCCGAACGCGAAGGCAGTGTGCCGAGCAACGGCGGGTTCGAGGTGGCCGTCGCGCGGTATCAGGCG
>DATBHD010000120.1:0-13188 GCA_036557635.1 Gemmatimonadaceae bacterium
GCCCACACCACGCTCAAAAAGATCAGCACGGCCTTGATCGCGGTGCGCGATGCGGCCGACGAGGGGCCCGCTCGAAAGACCCACTGCCAGGTGAGCAAGAGCGAGAGAACGCCGACGTCGCGTGTCGATTGCAATCTCATGCTCGCCTCCGTGCTGTCCAACGAAGGCTGTTCGCGATTGCCGTCGACTCCAATACGACAAGTGACGTAGCCACCGGAGATGGGAGGCGGCGGTTAGCTTGAGTACCTGCGCGTCCCCGGGGGGATTCCGTGTCATTGCCGAACGATCGGCTTCGTCCACCACCGTCAGAGCGGTTCGCTGGTCCCGAGCATCGGCTCGAGCTCGATGCCGCCCTCGAAGCGCTCAGGAGTGAACCGCACGACGGGAAGGATCGGCACCGCCAGATCACCGTCTTTCGCAAGGGACCACTGCGTCTCGTCCTCTTCGCGTTCGAGGCGGGCGGCAGTCTCGCCTCTCACCGCGCACCGGGCTACATCGTCATCCACGTCCTGCGCGGACGGATTCGTGTGCAAACGCTCAACCAGTCCTACGAGCTGGCGACGAACCAGATCCTCATGCTCGATCCGGAAGTCGTGCACGACGTGCAGGCTGACGAGCAGACCGACATGCTGCTCACGGTGTCGCTCGCGCCGTAGGGCGCGCCTTCGTCTCGAGCACGACGACGCGGTCCGGCTCGTCGCCCGTCGGCGACGGAAGAGTGAGCGTGATGGCGCTTTCGGTCTGCGCGACCTGCACGCGATCGGCGCTGCCGAGCAACGAGGCGCGCACGACGCGCGCGCCAAAATCGGGAATGGCGAGAACGCGATCGGGCGAGTCGAGGATGTGAACGAAGACCGAGTCGCCGCGCCGCGTCGTCACACCCCACGGCCGCGGCGAGATCGGACCGCCGCGCGTAGCGTAGATCGACAGACCGTAGGTCGCGAGCCAGCTGCCTAACGCGTGCAGCCGCTCGACCGCTTCGGGCTGTATGGTTCCGTCCGGGCGCGGCCCGATGTTGAGGAGCAGATTCGCGTCGCGTCCGGCCGCACGCACCAGATAGCCGATGAGCTCACGCGTGGACTTGAACTTCGTGTCGGTGATGTTGAATCCCCACGACTCGTTCATGGTCAGCGACGTCTCGAGCGGGAGCGAGCCGATCTCCTTCGTGTTGAAGCCCGCGGTATTGGCGCCGGGAAGATCCTGCTCGAACGTCTGAACATCTTCGCCAGGGAGCGGCGCCTGGTGATGATTCGGGACGATGAGCGCGCCCGGTTGGAGTCGGTGGATCAGCGCGTAGGTGCGATCGAGTCGCCATTCGGCGTCGGGTTTATCCCACATCCCGTCGAACCAGATGCCGCCGACGGGGCCATAGTTAGTCAGCAGCTCGGTGAGCTGCTGGTCCATGAAGTCGAGATAGTGATTCCAATCGCCGGAGTCGGGGCGGCCCGTTGCCTGACCCGTTCTCCCGCGCGGCCAGTAGTCCGGGTGATGCCAATCGAGTTGAGAGTAGTAGAAAAAGAGCTTGATCCCCTGCTGCCGGCATTCGTCCGCCAACTCCTTGATCGGGTCGCGACGGAATGGCGTCCAGTCCACGATGTTGTACCGCGTCGCACGCGTCGCGAACATCGAAAAGCCGTCGTGGTGTCGTGTCGTGATCGTGATGTAGCGGACGCCGGCGCTCCTGGCGAGGGAGACCCATTCGCGCGCGTTGAACTTGATGGGGTTGAATTCCGACGCGAGCCACTCGTAGCGGTCGACGGTGATCCCGCGGTTCTGCATCACCCACTCACCCTGCGCGAGCTGGCTGTACACACCCCAGTGGATGAACATCCCGAACTTCGCGTTGCGAAACCACTCGCGGGCTTCGGCCCGCTGGACAGGGACAGGCTGAACCCCCTGCGCGGGTAGTTTCGAAGTCGCGAGCGTCTCCGCCAGCAGCAGGACGAGCGAGAGGATGGAGAGCGCACCCACCCTTCGTCGCGTCAGGTGCCCCATCGGAATTCGCACTAATGCGGCGTGATTATCCGCTCGGGGCGAGCGGGATGACTGGCTGCTCCACTGCGCTCGCCGAGAAGTTTCGCGACGAAGCGATTGGCTTCCGAGATGCGCTCGATCTCGATGGCCGTCGACTCGACGGCGCCCTCGATGCGGTCGAGCCGCTCGCGCAGCTCGATCGTCGATGCGGCAATCGATCGTTCGTGCTTGAGCTCGATCACGCGGCGCAGGAAGCGGAGGGACGCGATGAACGCACCAGTACCGCAGATGAAGATGATCGCTTGAAACGCCAGGATTTCGTTCATGATCCGACCCTCCGATGTCTGTTGAAGCGACCACCCGATCATCGTACGGCATCGACGATTTCCCGTTTCTGTCTCGGTTCATAATCTGGGCAAAGGTACACCAGTTTGCGCTCTCCGGTGACAACGACGCGTCCCTTTTTTCCGCGTGTTTCGGCGTCGTTTCAGGCCGTTTGCTTGTTCCAAGACGAGAGCGAAGGGCGAGCAGATCCCCTCCCTGCCGCGGTCGGCGCTGACCATTTTCTACAAGACATCGCGCGCCGGCGATGCTATCGTCCATCGTCACCATCAGGAGCTCGAATGTCACCGAAGAGCGCAGCGGGCAAGATCTGTTACGTCGAGATTCCATCGGTCGACCCGGAGCGCTCGTCGGCGTTCTACAGCGCGGTGTTCGGCTGGGAGCTGAGAAAGCGCGGCGACGGGAGTACGGCGTTCGACGACGGCTTCGGCGTGAGCGGTGCGTGGGTAGTCGGACGTCCGCCATCGCGTGAGGTGGGACTGCTGCTCTACGTCATGTGCGACAGTGTCTCCAAGACTGTCGATAAAGTAGTCGCGAATGGAGGCGTGATCGTGCAGCCGATTGGCGTCGACGCGCCGGAGATCACGGCGCGCTTTCGCGATCCGGGCGGGAACGTGATCGGGCTGTATCAGGAGCCCCATTCGTGAGCGATCGCGGAATTCCGGGATGATCCCATCGTGTTCTTGGTTGAAATTCGACAAGCGAAGAACCTTCATTGGGCGCGAACATCTCGATCCGGGCACACCAAATTCCGAGTGCCGGCGCGCGATCGATGCCCAGATGCGCAAGTTTGGATTCGCTCGCAATTCGCGCCATTCGCGTCCCCACAGTTCTCCAAGCCCGCGGCACCCCGCTGCTGCTGTCGAGCAGTTGGAAAGCCTCGTGTCGGTCTAGCTGCCCGCGCTAGAGGACTCGCCGAGCCGGGCGTGCGCCGCAGCCATCGAGTCACGGAATCAGCGTGTTGAAGCCGGCTGTCCGGCGCCCGTCAGAAAGAACGTTGCTGCCTGCGCGCGGTGCGGAAACGCGTCGGCGTAGCGCGCGGCCCATCGGCCGAGAAATTCCTTGGCGTCGCTCGAACGCACGAGCGCGTACACGCTTCCGCCAAAGCCCGCGCCAAATGCCGATGCCGCCCTCGACCCGAGCTCGCGCGCGGTGCGCGCCAGGGCGATGGTCTCCGGCACCTGATTGCCGAGCAATTGCTCCGCATTGGCCTGCGAGCGATCGACGAGCGCGCCGACTCGGTCGATGTCACCGCGCGTCATCGCTTCGCCTGCTTCGCGCACGAATCCCGACTCGGCGTGAAATTGCTCGACCCGTTGGCGGAGCTCGGGATTTCCACCGAGAAGGACGCGAAAACGATCGATCCCGTCGGCGGTTTCCGCGAGCGCAGCGGCGAGGGTCGGTGCGGTACTGCCCGTCGCCGCATGCCACTGTTCCAGCGCGCGCCTGGCCATCGAAGACGCGCGATTGTACCGCGCGAGCGCGTCGCCGGTCTTCGCGGCGACGACACCGCTCGCGGCAACGACGAAGACGTGGTCGTTAGGCAGCGGCACCTCGCGCTCGAAGCGGATCGGGGCGAAGGCATATTGCACCAGCGCGCCCGGCCGAGCGCAGAGAATCGCCGTGTGATCCTGGCTGCCGCCCTGGGTGCCGACCCCGCGGTCGCCAGCGAGCGACCGGAAGCCGTCGCCGTTCTCCACCGCGCCGAGGTAGGCGGCGAGGTCTTCCCTGCTCCGAATCGCGTCGCGGCATTCGGGGCGTCTCTCGAGATCGTTCACGTCCGCCAGCGCGAGAAATGTCGCGACGATGAGCGCGCTCGAGCTGCTGAGCCCCGCCGCGGGTGGTAGGTCGCTCGCGAAGGCGAGATCGACGCCGTGCAGCGCGCCGGGGAAGTTACGCGCGACGCGCCGAACGACGGTGAAGGGATAGTTGGCCCAATGACTCCGCGGCGGCACGAGCTCCGCCGAGAGCTCGGCCTCCGCGCGTTCTCCACTCTGCGCGTCGTGGACCAACACGCGCCGGTCCCCTCGCGCGGCGGCGGCAACGGCGAAGCCGCTCTCGACCGCGCAGACGAGGCTCGGTCCACCACAGTAGTCCGTGTGCTTCCCCAGAAACTCGATACGTCCGGGGACCCACCACGCTCGCGTCTCCGACGCGCGACGGCCTAACGCGGCTAGCGCGCGCTCGAATAGCGATGCCTTCGCCTCTCTGACGTCGTGCACCGCGGCGTCAAGGCAGCTTGGCGAGAATAGCCTTCTGGTTGGCGAGGATTTGGTCGAGCTTCTTCTGATTGCTCACTATTCGATCGAGCTTTCTCTGATTGGCCTCGATGCGCTTCTGATTCGCGAGGATTTTCCTCTGATTGGCGATAATCGTTCTCTGATTCGCTGCGGTTGCGCCTTGTGACATGTCATTCTCCGAAGATGGATTCAACGACTCACAACTGCACGGTGGTCCCGCGCAGGCGCGCGACAACGACCGGAATGTCGCCGCGTCGGGAGAGATCGAGCACGGCCGCGCGCACCGGCAGGGCCCGGATGCGTAGACCGCGGTGCTCGATCGCCCATTGCACCGCGTTAGGCAGCTCCAGCTCGCCCCGCGCCGAAAGCGGGACGTGGCGGCACGCCTCGAAGATGGCCGGCGTCAGGAGCCAGACGTTCATGCTCACCGCGGCGTGCGGCCCGAGGGCGCGCGCCGTCGCGTCGTCCGGCTTCTCGACGATCCGACGCAGGTAGCCGTCGGTGCCGACGTCGAGCAGCGCATAACGAGCGATACGCCCGGATTCGATGTTCCCGTCGTTCACGAGGGTGTCGCGCTCGAACGCGGGAAGGGCGGGCTCGCGCTGATCGCGCAACGCACGCAGCACGTCGATGGGATAATAGTTGTCCGCGTTGAGCACGACGAAGGCGTCGTCCCCGATGAAGCTCGCCGCGGCGAGGAGGGCGTCGGCGGTGCCTAACGGCTTGTCCTGCACCGCGAAGCTCACCCGCAGCCGGCTCGGCGCGTTCCGCTGATAGTGGTCGCGCACGACGTCGTGCTCCGGGCCGACGACGAGGCAGACGTCGGTGAAGCCGGCATCGGCGAGGGCGCTGAGCACGTAGTCCAGAAATGGCCGATCGATCGTGATCATCGCCTTGACGCCGGCGTCCGCCATCGCCGCCTGCTCACGACTCAACCGCGTGTGCTCGTCGGCGGCGCGCATGCGCGTCCCGAGCCCGCGCGCCAGCACGACGGCTTTCGTCGGCGGCGTCGCGATCGCCGAACGCGACCAGAGCCGCGGGAGAAGACGGGCCAGCCCCACGCCGCTCGCGACGAAGAACACGAGCCACACCGTGCCCTGTTCCCACCGTCGGTACAGGAAGGCGCCCGACCCGAAGAGCGCCGCGTAGACGACCATGCATCCCAATACCCAGCCGAGCACGGAATCGGCGAGGGAATCAGGTGACGGCGGGAGCTGCGCGCGCTCGCGCACCGCGCGCCAGCCCGGACCGGCCGGGCGCACCCGCGCATAGAATCGCTCGAGGGTCGCGGCGTCGGTGGGTGTCGTCAGGTACGTCGCCGCGACCCAGGTGATCGTGGTCACGGCGATGGTCACGAGGAGAACGGTCGTCGCGTCGATGTCGGCGCCGCGCTTCTGCGCGATGAAGAACCCGATCGAGACGATGAACGAGCTCGCCATCGCCGCGATCTCACTCCAGGCGTTGATCCGCCACCAGAACCAGCGCAGAAGATAGATCAGCCCGGTCCCCGCGCCGATCGACATGAGCAAGTTGAAACTTTGTCTCGCCGAGTCGAGCACGAAGGTGACGCCGGCGGCGGCGAGCATCAGGAGGCCGGTCACGACGCGTCCGACGAACACGTAGTGCCGCTCGTCGGCGTCGGCGCGCACGAATCGCCGGTAGAAGTCGTGGACGATGTACGATGTCCCCCAATTCAGATGCGTCGACAAGGTCGAGACGTAGGCGGCGAGCATGCCGGCGATCATGATGCCGAGAAAGCCCGTCGGCAGAAACTCGAGCATCGCCGAATACGCCATGTCGTGACCGATGAGGTGCCGATCGACGTAGGGGAATGCGGTGGCGAGGTCACTGAGATTGGGGAAGACGATCATCGACGCCAGCGCGACGATGATCCATGGCCACGGACGGAGCGCGTAGTGCGCCACATTGAAGAGCAGAGTGCCGGACAACGCGTCGCGTTCACTCTTCGCCGCGAGCATGCGCTGCGCGATGTAGCTCCCGCCGCCCGGTTCGGCGCCCGGGTACCACACCGACCACCACTGCACGGTGAGCGGGATGACGAGCAGCGACAGCGTCAGCTTCCAGTCTCCGAAATCGGGAAGGAATCCCAGCGTGCGCGCGGGGATCTTCTCGAAGAGGCCCGCCAGTCCGCCGACCGCCGGCTGCCGCACGGCGAAGTACGCGGCGGCGAACGACCCCGTCATCGCGATCCCGAACTGGATGAGATCGGTCACCATCACGCCCCACAGCCCCGACGTCGCGGCGAAGGCGATGTTGAGCACAGTACAAACGAGGAGCGTTCGCACCATCGGCCAGCCGAGGACGACGTTCGCGATCTTCACCGCGGCGAGATTCACCGCGGCCATGATCATGCAGTTGAAGAAGAGGCCCAGGTACAGCGCGCGGAATCCGCGCACGACGCTTGCTGGTCTTCCGGAGTATCGAATCTCATAGAACTCGAGATCGGTGAGGACCCGCGACCGCCGCCAGAGTCGCGCGTAGAAGAACACCGTCGCCATACCGGTGAGGAGGAACGCCCACCACGCCCAGTTGGCGGCGACGCCCCCTTCGCGCACCAGATTCGTGACGAGGTTCGGCGTGTCGGTGCTGAAGGTCGTCGCGACCATCGAGACGCCGATGAGCCACCAGGGCGCGGCGCGCCCGGAGGTGAAGAATTCCGTCGTACTGCGCCCGGCGCGCCGAGCGAGGTAGATCGCCGGCGCGAACGAGATCGCGATCGAGACGAGGACGATGATCCAGTCGACGGGGCCTGGCTTCATGTCGCTGGCTCGGCCTCGAGGGTGAGCACCTCGAAGGGCGCCAGCAACACGTTATGCACCACACCGGCGCGAAGCCGCATCGGCGCCCGGCCGCTGTCGCGGAACCAGGGACTCTTCGCCGTGAACTGGCGCGCCGCCTCGGGCGGCAGCTCGAACGCGCGCTCGACGTCGAGCGCGAAGCGCGCCTGCTGGCCACTCGGATTCCGCAGCGTGATGATTCCCTTCCCCGGCGACCAGGACGCCCAGCCATAGACCTCGAGCCGCTTCGGGTCGCCGCCTAACCAGTGCGTGTCGACGAGCGTGCCGGCGTTCCTGCGCGACCACTTCGCCGCCTCGGCCAGCAGGGCCCACTGCGTGTTCGCCAGCGTGGGCGTGACGTACATCTCCTGCAGCTGCGTCCCCGAGCCGAAGTAGCTGTGGACCTCGTCGTCGAAGTCGCGGTACGGATCGGAGGCGAGCTTCTTCGCGTAGCGCGCGTAGACGAGGCCATGCAGCATCAGCGAGTTCAGGGGATAGAGCGCGCCGCGCCTAACGACGTTCTCGTACGTATCGCCGTCGCGATAGGTGATCCACTGCTGGCGGTCCGTTCCGACGCCGGCGAAATCGTGGTCCTCCCCGCCGCGCCAGATCGAATCGGCGTATCGCAGCCAGAAGGGCGAAGGATACGTCCCCGTCGTGAGATTCACGTACAGGTTCGGCTTTTCGGCGCGGAGCTCCTCGATGAGGTGGATCGCGGCGTCGAAGTCGCTGTCGAACGCGCTCCCGGGAAATGCGCGCGATGCGTTGCCTGTGCCGTCGAATTTGAACTGGTTGACGCCGAACTCGCGCATCATGCGAAAGCAGGTGTCGCGAAAGCGCGCGTAGTACTTCGGTCCCGAGAGCGCGAAGCCGCCCTCGTTCGTCTCGAAGCCCTGGCGTGTGCCGAACTCGAGTCGTTCTTTCTTTGGGTCGCCGTAGCCACCCCAGGGCGACATCCACACGCCCGGCGAGGCGCCGTACTCGGCGGCGGCGATGCGTACGCGCTTGAATCCGTCGGGAAAGCCGGCGTGAAATCCCCAGAGCGTTTGGGGGTCGTCCCAGCCGTCGTCGAAGAGGTAGGAGTCGAGCACGACACCGCGCTGCCTAACGAGCTGATCGCCGAAGGCCTGGATGGCACCGATTGCTTCCGCTTCCGCGTACCGTGAGAAATAACCGATGTCGTACCAGGAGTTGTAATGCAGAAAGGTGCGATACGGATGCGCGCGCTCGCGCTCGACGTACGTGAGAAAGTCGCGGCGCGTCTGCCCGGCGCGCGTCGTCCCGATGACGGACGACACCGTGAATGGCGACTCGGGGCGAAGGGGGAGCTCGCGCGAAAGCACGCACCGTATGGCGTCGCCGGCGACGCTGCTCTGCGAGAGGGGATGCTCGAAGCCCACGAACCACTGCCCGATCGTCACCGGGCTGCCCTTCACGGTTCCCGTGACCTCCGCGCCACGCGCGCGCAGATCGACGAGCGCGATCTCGCGCACGGGCAGTGGTCCGCCGAGCGCGCGCAGTGTCACCTCTTGTCGCAGATAGGTCGCGTTGTCGCGCAGCACGGCGCGCCAGGTCGCTCGCACGCGGTGCGCCTGGTCCTCGAGCACGACGGTCGCGCGCCGTCCACCGACTCGTTCGGCGAAGCGCGACGCCTGCGGCAGTGGTGTCAGCGTCTCGGTCGCCGGCGTGCCGACGATGCGCATCTGCGTCGAGTCGATGCGCGTTCCGTCGGCGAGAGTGATAGCGAAGACATGCTCCGGAACGGTGAGCTTCGAGCCGCTCAGGAGATCGCCGACCTCGCGGGCGCGCAGGACGCCGTCCGTCGTCGTCCAGGCGGCGCTGATGGCCTCGTTCTCGAGGGAGATAGTGTCGACGCGCTGGACTAGTCGCGTGCTCCACTGACTTACCGTCTGCGCCAAACCCGCACCGATGCCGATGCACGCGCCCCGCTCGAGGAATTCTCGCCGAGTGAGAGACTCGTCTCGCTGATCGTCGATCACGGCGGCACGGAGTTAATAGGTGTCTACAACACGGTCATCAGCGGTTTTGAACACGGACAAGGCCGGACAAGGCCGGACACTACCGGACAAAAGGCGACAACGACCTTGCTAAAGACCAAGAGCTGTCGCTCTTTGTCCGGCCTTGTCCGGCCTTGTCCGGCTTTGTCCGTGTTCAACCCATAGAGCTGAAGTGTTCTGGACCAAGTTGGCGCGACGGTGCTCTGATGGCCAAGCTACTCTCAGGGGAACGGGAGCTCCAACAACGACGCTAGATCTCTCCTCGCTTCGCCGCTTCTGCGATCAGATCGCCGGCTCGGAACGCGAGCGCCGTGATCGTCTCTGTCGGCTGGCCACGCCCCGACGTGACGAAGCTGCTCCCATCGCAAAGAAACAGATTCGGCACGTCGTGCGTGCGATGGTTCTTGTCGATCACCGACGACTTCGGGTCGTTCCCCATACGGCAGGTACCCAGCAGGTGCACGCCAACTGACTGCTCCTCGGCCGGAGCTGCCCACCGCCGCACCGCGCCCGCGGCCTCGAGGATCTCGAGCGCGCGCGCGCGGAAGAAGGCCATCATCTTCACGTCGTCGGCGTGATCGCGATAGGTGACGCGCAGCGCCGGCACCCCCCACGCGTCCTTGACTTGCGGGTCGAGCTCGACGCGGTTCGTCGGCACCGGCAACGACGTACTGTGGCCGAAGACGTCGAACCGCCGCCCGAACGTCTGCCTAACGGCACGCGCGTACTCGGCGCCCCAGTGCTTGCTCTCTCGTGGCACCGCGGAAAACGCGGCGTCGATCGGGCCGAGCGGACCGAAGCGGCTGTCCATGCCGCCGCCGCCGTAGAAGCCACGCTCGAGATCCGCCTCGTAGAAATCCCAGATCACGCGGCTCGGCTGCACGCTCTTCCACTCGTTCAGCTCGTGCTCGAAGACGCCGGTCGCCGTCACGTTGCCGTTGAACATCAGATGCTTGCCGACGTAGCCGCTCGAGTTGGCGATTCCGTCGGGGAAGCTTTTCGATTTCGAGAGGAGTAACAGCCGCGGCGTCTCCGCGCCGTTAGCGCTGACGACGACCGCTTTCGCGCGCTGGAAGTGCTCCTTCCCATCGCGATCGAAGTAGACGACGCCCGTCGCGCGGCCGGCGGCGTTCGTTTCAATCTTGCGAACATACGAGTTCGCGCGAATCTCGCAGTTGCCGGTCGACTCGGCCTCGCGAACCACCGACGCGAGCGAGCTCGACTTCGCGCCGTACTCGCAGCCGTACGCCTCGCAGAAGCCGCAATGCTGGCAGGGCGTGCGGCCGCGGTGCGGACGCGAGATCACCGCCATCGGAGCTGGGAAAGGATGCCATCCCAGCTTTCGCGTCGCCGCCTCGAATAGAACCCCCGACGACTTCACCGGCAGCGGTGGCAAGGGCAACGGCGCCGAGCGCGGCGGCTCCCAGGGATTCAGGCTGCTGTCGCCCGAAATGCCTAACACTTGCTCGGCGCGCGTGTAATACGGCTCGAGGTCCTGGTAGGTGATCGGCCAGTCGGCGAAATCTGCGCCGGCGATGGGGCCGAGGAGACTCCGCTCCTTGAAATCGAGCTCGCGGAAGCGCCAGAAGTTCGCGGTGAAGTGTATGGAGCTGCCACCGACACAGCGTCCATAAATGAGGTGGAATCCTCTCTTGAACTTCTCCTTGTCGGACTTGCGGAAGGTCTGCGGATTCTTCTTTCCGTCGTTGGTCAACGCGTTCAACATCAAGTTCCCAAATTCGTCGTGCTTGAAGTCCTTCTCCGTGAAGTACGGGCCCTGCTCGAAGACGACGACCTTGTATCCCGCCCGGGCGAGAGTCCACGCGACGCTCCCGCCGGAGAAGCCCGATCCGACGACGACGAAATCGACGTCGGACTCGGGTGCATAACGAGCCGCCGGCGTGTTCCCTGCCTGCGTGAACGACGGCGCCGAGGGAGACGGCCGGGCCGGCACGCTGGCGACGTCGGGCGCTTCGCGATCGTAGTAGCCGAACGGCGGTGAGAACGCGCTCCGATGTTCCAGCCCGATGAGCTTGAAGCCCGACTCGTCGTAGTTCCCGCCGTACTTCGGATCGGCGAAGCACGCGACGACCGTGTGCGCGCTCAGCATGCCGAAGAACGGCGTCTTCTCGATGGACTCGAGCACCTTGTCCTGCTGGGACTCGTCGAGCGAAACGAAGCCCGCCGACTTGGGATACATCCTCTTCGCCTTGGCGTCGAGCGTCTTGATGCCGTCGGCGTACGGCTTGCGCGCCTCGGCGAGCACTTCTTGCAGCGCGAGATCGATGAACTGCGGCGCGTGCATCGCGCCCGCGTTAGGCTGCCCGTCGGCGGCGGGAAAGATGCGGTTGCACGCCGCCTCGATGACCTCGAGCTGCGCCGGCGTGAGATATCCCGCCGGCGGTGAAGCACTCATTGCCTGACGATGCACGGCAAGGAGCGCCCTCGCCGTCTCGCCCGTGAAGAGGGGTACGGCGAGCGCCGCCGAGGAGCGAGCGAGAAAGTTGCGCCGGCTGATGAGGTCCGATTCCATGCTCATGGCTCTCCGGAGTTGCTCACGAACGCGAGCCGCTTCCCATCCGGCGACCACGATGGGACGTTGATCGTTCCCTGCCCGCCGTAGACGTACGCGATCACCCGCGATGGTCCTCCCGCGACTGGCATGACACGCAGCAGCACATGCTTATAGAACGGATGATCGTCCGCCGCAACCTCCGGCGGCGGCGGGAAGGATATGTATGCAATTGTCTTCCCGTCCGGCGAGACATGCGGGAACCAGTTGTTGAAGCCGTCGCTGGTGATCTGTTGCTGCTCGCTGCCGTCGGGACGCATCCGCCAGAGCTGCATCCGCCCGGTGCGCGCCGAGTTGAAGTAGATGTACCGGCCGTCGGGGGAGAACTCGGGGCCATCGTCGAGCCCGGGCGCGGTCGTTAGGCGGATCTCGTCCCCGCCCGCCGCCGAAATCTTGTACACATCGAAATCCCCGTTGCGCTGGCCCGTGTATACGAGCCAGCGGCCGTCGGGCGACCAGCCGTGAAGATACGACGGCCCCTTCGCGGTAATGCGCGTCGGCGTGCCGCCGGCCTGGGACACGGTGAAGACGACCGACGCGCCGCTGTCTTCGGTCGTGTGGTTGCTGATCCCCAGCATGCGTCCGTCGAATGACAGGACGTGATCGTTGTTGTTCCGCGTGGCAAAGCCTGTGTTGATCGGCGCGGCGGTGCCTAACGCGATATCGTACCGATAGAGGTGGCCTTCCTGCGCGTAGATCAGCGCCCTGCCGTCGTGCGTCCAGTTGGGCGCCTGGAAAGATCCGTGGTAGTGATGCACGATCGTCGCGTTCCCGGTCGCGACATCGAGGATCTCGAGGTTGCTGCCGAGATAGTCGCGATAGGCGACGAAATCCTTCGTCGCCGGGATCGTGATCCGCACGTTGCTGAACGCGGCGCGCTCGACGACGGTATCGTTATGCGCGCAGACGAAGAGCCCGACGTAAACCGTATCCGGCAGCGAGACGCCGGTGAGCTCCTGTGTCGCCAGCGTGTCGCCGAACCGCGCGACGGACATGATGTACGCGCCGTCCCGCCGCTCGAGCTGAATCTCGGCGTCGGCGTTCGGCAGGCTGTCGCGCGACTTGTTCTCCTCCGTCGTCGCGCCCGCCGTCCGGCGGAACTGCAGCGACATGAGTCCGTCGCCGTGCAGCGCCGCCGTCACGTGAGGGCTGTTCGGGTCGAGCGACGGACGGATCGTCCAGCCGAGCTTTCGATGTGCCTCGACGCCCTTGCCGAGAAAACGCGCCCGCGTCGAGAGAATGAA
>DATBHD010000121.1:0-58708 GCA_036557635.1 Gemmatimonadaceae bacterium
CTCAATGTCTTGAGGATGAGCATGTCCAGCGTGCCCTGGATGACATCGGTGTTCTGGTCGGCCACGAGCCGGCTCCGGGAATCGGTGATGACCGGAGCATAGCCCTGCTACATCTTGATTGTCAAGATGTGACGATCAAGACGTTTCCGGATAGTTAGGCGGCGTGTGTATCCAAGCGCGGCGCGGGCGACCAAAGGCTTGCTCTTGACATGCGACCTCCCGGCGTGAAAGGTACCGGCCGCGAGAAACCTGCACTATCGTCGTTCGTATTCCGCTCGTTCCCGCACGTTCCTCGCCCGTCCCCACGCTCCCCCGAGCAGCTCATGGATCCCTACCACGTCGCCCTGTTCATTCACATCGTCACGCTCATCGTCGCCGTGTACGCGACCGCGGTCACGAAGGTCGCCGTGGGTCGGCGTGGCATTGCACGCACCGTCGGCGACGCGCTGGATTGGCACGGGATACTGATGTCGACCTCCAAGCTCTTCCCCGTCTGCCTCGCGGCCTTCACGATCACGGGCGCCTACATGTTGAGCTTCGCGCGGCCAAGCGTATGGTCTTCGGGCTTCGTCGTCGCCGGCCTAACGGGTGTCGTGCTTCTTCTTGCCAGCGGCGTGTTCCTGGCCGTGAAGGGGAAGGCGCTCCAGCAGGTGCTCGAGGGAATCGCGCAACGCGGTCTCGATCAGCCGGCGCCGAAGCTGATGCCGCCGCCGATCGTCGCGGCGCTCCCGGCGATCAACACCGGTGTGGCCGTCGGCGTGGTGTTCGACATGGTGACCAAACCGTCGAGCATCCCCCTGGCACTGATGGTAGTCGTGTTTGGGATCCTACTCGGCGCCACAGCGTATCTGCGGCGCCCGACGCCGCTCGGAGACGTAGTCTCGGCGCGAGTCCAGGCCGATTCGCAGACCATGTGAGAGGCTCCGAATCGCTCGGCACCCTGCTTTAGAACACTGGCAACTATGGCAAAACCCACCCGGAGGAACCGAGTCCGCTTTCTAGCGGCCATGCCGCCTCGATCTTCATCCGACCGAAACGGTTGCCAATTGGCGTCGCGCCGACTATACTCACGTGCAGCGAAGCACGCGCCTGGCGCGTGGACAAGTTCCGACGAATGGGGGCCTGCCAAATGCGAGCGGACCCCCCTCTTTGTTGTACCGAGCCGCAGGTCGCGGCACCCACGTGAGGGCGATCACGAACAAAGTTGTTGTGGGTTCGTACTGCATCCGGTCCTTGGGACCATGCTCCGACCACAGCACAATTATCATCAGGAGTAACACCGATGCGTACGACCGGCACTGTAAAGTGGTTCAACGATGCGAAGGGTTTTGGCTTCATCACCCCCGCGAACGGCCAGAAGGACTGCTTTGTCCATCACTCGGCAATTCAGGGAAACGGCTTCAAGTCCCTCACCGAGGGCGAGCAGGTTGAATTCGACGTCGTGCAGGGCCAGAAGGGCCCGGCGGCCGAGAACGTCACCCGCGTGAGCCGCTGAGCCACCAGTAGCTAGTAAGACACGAAAAACACGTTGCCCCGCTGAATTTCGATCTTCAGCGGGGCAGCGTGTTTTATCGGGTTCCGACGCCGAACTGCGTGTCGATCAGCGTCGTCGCTGTAGGTCGAACGCAGGGCCGAGCGGGGCGCGATGTTACAAGATTTGAAAGTGGCGGCTACCAGCGATAGTGGGCGAAAGCCTTGTTCGCGTCCGCCATGCGGTGCGTGTCGTCCTTCTTCTTCACCGCGTTCCCCTCGCCCTTCGACGCGGCGATGACCTCGGCGGCGAGCTTTTCCGACATCGACTTTTCGTTGCGGTCGCGAGAGAAGCTGATCAGCCAGCGCATCGCCAGCGCCGTGCGGCGCTCGGGACGCACCTCGACCGGCACTTGGTACGTCGCGCCCCCGACGCGGCGGCTCTTGACCTCGACGACCGGTTTCAGATTCGCTAACGCCTGCTTGAAGACGTTCACCCCCGGCTGGTTCGTGCGCGACTCGACGAGGTCCATCGCGCCATAGAAGATTCGCTCGGCGGTCGACTTCTTTCCCTGGTACATCATCGCGTTGATGAACTTTGAAACCGTCTGGCTGTCATAACGCGAGTCCGCGAGGACTGGACGCTTGATGGCGCTCTTGCGGCGACTCACTTCTTCCCTGCCTTCGGCTTCTTCGTGCCGTATTTGGAGCGGCTCTTGTTGCGACCCTGGACGCCGGCGGCGTCGAGTGTGCCGCGGACGATGTGATAGCGAACGCCCGGGAGGTCCTTCACACGACCGCCGCGCACGAGCACGATCGAGTGCTCCTGCAGGTTGTGTCCTTCACCGGGGATGTAGGCGATGACCTCGAAGCCATTCGTCAGGCGCACCTTCGCGACCTTCCGCAGCGCCGAGTTCGGCTTCTTGGGCGTGGTGGTGTACACGCGCGTACACACGCCACGACGAAAGGGATTCGACTTGAGAGCCGGCGACTTCTCTTTCTTGATGACATCCCGGCGGCTCTGCCGGACGAGCTGATTGATTGTCGGCATGCAAACGATTTCGACGAAAACGATCCGCCCTGTGCCTGGGCGGGAGAGACTGCGAAACCTAGACAGGCTCGAAGTGACTGTCAAGCGAGCACTTAGAGAGATCCACCGGCTCGAGTCGGATGGGCTTACCCATAGAGAGAATCAGCTGGCAGGGTGTCGCGAGCCCGCAGGCTCCGCTCGAATGGCCCAAGCAAGTGGGCGATGCTGTTCGCGTAATAGCGAACGAGCTCCCGGTTTCTCGGCAACAACGTGTAGCCGTCGCCCGTCTCGAGCAGAATGCGCCGCATGCGCAGCATGCGCCACGCGCGCTCCCAGGTCTCGGCGATGTCCCGGTCGGCGCGGATCACGCGCCCGTTGAGCTCGACGAGTACCGCTCGCATCTCAGTCATGCGATCGAGGAGAAGCACCCGCGGAATAAAGTCCCGATCCAGGCTCTCGATCGCGGCGCACGCCAGCGGAACCGGCGTCACGGGCACCAGTTGCCCGATGTGCTCCATAATTTCGTCACAGAGCGCCTGCACTCTGCCAAGGCGCTCCGTGCGTGCCAGTTCGAACAGGCCCGCCTCACGCGCGAACCACTCGTCGAGCGCGATCGGCGCGCCGACCGTGACCGCGGCTCGGCCATAGCGCTTCCATCGTCGCGTGACCAGCCGCGCCGAGTTCCACCAGAGATAGTGCGCGATTTCGCGGAATTGCCTCACTCGCGACGTCCGGGGGCCACCATCGGCGTTGGCGAGCTCACGCAGCAGAGTGCGATCCTCGAGCACGCGGTCGTAGTTGACCGCGACGGGCACGACGTAGAGCCTCGGCCGGTACGCGGGATCGCGCGCGATACCGAGCACGTAATCGAGAAGGCCGACCTTCGGGGGACGGAGCTTCCCGTCTCTCGTTAGGCCTCCCTCGAGGAAGATCCCTTGCGTCACGCCTTGCCGCGTGATGAGCTGGACGTAGCGCTCGAGCACGGTGTGGTACAGCGCCTCACGATACCGGCGCCGCACGAAGTACGATCCGAATGCCTTGAAGAGATGCTCGAGGGGGAAGGCGCGCGCCCACTCGCCAACGGCGTAGGAGATGGCGACGTCTCCGGCCAACGCGTAGCTCACGAGCACGTAGTCGGCATTCGACCGATGATTCATGAGGTATACGAGCACGGCGTCCCGCGGCAGTTGCTCATGCCGCGCCCGGTCCTCGTACTCGACCGAAACCTTATAGAAGAGGTTCAACAACCATCCCGCGGCGCGATAGCCGAGATGGTAGTAGGCGATGATGTTGAAGAAGGGGACGATCTCGTCGACGTATCGGTCGACGACGCGCCACGCCTCGGTCTCGCTGATCCCTTTCTCCGCCGCGTGCGCCGCGACCGCGCCCTGAATCCCGGCATCGTCGAGCAACTGCTCTCTGACGTACGACCGCCGGGCGAGCTTGTATCGATCGACTCGAGCGCCCGATCGGTGCACGGCGCGCAACGCCATTCGGTCGAAATAGCTCCTGAGGGCCCCGAGCATGGAGTGAACTTGCAAAGAGGATCGTTTGCGTCAACCCGCCTTATCTCGCCGAGTCGAGATCACGACAATTCGAAACAAGGACGCGGATCATTCGGATCGACACGAATCACTCCTCGTCAAGGAGAGAGGAATGGGATGGTGGGATCGATGTCCGAACGATCGCGATCACTCCTCACAATAGAAAAGGCGCCGACCTTTCGGCCGGCGCCTTTCCTGTTCCTCTGTTATCGCGCTTCTCTCGGCAGCGACGGCCGCGGCGTGGCCGGGAATTCTTCCTCCTCCGGCATCGAGAAGATCGACTTCAGCTCGGGCTCCGGCGTCGCTGGCAGCGGCGCGAAGCCTTCCGATCCCTCCGGTGGCTGCAGGTCGAGATCGACTTCCTGATACCGGTACATGCCCGTGCCCGCCGGAATCAGGTGACCGATGATGATGTTCTCCTTGAGACCCAGCAAATCGTCCTTCGCGCCGCGAATCGACGCGTCGGTCAACACACGAGTCGTTTCCTGGAAGGACGCGGCGGATATGAAAGACTGCGTCGTGAGGCTCGCCTTCGTGATACCCAACAGCAACGGCTCCGCCGTCGACGGCGATTCCTTCTTCTTCTTCGCGCGATCGTTGATCTCGCGGAAGACCTGCTTGTCGACGTGCTCGCCCTCGAGGAACTCCGTCTCGCCCGGCTCGAGGATGCGCACCTTCTGCAACATCTGCCTGACGATGACCCCGATGTGCTTGTCGTTGATCTTCACGCCCTGGAGCCGGTAGACCTCCTGGACTTCGTTGAGCAAATACTCCTGCACCGCGCGCGGGCCCTTGATGCGCAGGATGTCGTGCGGGTTCACCGGACCCTCGGACAGACGGTCACCGGCGCGCACGCGGTCGCCCTCGTGCACGCGCAAGTGCTTGCCCGCGGGTACCTCGTACGTCTGTGCCTCCACCGACTCGTCGATCGTGCCGTCGTTGTTGATCGGATGGACGCGGATCTCGCGCTTGCCGCGCTTGATCTCGCCGAACCGCACGACGCCGTCGATCTCCGAGATCGTCGCCGGATCTTTCGGCCGGCGCGCCTCGAACAGCTCGGCGACGCGCGGCAGACCACCGGTGATGTCGCGCGTCTTGTACGCCTCACGACCGACCTTGGCGATCGTCGTGCCGGCGCCGATGCGCTGTCCGTCGTCCACCGTGAGCTGTGCGCCCACCGGGATGACGAAGTCGCGCACGCGCTTCTCCTTGCCTCCCTTCTCCTGCACGATCTCGATGTGCGGATGGAGCTTCTTCTCGCGGTCCTCGATGATCACGCGCTGGCGCAAGCCGGTGAGCTCATCCAGCTCCTCCGATACCGACTCTTCCTCGACGATGTCGACGAACCGGATCGTTCCTTCGACGTCGGCGATGATCGGATTGGTGTACGGATCCCAGCTGAAGATCACCTGATCGCGCTTGACCTCCTCGCCGTCCTGCACCATGAGGATGGCGCCTAACGGCACTTGCAGCCGCGCGGCGACGCCCGCGTCGCGATCCGACGACGACTTGATGAGAATCTCACCCTCGTACGACGTGACGACGCTCTGTCCCTCGGCGTTGGTCACGACCACCAGACGATCGCCGTATTCGATCGTCCCCGGCACCTTCGACTTGCGCGCCGTCTGCTCGGCGATACGCGCCGCCGTGCCGCCGATGTGGAAGGTGCGCAGCGTGAGCTGCGTGCCCGGCTCGCCGATCGACTGCGCGGCGATGATACCGACCGCCTCGCCCGGGTCCACCATCTCCATCGTCGCGAGGTTGCGACCGTAGCACATGCGGCAGAGACCGCGCTTCGCCTCGCAGGTGAGCACCGACCGAATGCGCACGGTCTCGAGACCCGACTCCTCGATGTCGCGCGCCATTTCTTCGTTGATCAGATCGCCTGCTTCGGCGAGCACACGCTGACGTCCCGACTCGTCGCGCTCGTGCGGATCCTCGATCTGCTCCGCGGCGACGTTGCCGACGATGCGCTCCGACAGCGGCTCGATGATATCCTCGCCCTCCTTCAGCGCCGAGATGTCGAGACCCTGAATCGTCCCGCAGTCCTCCTCGGTTATCGTGACGTCCTGCGCGACGTCGACGAGCCTTCTCGTTAGGTAGCCGGCGTCCGCCGTCTTGAGCGCCGTGTCCGCCAGACCCTTGCGGGCGCCGTGCGTCGACGTGAAGTACTCGAGCGGCGAGAGCCCTTCTCTGAAATTCGACTTGATTGGACTCTCGATGATCTCGCCGATGCCGCCGGTGAGCTTCTTCTGAGGCTTCGCCATCAGACCGCGCATCCCCGCCAGCTGACGGATCTGGTCGCGGCTGCCGCGGGAGCCGGAGTCGAACATCATGAATACGGGATTGAACCCGCGCTTCGACTCGCGCATCGACTTGACCATCTCGTCGGCGATGTCGGAGTTCGCGTGCGTCCACGTGTCGATGACCTTGTTGTATCGCTCCCCGTTCGTGATGTTGCCGGTCTGATACGCGCGCTGGAAGCGCTCGACGCGCTCCTCGGCTTCGTGCAGCAGCGTCGTCTTCGCCGTCGGAATCTCGAGGTCCTCGATGCCGATCGACACCCCGCCGCGCGTCGCGTTGGTGAAGCCGAACTCCTTCAGCCGGTCGAGGAACGCGACCGTGGTCGCGAGACCGGACTTCCGGTACGACTCGAACACGAGCTCGGAGAGCACCTTCTTCTTCATGTCGGCGTTCTTGAAACCGAGCTCCGATGGCACGATCGCGTTGAACAACACGCGCCCGGCGGTGGTCTTTTCCCAGCGGCCCTTCGCCGACGCGCCTTCCCGCACGTAGTACAACAGCGCCGTCTGGCGCGTGATGCGTCCGACCGCGAGCTCCATTTCGATCTCGGCGACGCTCGTGTAGCGACGCAGCGTCTTCACGTCGACCTGGTTGAAGTCCGCGGGCGCCTTCGTCGCGAAGTAGCAGCCGAGCACGATGTCCTGACTCGGCTCCGCCACCGGCCGGCCATCCGACGGCTTGAGGATGTTGTTCGACGACAACATCAACAGGCGCGACTCGAGCTGCGCTTCGAAGGAGAGCGGCACGTGCACGGCCATCTGGTCGCCGTCAAAATCCGCGTTGAACGCGGCGCAGACGAGCGGGTGAATACGAATGGCCTTGCCCTCGACCAGCACTGGCTCGAACGCCTGGATGCCCAACCGATGCAGCGTCGGCGCGCGATTCAGGAGCACCGGGTGATCGCGGATGATCTCTTCGAGAATCTCGTACACCTCGGGCGATTCGCGCTCGACGATCTTCTTCGCGCGCTTCACCGTCTCGGCGATCCCCTTCTCGACGAGCTTGTGAATGATGAACGGCTTGAACAGCTCGAGCGCCATCAATTTCGGCAAACCGCACTGATGGAGCTGGAGCTCGGGGCCGACGACGATCACCGAGCGGCCCGAGTAGTCGACGCGTTTGCCGAGCAGGTTCTGACGGAACCGGCCCTGCTTGCCCTTGAGCATATCCGAAAGTGACTTGAGCGGACGCTTACCGCGGCCGCGAATCGCTTTCGAGCGGCGCCCGTTGTCGAACAACGCGTCCACCGCCTCCTGGAGCATGCGCTTCTCGTTCCGGAGGATGACTTCCGGCGCGCGGTGCATGATCAACTTCTGGAGCCGGTTGTTCCGGTTGATGACGCGCCGGTAGAGATCATTCAAGTCCGACGTCGCGAAGCGGCCGCCGTCGAGCGGGACGAGCGGACGCAGATCCGGCGGAATGACGGGGATGACGTCGAGGATCATCCATTCTGGACGATTACGGGCGTCGCCGGACTCGCCGGAATTCCTGAACGCGTCGACGATCTTGAGCCGCTTGAGCAGCATCTTCATCCGATGCTGCGACGTCTCGTTCGCGACCTCGGCGCGCAGCGTGTCGGCGAGCGTGTCGACGTCGAGGCGGCGCAGCAGCTCGCGAACCGCCGGCGCACCGATGTCGGCGACGAACGCGGCGTCGTTCTCTTCCTTCGCCTTCGTCCGGAGCGCGAGGTACTCCTCCTCGTCCAGGAGCTGGCCGGAGGAGACATCCTGTTCGCCGGGCTCGACGACGATGTAGTTCGAGTAGTAGATGACTTTCTCGAGATCACGGAGCGTGACGTCGAGCAGATTCCCCATCGGGCTCGGGAGCGTCTTGAAGAACCAGATGTGGGCGACCGGCACCGCGAGCTCGATATGACCCATGCGCTCGCGCCGCACCTTGGACAGCGTCACTTCGACGCCGCACCGATCGCAGATCACGCCGCGGTAGCGAATGCGCTTGTACTTGCCGCAATGACATTCCCAGTCCTTCACCGGACCGAAAATGCGCTCGCAGAACAAGCCGTCTTTCTCCGGCTTGAACGAGCGATAGTTGATCGTCTCGGGTTTAGTAACTTCTCCCCACGACCACCAGTTGCGCACGCCGGCCATCTCGAGGCGCTCGCGCTCCTTCGGGTCTTTGGGCCCGCGGATCTCCTCCGGTGAGGCGATCCGCACCTGGATGTAATCGAACGCCGATGCGCGAGCATCGCGCACGCTGCGGAAATCAATCATTGCTTACTCCTCGCTCCCCTTGCCGTTGTTGACAGAGGTGCCGGTGTCAATGCCGGTCCCGTAGAACCCGTCGTCGCTCTGGCCCATCGTGACCTTGATGCCGAGCGCCTGCAGTTCCTTCACGAGCACGTTGAACGACTCCGGAATGCCGGGCTCCGGAAGATTCTGCCCCTTCACGATCGCCTCGTACACCCGACTGCGTCCGTTCACATCGTCCGACTTCACCGTGAGTATTTCCTGAAGCACGTGCGCGGCGCCGTATGCTTCCAACGCCCACACCTCCATCTCTCCGAATCGCTGTCCGCCGAACTGCGCCTTGCCGGCGAGCGGCTGCTGTGTGACCAGCGAGTACGGGCCGATGCTCCGCGCGTGAATCTTGTCGTCGACCAGGTGCGACAGCTTCAGCATGTAGATCTCGCCCACCGTCACCGGGAAGGCGAAGGTCTCGCCGCTGCGGCCGTCGCGGAGCCGCACCTTGCCGTACGGAGAGAGACCGGCGAGGCGCATCAGCTCCTGCGCCGCGGCATCGACGTCCAACTCCGCCTTCTTACCTAACGACGCAGCCAGCGCCGGCAGTTCCAGATCGGTGAGCCGGTCGCCCGGCGCGCCACCGCGCCCCTTCTCGAGCTGACGGAGCGTGGTCCGGTACTCCGTGCGCTCCGACGCGCCGGCCGACTCGTCGTCGGATCGCGTCGTATGGAATTCGACCTGGTGCGAGAGCTCCTGGACCTCGCGTTCCGACAGCTCGCGCGCCGCCTCGGCGAGGAAGTCGCGCAGCCGATGGTAGATCTCCTTCGTGCCCGCGGACATCGACCGGCCGCCGAGCTGGTTGAGCGACGCCTCCTCGAGCCGCTCGAAGACTTCGACGCCGCCGCCGGCATTGGCCGGCTTGATGTCCTCGAGGATCGTGCGCACATCGGCGTCGTTGAGTTGGGGCGCCGCCGTGCGCAGGCCCAACGCCTGCGCCGCCCACACGATGCCGGCCATCTTCAGCAGCAGGCCGGTCTCGTGCTCGTTCGTGCCCTGGAACACCGGTGTCTTCGCGTAGAAGTTCAGAATCTTCGCCGCCCAGCCGAGGTGCGTCTCGAGGATCTGACCGACGTTCATTCGCGACGGCACGCCGAGCGGGTTGAGCACGATATCAACGGGTCTTCCATCGGGCAGGAAGGGCATGTCTTCCTCCGGGACGATACGAGCAACGATACCCTTGTTGCCGTGCCGCCCGGCCATCTTGTCGCCGACGGAAATCTTGCGCTTCTCGGCCAGATAGACCTTCACGAGCTGAATCACGCCCGGCGGCAACTCGTCGGGCTGCAGGATGCGATCGATCCGCTCCTCCGCCCGCTCCTCGATGCGCGTCTTCTCCTCGCTCGACGCATCGATGATCTGCCGGACGCGTTCATTCGTGCGCTTGTTCTCGACGCGCAGCGTCTTGAGATCGATCGACGACAGGCGCATCTCGCGCAACAGTTGCGACGTCACCTTCGTACCCGCCGGAATCGCTTCCTCGACCGTGCCCGCCTTGAGCGCGAGCGCGATCGTCTGATCGTTGAGCAGCTCGAGCAACTCGGAATCGCGCACATCGTTGACGCGCAGCTTCTCCTCGTTCTCGAGACGCCGCACTTCACCGATGCGCTCACCGCGATCCTTCTCGACCACCTGGTCTTCGATGCGTGAGAAGATCTTGACGTCGATCACGACGCCTTCCATACCCGGCGGAACTTTAAGCGAAGAGTCTTTGACGTCCTTGGCTTTTTCTCCAAAGATCGCCGTGAGCAGCTTCTCTTCAGGCGACAATTCCGTCTCGCCCTTCGGCGTGATCTTTCCAACCAGGATGTCGCCGGGCTTCACGTGCGCGCCGATGCGGACGATGCCGCGCTCGTCGAGGTCCAGGAGCGCCTCTTCCGAGACGTTCGGAATCTCACGAGTGATTTCTTCCTGACCGCGCTTGGTATCGCGTACGTGGAGCTCCAGTTCCTGAATATGGATCGACGAGTAGACGTCGTCCTTCACGAGGCGCTCGGACAAAACGATCGCGTCCTCGAAGTTGTGCCCGTACCACGGCATGAACGCGACCGTGACATTCGAGCCAAGCGCGAGCTGGCCCTGTTCGGTGCCGGCTCCGTCCGCCAGGACATCTCCTTGTTTGACGCGCTGGCCGAGCCTAACGAGCGGCCGCTGGTTGATGGCCGTATCCTGGTTCGTGCGCCAGTACTTCTTGAGCCGGTAGCGGTCGTGCTGCGTGAGGCGTGCCAGCGGGCGATCGTCGCCGCGGCGCTCTTCCGCCGCGCGGCGCTCGGCCGGCCCACTGTCGACGATGATCTCGTCCGCGGTCACGCGCGTCACGACGCCGGCGCGCTTGGCGATGACGACCGCGCCCGAGTCGCGCGCGACCTTCTCCTCCAGTCCCGTGCCGACGAGAGGCGTGCGCGGATTGAGGAGCGGCACGGCCTGACGCTGCATGTTCGAGCCCATCAGCGCCCGGTTCGCGTCGTCGTGCTCGAGGAACGGAATCAACGCCGCCGCGATCGACACGAGCTGCTCCGGCGCGACGTCCATGTAGTCCACGCGGTCGCGCGGCACGAGCGGCACGTCGCCCTGCTGGCGGCAGAGCACGAGATCGTCGCTGAACGTGCCATCGTCCTCGAGATTCGCGTTCGCCTGGGCGATGATCGCGTCTTCTTCGCGATTCGCGTCGAGCCAGATGATCTCGTCGTTCGAGACCTTGCCGTTCTTCACGAGCCGATACGGCGTTTCGACGAAGCCCAGATCGTTCACACGCGCGAAGCACGCGAGCGACGTGATGAGTCCGATGTTGGGACCTTCCGGCGTCTCGATCGGGCACATGCGCCCGTACTGCGAGTAGTGCACGTCGCGGACTTCGAAGCCGGCCCGCTCTCGCGTTAGGCCGCCCGGGCCCAACGCCGAGAGACGCCGCTTGTGCGTGAGCTCCGCGAGCGGATTCGTTTGATCCATGAACTGCGAGAGCTGCGACGATCCGAAGAACGCCTGAATCACCGCGCTCACCGTGCGCGCGTTCACGAGATCGTCGAGCGAGATCTTTTCCGGATCGGTGTTGATGGACATTCGCTCTTTGACCAAGCGCGCCATACGCGACAGACCGACCGAGAACTGGTTCGCGATGAGCTCACCCACGGACCGGATACGCCGGTTTCCAAGGTGATCGATGTCGTCGACGTGGCCTCGTCCCTCATGGAGCTCAACCAGATAACGCAGGATGGCGACGAAATCCTCCTTCGTGAGGACCGTCGTCCCGGCGTCAGTCGTCAGGCCGAGCCGCTGGTTGATCTTGTAGCGGCCGACGCGACCGAGGTCGTAGCGCTTCGGCGAGAAGAACAAGCGCTCGAGCGCCTGCTTCGCCGTCGCCGCGTCCGGCGCGTCGCCGGGGCGCAGCAGCGCGTAGATCTGCTGGAGGGATTCCTTCTCGCTGCGCGTCGGGTCCTTCGCCAACGTGTTCTTGATCAGTGTCGACTCGGCGCGACCCGAGGCGACGAACACCGGCACCTTGTTGATCTCCGCTTTGCGAATCTTGCGGATCAGGGTGTCGGTCAGCGGCTGACCGGCTTCGCCGATCACTTCGCCGTCTTCGTTCGCGACGTCGAGCGCGAGGATGCGGCGCACCTGGCGCTCGCCGCGCTCGATCGCGTCCTGCTCGTCGCGCAGATCGATCGTCATGTACGACGCGAAGACCTTGATCCGATCGATCCCCTGGCGTCGCACGCGATTCAGCACTTCGTCGGTGAGCTCGTCGCCTTCCTTGACGAGCAGCACGTTCTCGGCGCGCTCGCGCTCCGCCTTCGCCTTCTTCGTGCGCGCCTTGGGCGCGTCTTCGGGCGTGGCTTCGCCGGGCAGCGCGATGTCTTCGGCGATGATCGCGCCCAACACTTCGCGCTGTTCACCGCGACTCTCCCGCTTCTTCGTGAGATCGAGATCTCGCACGGCGAAGAACAGGCGCAGAATATCCGAGTTGGTTCCGTAGCCGAACGCACGGAGGAGCGCGGTCGCGGGAAATTTCTTCTTCTTATCGATGTGGACGTAGATCACGTCATGGATATCGACCGTGAACTCGACCCACGATCCGCGGAACGGGATGATGCGCGCCGAGATGAGGCGCTGGCCGTTGGGGTGCGTCGCCTCTTCGAAGACGACGCCTGGCGACCGGTGCAGCTGGCTCACGATCACCCGCTCGGCGCCGTTGATGACGAAGGTGCCTAACGGCGTGAGGAGCGGCAGCTCACCGAGATAGACTTCCTTCTCGATGATGTTCCGCGGCCGTTTGACTCCGTTCACTTCCTCGTTGATGACGAGCTGGAGCGTCGCCTTCAACGGGGCGGAGTACGTCATGTCGCGTTCGATGCACTCTTCGACGGTGTATTTCGGCTCGCCGAGGGAGTAACGAACGAACTCGAGAGAGAAATTCTCGTGGACGTCGGTTATGGGAAAAAGGTCCTTGAACACCCGCTCGAGGCCGACGTCCTCGCGCTCGTGAGCAGCGGCATCCGTCTGCAGGAGCGCTTCGAAGGCCTGCGTCTGAATGTCGAGGAGATGGGGCATTTCCATCCCCTGCTCGAGCTTTCCGAACGAAATTTGCTTGATCGATTCAGGCATTGTTCACCCGCGCACAGGCGAGAAAACGGCCACATCCCCGTCGGCCACGCGATTGTCGCGGGCGAACGGGGTTGGCCGGAACTGCAGGATGAAAAGTGTGAGGCGAGTAATCGCTTTCACTGACGCATGGGCTGAAGTGGAGAGGCGAGTGGCGCGTGGTGCGCGGCGCATGGCGGATCCGGAGATCGCGCCACGCGTCCCGACACATCACGCATCACGCGTCACTTCACTTCCACCGCCGCGCCTTGCTCCTCGAGCTTGGCCTTGATCGTGGCCGCTTCGTCTTTCGATACGCCAGACTTCACCGTCTGGGGCGCACCGTCGACCAAATCCTTCGCTTCCTTCAGGCCGAGTCCGGTCAGCTCGCGCACGACCTTGATGACCTGAATCTTCTTCGCGCCGGCTTCCTTCAGGACGATGTCGAATTCCGTCTGCTCTTCCACCGCGGGCGCGGCGGCGGCGCCGGCACCACCACCCGCCGGGGCCGCGCCGCCCACGGGGGCGGCGGCGATCGTCACGTTGAACTTGCTCTTGAACGTCTCGATGAGATCATGAAGTTCGAAAACGCTCATGTTCCCGATCGCTTCGAGAATCTCGTCCTTGCTCAGCGTCGTTGGCATCGTGGTATTCTCCTCGTAATCCCAGGCGATCCTGGGCAGTAAGTCAGGCGTGTGCCTGGGGATTATGCGGCGGAGCCGCCGCGCTGCTGGTGCAGCGCTTCGAGCGCTCCAGCGAACATGTACAACAACCCGTTGAGCGCGCCGACAAAGGCGGCCAACGGCGACTGCAGTCCGGCGCCGAGCTGCGCGAGCATCTGCTCTCGCGAGGGCATCGAGGCCAACTGCTTCACCTGCGCGACGGCGATCGCGCGGCCTTCCAGCATGCCGCCCTTCACCGTCGGCTTCTGGTCGTTCTCCTTCGCGAAATCCTGCAGCACCTTCGCGGCGGTCACCGGATCCTTCGCGACCACGAGACCCGTCGGGCCGCGCAGCTTCTCGGCGACCAGCCCGCTCTCGTTCACGGCCCGCAGGGCGAGCGAATTCTTGATGACGACATACTCAACATTCGCCTTGCGCAGCCTGCGCCGCAGATCCGTCATCCGCTTCACGTTCAGCCCGGTGAAGTCGGTGTAGTAGAGCGCCGGAGAACCCTTGATCTTGTCTTTCAGCTCGGCGACGAGCTGTTCTTTCTCGGTGCGGTTCATCGCTCGTTACCGATAGGGTGTAGTGTCGATCGTGACGCCCGGTCCCATCGTGCTCGAGACGCACACGTTCTTGACGTATACGCCCTTCGCCGCGGCCGGCTTTTGCCTGACAATCTGGTCCATGAACGCCGTGAAATTCGTCACGAGCGCATCGACGCCGAACGAGACTTTGCCGATGGCCGCGTGCACGTTCCCGCTCTTGTCGACGCGGAATTCGATCTTGCCTGCCTTCGTTTCGCGCACCGCGTTCCCGACGTTCATCGTGACCGTTCCCGCCTTCGGATTCGGCATGAGACCGCGCGGACCGAGGACGCGTCCGAGCTGACCGAGCTGGCCCATCTGGTCCGGCGTTGCGATCAGCACGTCGAAGTCGAGCCAGCCATCCTTGATGCGTTGGATGAACTCCGGTCCCACGAAGTCTGCCCCGGCCTCCTGCGCTTCGCGTGCCCGATCACCCGCTGCGATGACAAGAACGCGAACTGACTTTCCTGTACCCGACGGCAGAACGACCGTGCCCCGCACGACCTGGTCGGCGTGACGCGGGTCGACTCCCAACCGCACCGCGACTTCGACGGTCTCGTCGAACTTCGCGAACGCGGATTTCTTGACGATCTCGAGCGCCTGACGGGCCGCGTAGGTCGAGGTGATCTCCCGGTTCTTCGCCGCGGCCGCGTATTTCTTCCCATGCGTGCGCATCAGTCGACGACCTCCACGCCCATCGATCGGGCGGCGCCGGCAACCATCGCCATTGCCGACTCGAGCGAATCACAATTCAGATCGGGCATCTTGATCTCGGCGATCTTTCGAATCTGCGCCTTGGTCACTTTGCCGACCTTGGTCCGGTTCGGCTGACCCGAACCTTTCTCGATCCCCGCCTCCTTCTTGAGGAGCACCGCCGCCGGCGGCGTCTTCGTGACGAAGGTGAAGGACTTGTCCGAGAAAATCGTGATCTCGACGGGAAGGATCGTCCCCGCTTCCTTCTGGGTTCGCGAATTGAACTCCTTCACGAACGCCATGATGTTGATGCCCTGCGGACCCAAGGCCGTACCCACCGGCGGCGCCGGCGTGGCCTGTCCCGCGGGGATCTGCAACTTCACGAAACCCGCAACTTTCTTTGCCATAGTACCTCACTTCTGGTTCGTACCGTGCGCGCTCGCGCGCGCCCGAACTCCCACTAGAGTTTTGCGTCAGAGTGGTGGCTGACGGCTGGTAGAGGGTGGAGGGTTGTGCCTAGAGGAAAAAACCCTCGACCCCCTGCTCTCTACCGTTTAGTACGCTCTCAACTGCAGATAATCCAACTCCACACTGGTCGGCCGGCCGAACAGACTGACCGACACGCGAACCTTGCCTTTGTCCGCCATCACCTCTTCGACCGTACCGTTGAAGTCGGTGAACGGACCCTCGGTGATCGCGACCGCCTGCCCAACGAGGAACGGAATCTCTTCCTTCGGCTCCTCCTGCTCCGTCTCGTCGGCGATGCCGAGGAGGCGGTTGACTTCATCCGGCCGCAGCGGCTGTGGGAAGCGCTGGTCGTGGCCGACGAACTTGATCACGCCCTGAATCGAATTGATGACGTGCGCCGTCTCCTGATTCATTACCATTTCGACGAGCACGTAGCCGGGATACAGCTTGCGTTCGACCGTCACCTTTTTGCCGTTCTTGATCTCCACCACTTCCTGCGTTGGCACGAGTGCCTGACGAATCTGCCGGTCTTCGGCGGGCCGGGTATCGAGCTCGATCTTTCGCTGAATCAGCGAGCGAACTTTGTTTTCGTGCCCGGCGGTCGTCTGGATGGCGTACCAGCGGTGGTCCATTCCGCTCACCGGGCGAAGAGCGACGGGACGCCACGCACCAGGATCAAGCTCAGCGCCCAATCCAGCACCGTGATCAGCAACGCGAGCAGCAACACGAAGACGATGATCGCGATCGTCGCCTGTTGCACCTGACCGCGGTCGGGCCAGGTGACTTTGCGCATCTCAGCGATCACGCCGTGATAGAACGCGACGAGACGCGTCCACCAGTTCCCCGCGGGCGCGGGAGACGCGCCTTGCGGTGGTCGTGCGACGTCGACGGCCATATTACTTCGTTTCCTTGTGGACCTGGTGCTTGTCGCAGCGCGGGCAGTACTTCTTCCATTCCGCGCGTTCCGGATGCAAGCGCTTGTTCTTCGTGGTGAAGTAATTCCGATTCTTACACTCGCCGCAGGCGAGAATGATTTTCTCTCGTGGCATTCGACGTCAGCTCCTCGGTTGCAGCCATCCACCGGTGATCGCTACACAGCCGACAGCCCGCCGAAAGGCCCGCGCCTTCCGACCGGCTGCTCGTTCCGCGCTTCTTTCACACTCTCTCAATCTCTTTCACCAAGAGCTCGCGACCGGGATTGAACCGGTGACCTCACCCTTACCAAGGGTGTGCTCTACCAACTGAGCTACGCGAGCACTCGCTGTTTCGTTCTACTGCACTGCACTTCCCCTGCGACGAGCGGGAGACGGGGCTCGAACCCGCGACATCAAGCTTGGAAGGCTTGCGCTCTACCAACTGAGCTACTCCCGCGATCTCTCATCCCGCTCGACCCGCCTGACGAGTCGCATGGTGGGGGAAGGATTCGAACCTTCGAAGGCGTGAGCCGGCAGATTTACAGTCTGCTCCCGTTGGCCGCTTGGGTACCCCACCGGATTCGCGCCTCCGTTCCCCTATCCCCCTCCCTGCTACACGCGCGCTCTCGGCGCTCGACGACTCACGGTTGTCTCTCGTCCGAGAGCTGACGGTGGGAATCGAACCCACAACCGCCGGTTTACAAAACCGGAGCTCTGCCGATTGAGCTACGTCAGCAAGGGCCGTTTTTGCGCGAGACTCGTAGAATAGCCGGCCCGGAAATGAGTGTCAAGCCGCGCCCTCACGCGGAGTTACGCGCGCGGCACTCTCCTTGGCCCTCTGTAGTCCCTCGCCCTGCGCTCGCTCCCGCTCCTTTTAGCGGCCGACGCGCCACTTCGTTCCCTGGGGCGTGTCTTCGATGAGCACGTCGCGGCCCGCCAACTCCTGCCGAATCTGATCAGCGGTCGCGAAGTCGCGCTTCGCCCGCGCCGCTCGACGAGCTTCCAGGCGCTCCTCCACCCATGTCTGGAGCGTTGCCTCCGCTTGCTCCGGCTCCGGCACGATATCCAGCACGCTGTTCGCGCGCGCAAATGCCGCACGGGCGGCCGCGACCGACGTCTCGTCGCTTCCTCCGCGATCCAGCTCGGCGTTCCCATGTTTCATGAACTCCGAGACAGCCGCGAGCGCCTGTGGCGCGTTGAGATCGTCGAACAGAGCGGACTCGACATCGCGAGTGAACTGCTCGGCGGCCTCCGCCAATGCCGTCGTGCCTCCCGTTGCGAGCGTCAATCGCTCCGCAAACTTCCCGACCCGCTGCACCGATTCGATCGCGGAAAGGAGCCCGTCCTCGGTAAGGTTCAGCTCCTTTCTATAATGAGTGTTGTAGACGAATCGCCGGATGGCCGCGGCCGGTATGCGGCTTTCCCGCATGTCCTTCACCGTCGCGACGTTCCCCAACCGCTTCGCCATCTTCGCGCCCTCGGTGAGAAGGAACGCGCCGTGGCACCAGAAGCGTGAGAACGTTCGACCAGTCGCCGCCTCGGACTGCGCGATCTCGTCCTCGTGATGCGGAAAGATCAGGTCGATCCCGCCGCAATGAATGTCCAGCGTCTCGCCCAGCAGATCGATCGCCATCGCCGAGCACTCCAGGTGCCAACCCGGCCGCCCTCGTCCCCACGGCGAATCCCACGCCGCATGCACCTGCTCGTCCTCGGGCTTCGCCGCTTTCCACAGCGCGAAGTCCTGAGCGTTTTCCTTGGAGTAGTCGTCCTGCGCGACCCGCGCGCCCGTCTTGATCTCACGCTTATCGAGACGAGAGAGCTGTCCGTACGTCGGGAATCGATCGATCGCGAAGTACACGGATCCGTCGTCGGCCTGGTATGCGACCCCCTTGTCGACGAGCCGCTTCACGAGCGCGACCATCTGCTTCACGTAATCCGTCGCCTTCGGATACACCTCCGCCGGCTCGATGCGCAGATAATCGCGGTCGCGGAAGAAGATCTCGGTAACTGGCTCCGTGACCTCGGCGATGGTTTTCCCCTGCTCGGCGGCGCGACGAATGATCTTGTCGTCGACGTCGGTGAGGTTCATGACCTGGTAAACCTTCCACCCGCGCAACTTCAGCGTTCGTCGCAACAGATCGACGAATAGAAAGGTTCTGAAGTTCCCGAGATGCGCCGGGTTGTACACCGTGGGTCCGCAGCTGTAGATGCGCACGGTGTCGCCCTGCGCGGGCGCGAACGGCTCGACGCGGCGAGTGAGCGTATTGTAGAGCCGGAATTCGGTCATTCGCGAATGCTAGGCGCGCCCGGAATGACGGTCAACGGATGGTGCCGCCAGTTCGGCGACCCGCGCGCCGCCCGCGAGCGGCGGCGCCCACACCGACTGCAACCGGCCGCGGTCGAGCGTGAGAATACGATCGGCGATACGATCGACCGTGCGCGCGTCGCGCGCCGCGAGCAACACCGCGCCCCCGTTGGCGCGTGCACGTTTGATGGCCGAGACCAACGCGAAGGCCGCCGCGATGTCGCCGCGAACGCGGTCGACGTTGTCGACGAGTGCGAGATCCCAGGCGACGTCCGCGCACGCGTTGGCCGGAACCACGTCGCGAAAGTAAATGGCGTTCAAGTCGCCCTCGCGATCGATCGTCCCCCGCCCCGCGTCCGGCGTCAGCAAGCCCGCCGCACAGAGGAGCAACGTCGTCTTGCCGGCACCTGCTGGACCGACGAGCGCAACGACTTCGCCACGACGGATTTCGACGTGAATGTCGTCGAGTGCGCGAGCGGCCGCGATACAACCACGGAGGCCGGCCTGGTACGTCTTGGTCAGCGCGCGAATGCGGAGGACGGGCGGGCTCAAAAGGCGTTAGGTGCTGGGTGTCAGGCGATGGGTGTCGACTATCAGGTGTCATGTGTTCGTGAGTACTCACCGGCACCCGACACCAAGCACCTGTCACCTCGGCCGAATGAGTAAATCCCGGCACACGAGCGCGCGGCACCGTTTTCCATCCGTCGACATCAATTCAAGACTGGCGCGCGATCATCGGTTCAGCGTGATGCCGCGAGCTCGTGCCCGAATCGCTGCCGATGAAACGCGTCGATGGCGTCGATGATCGGTGCGGGATCGAAGCGCACCGGATCCGTGGCCGGCAGGTCCGTTTCGCGCGTCGCGCGGTCGATCGCCGCGCGCGCTTCACTCTCGCTCAGGTCGTACGTGTTGAGCGCGACCGCGATCACCGGCGCTGGGCGGAGGGGCGCGACCGCCGCTTCCTGCATCGCGATGAACTCTGTTAGGGGCGGAATCTTCACCCAGGGATGATTGTTGATCGCCGTGCGAGAGGGCTGAGCGCACATCACCATCGCGTGCGGCAGCGATCCGTGCAGCAGGCCGTAGGTGACGCCCGAGTAGCTCGGATGAATGATCGATCCCTGCCCCTCGACGAGGACGATGTCGGCGTCCTTCGCCGCCTGTAGCGTTAGGCGCTCGGCCGCTCCGGCGATGAAGTCGGCGATGACGGCGTCGACGGAGATGCCCCAGCCCTCGACGAGAATGCCGGTCTGGCCCGTCGCCGCGAAGGAGACGCGCATCCCGCGGTCGCGCATCGCGTCTCGCAGCTGGAGCTGGGTCGTCATCTTGCCGATGTTGCAGTCGGTGCCGACGGTGAGGATCACCGTGGCGCGGTCGTCGAGCTCGCGGACGCGTCCGCGCGCGACGTCGATGTCGTTCGGCGGCCGGCGAAGGTCGTGGATCGCGACGCCAATGCTCCGTGCTCGCGACGCGAATTCGGCGTCGTCGCCGAGTAGCGTGTGGAGCCCACTCCAGACCTCGAGGCGGTGATCGATCGCGTCGAGAATCAGCGCGCGCCAGCTCGGCGGCAGCTGTCCACCGGGCGGCGCGATACCGATGAGCAGCGCGGTAGGCTTTCGTCCGAGCCCTTCCGCCAGCGACGCGACGACGGGAATCGATCCGCCGAAGCCGAGGACGTCCTGTGCCGTTTGACCGGCGCGTGTCGAGTCGATGACGGCGACGACGTTTTGCGGTGTGTAGCGGATGCAGGCATTCGCCGTCTTCGACCGAAGGGGACTGAAAGCGCCTTCGGCAAGGATGAGAAAACGTGAATTCATGTCGCTCAGGCGGTTCGCTTCACCGCGGTGTGTTCGGCAATGGCAACGACGTCGACGGGAGGACCGCTCGGCACGAGGACGCCGCCGCCCGGAGCTGGAAGTCGCAGCACGAGTGGCCGTTCGCGGGTCGTGCGCCGGAAGCCCTGCCCCTCGTAGATGCGGGTGATGAGGATGCGCCGGACGATGACCATCACCATCGCGAGCGTCGGCAGCGCGACGATGAGGCCGATGCCTCCGAGCAGCTGGCCCATGATCAACACAGACATGATCGTGAGGACGGGAGGCAGATCCACCTTTTTTGACATCGCGTACGGCGAGACGATGTTGCCCTCGATGAGGTGTACGACGACGCCGACGCCCAATACCAGCAGCGCGCGCACGCCGCCGTTCGGCCCATTGAGGACGAAGAGTGCGGGCAATGTCGTCGAGAGGAGCGTTCCGAAGAATGGAATGATCGCCACGAGTCCGGTGAAGATGCCGAACGTCAGCGCGAAGGGCACGTCGAGGAAGTACAGGAACATCGCCGTGAGCGCGGCGAGAAATGCCATCACGAGCAACTGTCCGACGATGTACGAGCGGAGCGTATCGCCCAGGTCGCCGAGGAGGTCGCGCACGAGATCACGGTGGATCGGCGGGAAGAGGGCGATGAGCCATTCGCGATACAGCGCCGGGCGGAGCGACAGATAGATGGCGATGACCGAGATTGAAAAGATGCTGATCGCGCCCTGGACCAGGCTCAGCACGCGCGTCGGAATGGTCGAGAAGCTCGAGGACAACTCGCTGTAGACAGCGGAAAAGATCTTGTGTTGGCCAGGCGGCCAATACTCACGCAGTGCCGGGACGCGGCTCACCGTGCGCTCGATGCTCGCCTCCCATCCCGTGATGTAATTCGGCAGGACCTTGATCAGCGCCTGCGTCTGCGTGATCACGGGGGGCACGAGAATGTAGAAGATCGCGACGACGCCGGTGAGGCTGAGCAGCAGCGACGTCACGAAGGCGATCCGGTCCGGCACGTGCCAGCGGCGCTCGAACCATCCGGCGACGGCGCGCAGGTACAGTGACAGCAGCACGCCGATGAACAGCAGGATGAGAACTTGCGCAACTCTGGCGAACAGCCACAGTCCGAGAACGGTGAGGACGGTGGCCGTCAGGATCGGCGCGAAACGAAATCGTCGGGATGTATCGTTCGTCAACTGCCCTTCTTCTCGCTGTCCGAGTCGTCGATTTCGGCGTGCACCGTCTCCTCGTCGTCGCGCTTGGCGTTTCCACCCGCGATCTGCCGTTGGGCCTGCCCCGCCGACGGTGGCGGGAGAATTCCCATCTTCTGCTTCAACTCGATCAGACGCATGTCGACGCTCGTCGACGCGGCGCCGCGCTCGAGCTGCTTGAACTGATTGGCCAGCGCGTCGCCGGTAAACTCCTCGTCGATCTCGACCGACGCCTTGAGCTGTCGCTCGTTCTGCTCGATCCGCTCCTCCATGCGCGCGAACGCCTCGAACGCGGACTTCTCGGACAGCGACGACATCGTCTCGGCGATCCGCTTCTGCGCCTGGGCGCGACGCTGTCGCGCAACGAGCAGGTTCTTCTTTCGCTTCGCCTCTTCGATCTTGTCGTTCAGGTCGCGGAGCGAGTTCTTGAGCTTCTCCGTCTCGAGTCGGTGCGCCTCCCACGTCTGCTCGAGCTGTTGCGCGTGCGACATGTGCTCGCTCTGGCGAACGAGCGCCTGCTTCGCGAGATCCTCGCGCCCTTCCTGCAGGGCGAGCATGGCGCGTTTTTCCCAGTCCGCCGCCTGACGATACTCGCCGTCGGCCTGGTCGCGGAGCCGCTTCTCGTCGGCAATGGCCGTCGCCACCTGCTGCTTCGCTTTCGCGAGCTGCGATCGCATGTCGACGAGGATCTGACCGAGCATCTTCTCGGGATCCTCCGCCCGGGAGATCAGATCGTTGATGTTCGACCGCAGCAGCGTGGAAAGTCTATCTAGGAGTCCCATGGTGGATTGGCCTCAGTGTGCCTGCCGATAGGTCCCGAGCTCGCGAAGATGCGACGCGAGAGCGAGGCTGATGCTCTCGTACGCCGCCTGGAACTCCTCGTAGTCGAGGTGCGCGAGCTCGAGCGCCTCCGTCATGACAATCGAGTCTTCTTCGATTCCGTACGAGCCATGCACCAGGTCCGTCGCATTGAGCTCGAGGAGACGGCGACTCAGAATAGCCAGCTCATTCTCGTTCTTGGGCAGCGTCATGACTTTCACGCGCATCAACACGACCGGCGGCGTGTAGTTCACGACGATGGCGAAATCGAGCTCGCCGCCGGGTTTGACGATCCACATTCCGGGCTCGACCTCGCGATAGCTCGCGCCTTCCGCGCTGATGCGATCGAGGAAGCCTTCGACGTCTTCCTTGGTGACCATCGCTTGACCTGGTTGGAGGTACGTGGAGCCCACTACGGGAGCCGGTGATAGAACGGTTTCGCCCTATGTGGAAGGCAGAGAGTAGCGAGCAGAGGGTAACTGGCTCGGTCGCCTCAAGATAGCGCACTTGCCGGCGATGAAACAGCCGACACGTCGAGTGTACCCTCTACACACAACCCTCTGCTCTCAACTCCGTTTGATTTGCACCAATCGCTCGCGCGCCAGACGCCGTCCGGTCGGTGTCGCCGCGAGTCCACCGCCCGCGGTCTCGCGATAGCGCACGTCCATCTCGCGACCGATCTCGCCCATCGTATCGATGACCTCATCGGCCGGTATCGCGAAGGTGATTCCCGCGAGCGCCATCTCGATCGCCGCGAGCGCGATCGCGGCACCCGTCGCATTGCGAAATACGCACGGGAGCTCGACGAGACCACCGAGCGGATCACAGACCAGTCCGAGCGTGCCTTGCTGCGCGAGCGCGACCGCGTGCGCGACCTGGGTCGGCGTCCCACCAAGCATCTCGGTCGCCGCGCCGGCCGCCATCGCTGCCGCGGCTCCGGTCTCCGCCTGACAGCCGCCCTCCGCTCCCGACAGCGAGGCGCGCTCCGCGACGACGGCACCGATCAATCCCGCGGTCGCGAGCGCGTCGACGAGGCAATCGTCGCTCAGCTTGCGCGCGTCGGCGAGACCGGTGAGCACCGCCGGCAGCACGCCAGCGCCACCCGCCGTCGGCGCGGCAACGATCACTCCCATCGCCGCGTTCACCTCCTGCACCGCGAGCGCGCGTGCGAGAATGTCGCGAAAGGGCGTATCGGCGAGCGGCCCCGCGGTCGCGGTGTGGAGCTTCGCCGCGTCGCCGCCGACGAGTCCACTCGCCGATCGCAGCTCGCCGGTGAGCCCCTGGGTGATCGCGCCACGCATCACGTCGAGCGCACGCTGGAGCGCGGCGCGAATCTCGGCGATCGGCCGCCCCTGGTCGCGCGATTCCGTTTCCAGGGCGAGCTCGGCGAGCGACGTCTGCTGCGCTTCGGCGTCGCGAACGGCTTCGTGGAGGGAGCGGTACATGATGACTATCCTGTCATCCCGACGCGCGAAGCGCCAGCGCAGCGCCGAGGGATCTGCACTTCGCCAGACGAGAGCAGATCGCTCCCCTCGTCGCTTGCGCTATTCGGGACAAGCGTTTCGCTCGGGATGACCGTGCGCGTCATGCCGACACCTTCTCGAGCCGGAACGCCCACTTCACCCACGACAACGCCCGAATCTCGTCGCGCACTTTCTCATCGGGCACGTCATCGGTCTCGATCACCATGAAGGCGTCACCGCCGCGCTCCTTTCTCGTTAGGCGCAGCGTCGCGATGTTGATGTGGTGGTCGGCGAGCGCGCCGGCGATGCGCGCGACCGAGCCGGGAATGTCTTCGGCGACGAGAACGATCGTGTGATAGTTGCCGGTGACCTCGACGGGATAGCCATCGATCTCGGTGACAAGAACGCGGCCGGCGCCGAGCGAGCTCCCGACCATGATCGACTTCCGGTCGCCGCGCTCGACGGTGATACGCGCCGTGTTCGGATGTACGACGCCTTCGTCGCCGAGCTTCGTCTTCTCGAATTGGTAGTCCAGCCCCTCACGCTCGGCGATCTCGAGTGATGTTCGCAAACGCTCATCGTCGGGGCGGAAACCCATCAGCCCGCCGACGATCGCCTTGTCGGTGCCATGCCCCTCGCCCGTCCGCGCGAACGAGCCGTGCAGCTCGATGCGCGCGCGCTCCGGCGTGCCGCCGACGAGGCAGCGCGCCAGCAATCCGAGCCGGCACGCTCCAGCGGTGTGCGAGCTGGAGGGTCCGACCATCACCGGGCCGATGATATCGAGGAGGCTCACCATACCGAATTATTCCTCGGAAGCTCTCAATGCGTTCGCGTTTCCGTGTTGGTCCGTGATGATGCTTTGGACACCTAGTCACCGATTGCCGAGAATTCCCGGCGAGCAGGCCGCCTGCGCTCCAGGAGTGGTCTCAAATAATGCCCCGTATGACTCGCCTCGACAGCGACGACCTCCTCGGGCGTCCCCGCCGCGACGATCATCCCTCCGCGCGTGCCGCCCTCGGGTCCGAGATCGATGATCCAATCCGCGGTTTTGATCACGTCGAGGTTGTGTTCGATCACGAGGACGGTGTTCCCGCGATCGACCAACCGGTGCAGCACGTCGAGCAACAGCCGCACGTCCTCGAAATGAAGACCCGTCGTCGGCTCGTCCAGGATGTACAGGGTGCGGCCCGTGTCCCGTTTGGACAACTCCGTCGCGAGCTTCACCCGCTGCGCCTCGCCGCCGGAGAGTGTCGTCGCGCTCTGACCAAGGTGGATATAGCCGAGCCCGACGTCGTTCACCGTCTCGAGCTTCTGCCGAATCCGAGGTTGATTCTCGAAAAAGTGGAGCGCGTCCTCGACGGTGAGCTCCAGCACGTCGGCGATGCTCTTTCCGCGGAAGCGCACCTCGAGCGTCTCCCGGTTGTAGCGCTTTCCCTTGCACACCTCACAGGGCACGTACACGTCGGGGAGAAAGTGCATCTCGATCTTCACGAGACCGTCGCCCTGGCACGCCTCACATCGTCCGCCCTTCACGTTGAACGAGAAGCGACCCGGCCCGTATCCGCGAATCTTGGCCTCGGGGAACTCGGCGAAGAGCTCGCGAATCGGCGTGAACAGACCCGTGTACGTCGCCGGATTGGAGCGCGGCGTGCGGCCGATCGGGCTCTGGTCGATGTCGATGACCTTGTCGATGTGCTCGAGTCCCGTTATGCGGCGATGCGCTCCCGGAATGACGCGGGCCCGATAGAAGTGCCGCGCGAGCGTGCGATGGAGGATGTCCTCGATCAGGGTCGACTTTCCCGAGCCGGACACGCCGGTCACCGTGACGAACACGCCTAACGGGACCTCGACGTCGATGTCGCGGAGGTTGTGTTCCTTGGCCCCTTCGACGCGGATCTTGCGCCGCGGATCGACGGCTCGACGCCCACTCGGTGTGCGGATCTGCAACTCGCCGCTCAAGTACTTCCCCGTAACCGAACCCGAGTTCTTCACGAGGTCAGGAATCGTGCCGGCGGCGATCACCTCGCCGCCGTGTTTCCCGGCGCCCGGTCCGAGATCGATGATGTGATCGGCGGCACGCATCGTCTCTTCGTCGTGCTCGACGACGATCACCGTGTTGCCAAGGTCGCGCAGCTGCTCCAGCGTCGCGATCAGGCGCGCGTTGTCGCGCTGATGGAGTCCGATCGACGGTTCGTCGAGAATGTACAACACACCGACGAGCCGAGATCCGATCTGCGTCGCGAGACGAATGCGCTGCGCTTCACCGCCGGAAAGCGACTCCGCCGCTCTGCCTAACGTCAGATAGTCCAGTCCGACGTCGACGAGAAAACGCAGCCGCTCGCGCACCTCCTTGAGGATCGGTCCCGCGATTTCGGCGTCCAGACCCGGACGTCCGTCGCCGCGCACCGGCACGCGCTCGAAGAAATCGAGCGCTTCCGTGACCGGCAGCTCGGTGAGCTCGCCGATGTTGCGGTCGGCCACCGTCACGGCGAGGGCGTCGCGCTTCAACCGGCGGCCGCCGCACTCGCCGCAGGGCACGGCGACCATGTACGCCTCGAGCTCGGCGCGCACCGTATCCGAGTCCGTTTCCGCATAACGACGCTCGATGTTGGCGAGCACACCCTCCCACTCGATTTCGCCCTTCTTCTTTCCACCGTCGCCGTGGAGAATCGTGTCGCGCACGCTCTTCGGCAGCTCGCCCCACGGCGCGTTGAGATCGAACTTGAACTGCCTGGCGAGTGCCGGCAAAACGATCTTGCGCAGATAACCCTGCGGCTCTCCCCACGGAATGATCACGCCCTCGAGAATCGAGATGCGCGAGTCGCCGAGGATCAGCTCCTCGCTCACCCGCCGTCGCGTCCCGAGGCCGCCGCAGGCGGGACACGCACCGAATGGCGAATTGAACGAGAAATGTCGCGGCTCGAGCTCGGGGAGCGAGATCCCGCAGGTCGGACAACCGTAGCGCTCGGAGAAGAGCTCGACGTGCTCGTCGTCCGCTCTGCTCACCTGGACGACGCCGTCAGCCAGCTTGAGCGCCGTCTCGAGCGAATCGGCGAGCCGTCCGCGATCGGCGGCGCGAACGACGAGTCGATCGACCACGATTTCGATCGTGTGATTCTGGCGGCGGTTGAGCTTCGGAGGATCGGAGACTTCGATCAATTCGCCGTCGACGTAGGCGCGGATGAAGCCCTGCTTGCGAACCGTCTCGAACAGCTCGCGAAACTCGCCCTTTCTTCCCTGGACGAGCGGCGCTCGCACCTCGATGCGCGTGCCTTCGGGCCACGCGAGAATGATGTCGGCGATCTGCCCCGCGCTCTGACGCTGCACCGGCCGCCCGCAGCTCGGGCAGTGCGGTGTGCCGACACGCGCGAATAGTAGACGCAGGTAGTCGTAGACCTCGGTCACCGTGCCGACGGTCGATCGTGGATTGTGGCCGGCCGTCTTCTGTTCGATGGAGATCGCCGGAGACAGTCCCTCGATCGAATCGACGTCGGGCTTTTCCATGAGCCCGAGAAACTGGCGCGCATACGCCGAGAGCGACTCCACGTAGCGGCGCTGCCCCTCCGCATAGATCGTATCGAACGCCAACGATGATTTTCCCGAACCCGAAAGACCGGTGATAACGGTCAGACGATCCCGGGGAATCGTGACATCGATGTTGCGGAGATTGTGCTCGCGCGCGCCGCGAACAATCAGTGCGTCTTCTGCCATAGCCAGGGTAAGGTGCGGGGCGGACGCGAACGAGACAAGGGAAGGGGTCCGTGGTATTTGATGATCGGTGATTGGTAGTTCCTGGTTAAGTACATTGCACCCATCACTGGCCACCAGTCACCAAGAACCACGTGCCTCACACCGACGCCATCGTCGTACTCACGACAGTCGCCTCCGAGGACGAGGCCGTAAAGTTCGTGCGCACCCTGCTCGAGCGGCGGCTCATCGCATGTGGAACGTTGTTTCCCGGTTCGCGGTCGCTGTATCGATGGCAGGGCAAGATTGCCGACGAGCGCGAGGTCGTGCTGCTGCTCAAAACGCGAGCGGCTCGTCTCGAGACACTGCAGAACGCGTTCGACGAGCTCCATCCGTACAAAGTGCCGGAGCTGTTGGCGCTGCCGGTCTCGGCGGGGTTGAGCAAATATCTTGAATGGATCAATGGCGAGACGTCGCTGGCTTTGACGTAAGCCGACACGCCGTTCAACTTCGATGCGAGTGCCGTGCCCTGAAGGGGCTTGGAATCGTCCTCGACAAGCCAGGGCGGCCGGCAGCAGTCACCGCCCACCACACCAGAGCGCCCGCGACGCAAAACGAAGGTGATTCGAGTCTGCATCGATGATCTCGTATTCTTCGACGGAGAGGCGATCGTCCGGCCGGTGAATGAGGATCTCGGTGCGACGACGCCGCTCCTCCGGCGCCTCGAGCTCGCCGCGGGAACGCAATTGCACAATCAGATTCGCCTTCATGAGCCGCTGCCCGTCGGCGCGGCCGTCGTCACATCCGCCGGCGAGCTGTCCGCGGAGTTGCTGGTGCACGCCGTCGTCATGAGTCGCGTGGAGCCCGTCTCGACCGACACCGTGCGTCGCGCGCTCACGAGCGCGCTGCAGCGGGTCGAAGCGTGGCAGATCAAGGACGTCGCGATTCCGCCCTTCGGCCTCGGCGCCGGGAACCTGGAGATCGACGAGAGCGCGAAGGTCATGCTCGGCGTCATCGCGCAACATCTACTCGGCGCGCGCTATCCCGAGACGATCACGCTCATCGCCGAGACGCCGGAAGAGGAGCGCGCGCTGTCCGCCGCGCTCGAGCGGAGCGGATTGTGACGCTCCGCCGCCTCACGAGGCCGCGCGCGCTCGCCGCGGGAGTGGTGCTGCTCTTCTGGAGCGGCGGCATCGGCTTCCTCGTTAGGCGCGAGTACTTCCGACCGAACACGGAGCGGCTCGCCGAAGCCGCGATGCGCGTTTCGCCGGGCGCGGTGTACTTCGCGGTCATGCAGGGCAATCGGCAGATCGGGTTCGCGTCGTCATCCATCGACACGGCGACGACGACGATCTCGGTCGACGACTATCTCGTCGCCGATCTGCCCGTTGGCGGTCGGACACACCGCGCCTCGGCGCGCACGCACGTCGTGCTCACGCGCGCGCTGCGGACGAAAGCGTTCGCCGTCACCTTCGAGGCGGACGCGGGGCCGATCGTCGCGCGCGGGCGCGTGCTCAACGACACGCTGCTCGTGCTGATGCTCGCCACCGGCAAGGACTCGCCTGTGGACACGCAGCGCATTCGGCTCTCCGGGCCGATTCTCCTGCCGACGCTGATCCCCCTCGCCATTGCGCTCGGCGATCAGCCGGGCGTCGGAAAGAAGTACAGGCTCCCGGTATTCGATCCCGTCGGGTTGACGCCGCGCGAGGTATCGGTGAGCGTCGCGGCGGAGACGAGCCTCGTCGTCGACGACAGCTCGGCGCTGGATCGCGCGACGGGGCTGTGGCACGGAGTGCAGCCCGACACGTTGCGCGCGTTCCGTATCGCAACCGACACGGGCGCGGGCGCGGCCGGCTTCTCGGGCTGGATCGACGAGCAGGGACGCGTCGTGCAAACGTCGCAGCTCGGCTTCGAATTGCGCCGCCTGCCTTACGAGGTGGCCTTCGAGAATTGGCGGCTTGCCGGCGAAAAGGGCGGCGCCACCGACACCCCGGTGTCGGAGGATACCGACCTGCTCGAGACGACGGCGATCGGAGCCAACCGCCGGCTCGACACCAACATCTCTTCGCTCCGCGTCACGTTAGGCAACGCCGACCTGCGCGGCTTCGACCTGGCGAGTCCCCGCCAGCGGATGCACGGCGACACGATGGTCGTCACGCGCGAGGCACGGGAGGCGCTCAACGCGCCCTACACGCTGCCCGACGGCGGCCGCCGCATCATGCCCGAGCTCACGATGGCCGAGCCCCTCGTGCAGAGCAATCATCCGGACATCGTGCGTCTCGCGCGCCGACTCGCGCGCGGCCAGCGCGATCCGCGCGTCGTCGCCGAACGTATCAATCGTTGGGTTTATGATTCGCTCACGAAGCGCGTCACCTTCGGCATTCCGAGCGCCCTGCAAGTGCTGCGCGCCCGCGCCGGTGATTGCAACGAGCACGCCCAACTGTTCGTCGCCCTGGCCCGCGCGGCCGGCATTCCCGCCCGCATCGACGCAGGGCTCGCGTACATCGATGGGAAGTTCTACTACCACGCGTGGCCCGAGATCTATCTGCGCGACTGGGTTTCGGTCGATCCGACCTTTGGCGAGTTCCCCGCCGACGCCGCGCATCTGCGCTTTACAGTCGGCGGCTTGGGACGCCAGGCGGAGATGATTCGTCTAATGGGGAGACTGAAGCTGAACGTGATCGGAGCAGGTGCCAGGTGATAGGGGCTGGGGTGCTGGCTACGGCACGGCGCCCCCCTTCTCTCACTAGCACCTGACACCTGGCACCCAGCATCTGATGATTCGGCTCTCTTCCCTCTCCAAGCGCTACGGCTCCTTCACCGCGGTCGACAGCATCGACCTGTTCGTTCCGCGCGGGGAGCTGTTTGGCTTCCTCGGGCCTAACGGCGCCGGCAAGACGACGACGCTGCGCATGATCGCCGGCATTCTGCGGCCGACCGCGGGGCGCATCCAGATCGCCGGCATCGATATCGTCGCCGATCCCGCGGCCGCGAAGTCGAAGTTGGGGTTCATTCCCGATCGGCCCTTCATATATGAGAAGCTCACCGGGGCCGAGTTTCTACGATTCGTCGCCGGCTTGTACGATCAGAGCGGAGCGGAGGTCGAGCATCGGGCGCGCGAGCTGCTCGCGCTCTTCGACCTCGAGGAATGGCGCGACGAATTGGTCGAGAGCTACAGCCACGGTATGCGGCAGAAGCTCATCATCTCGAGCGCATTCGTGCACCGCCCGGAGGTGATCGTCGTCGACGAACCGATGGTCGGTCTCGATCCGAAGGCCGCCAAGATTCTCAAGGACCTCTTTCGCGAGTACACACACCGCGGTCACACGATCATGATGTCGACGCACACGCTCGAGGTGGCGCAGGCGCTCTGCGATCGCATCGGCATCATTCAAGGCGGAAAGATTCGCGCCTGTGGCACGATGGAGGAGCTGCGTCGCGACGCGGAAGCGGGAGCGACAGGTCTCGAGCACATCTTCCTCAAGCTCACCGGCGAAAACGCCGCGCGTGAGCTCGTCGCCGTACTCGATGCATGACTCGACGCGCGGAGACAGCGCATCTCGCCCGGACCCCTCCATGCTTCATCTGGTTGGTCCGAAATATCTCACCGCCAGAGCAAGAGCGTTTGCGGGTGAGCGAGGGCGCGTAGCGCGGTGGCTCGTGCTCGGCGTGTTCGGCGTGTTGTTCTGGTCGTTCATCTTTGGCGTCGTCTTTCGACTGCTGAAGTACTTCCGCGGCGTCGCCGAGATCGGTCCTCTGCTCGCCGGGAAGCTGCTCGGCCTCATCCTCATCGGCTTCTTCTCGATCCTGCTCCTCTCGAACGTCATCACCGCGCTGTCCAGCTTCTTTCTCGCGCGCGACCTCGACCTGCTCGTCGCCGCGCCCGTCGATTGGCTCAAGCTCTACGGCGCGAAGCTGCTCGAGACACTGGTGCACTCGAGCTGGATGGTGGTGTTGATGGCGGTGCCCCTATTCGCGGCGTACGGAGTGGTGTTTTCTGGCGGCGTATTGTTTCCTCTCGTCGTCGCCGCGCTGCTGATGCCCTTTCTGGCCATTCCAGCGGCGATTGGCTCCACGGTGACGTTGCTGCTGGTGAACATTTTCCCGGCACGCCGGACGCGCGACATTCTCAGCGTCATCGCGATTCTGACGGCGAGCGGCATCGTGCTGCTCTTCCGGCTCGTTCGCCCGGAGCGTTTCGCCAAGCCCGAGGGATTTCGGTCCCTGGTGGATTTCATCACGCTGCTCCGCACGCCGACGTCGCCGCTCCTCCCCAGCGAGTGGGTGCAGCGAGCAACGATGTCGTGGCTCACCTACAAGACCGATCTCCTGCCGTGGTATTTGTTGTGGTCTACCGCCGCGGCGGCGATCGTGCTCGGCGCGATTCTACATTGGCGACTCTACCCTCAGGGCTTCAGCAAGGCGCAGGAGAGCGCGGAGCGCTGGGCGCGCGGCACGTTTCTGCGGCGCATCGCCGATCGCGTACTGAAGCCGTTAGGCGTGCTGCGTCGCGAGCTGGTTCTCAAGGAACTGCGGCTGTTCTTCCGCGACACGACGCAATGGTCGCAGCTGTTGCTGCTCGCGGTACTGGTCGTCGTCTACGTCTTCAACATCAAGTTCCTGCCGCTGAAGGGCGACGGGATGACGTTCTTCCTGCGCAACGTCGTGCCGTTTCTGAATCTCGTTCTTGCTGGATTCGTCCTCGCGTCGATCGCCGCGCGTTTTATTTTCCCCGGAGTGAGCCTCGAAGGGCGTACCCTGTGGCTGCTGCGATCGAGCCCGATGTCGGTGCGTGACCTGCTCTGGTCCAAGTTCTGGGTCGGCACGCTGCCCCTGCTGGTGCTCGCCCTCGTGATCGTGGGTGTGACGAACTATCTCCTTCAGGTGAGCACATTCATGTTTCTCGTGTCGATCGTCACCATCGCGGCGATGACGCTGGCGCTCGCGGGACTCGCGCTTGGGTTCGGCACGCTGTTTCCGCAGTTCGAGACCGAGAACGCGGCACAAATTCCGACGTCGTTCGGCGGCCTGCTGTTCATGATGGCTTCCGTCGCCGTCATTGGAGGCGTCGTCGTGCTCGAGGCGCGACCGGTGTACGGCTACCTGAGCGCGCGCGCCTTTGGGGGCCAAACGGACATCCGTGAAATGGCAATCGGGTTCGCGCTCGCCGGCACGCTCTGTTTCTGCTCGACACTGGTTCCGATTCGCGTCGCCCTCAGGCGGCTGCAGACGATCGAGCGCTAGGAAGCGCGAGTCGCGACGCGCGAGGGTACCGCGGCGATGTCGGTACTCGTTAAGACTGTGACCGCGCCCGTGATGCGGGGGTCGGTGATGTCAGGCCAAGCTAATCGTGTGGCCCCACCCATCCCTTCGGAGGAAGTTGCATGAAGCGCCTCACCGTCGCCGCGGCCGCCGCGGCTCTGATGCTTGCCGTCGCTCCGCGGCTGCACGCGCAGGCAGCCCAGCAAGCGAAGCCGGACACGACCGCATCGGCCAAGAAGGCTGGCGCGAAGAAGTCGTCGGCCATGAAGTCGGCCAGCGCGACCGCCAACAAGCCGGCGGCCACGAAGACCGCGAGCTCGAAGTCGAAGAAGGCCAGGAAGTCGAGAAAGGCGAAGACCGACAGCACGGCGGCGAAGAAGAGCGAGGAGTAAGTCGTTCTCGCGATGACGAAGCCCCGGACGATGCGCCGTCCGGGGCTTTCGTCATTTTGAGCGTCTACTCAAGCCGCAAGGCGGTGACCGCAGGCGGCGCAGAAGCGCGACCCCAACTCCTCGACGTGCCGTCCGCACTGCTCGCACGCGCCCGGGAGAAAGCGGCCGCAGTGCGAGCAGAAGCTCGCGTCGGCTTCGGGGCGAGGCCCGCAGGTAGCACAGGTTGGTCGTTCGGCCCGATACGCGCGAATCGCCGCTTCGATTTCGTCCTCCGCGCCAGGCAGCGTCTCTGCCGCGGCGTCTGGGGACCGCCGCATGCCCGCCAGCGCCTGACGAGTGTACTGCGCCTTGAGCTGCGCGTAGTCGGCATCGGACAATTTCCCCGTGGCGCGATCGAACTCGATCTCGCGCAGCGCCGCGACGTCATCGGACCAGGCTTCGCCATCTCGTCGCGCGGTGATGCGCGTGACAGGGGCGTCGAAGAACAACGGATAGAGCACGAACGCCAACGCGGTGATCGCCAATACGGTTCCAGCGACGAGCGCGACGACAGCGGCGTTCATTCGTCGTCGCGGATCGCGGCCTCGAGCCGGGCGATCTCGTCGTCGGTAGCACCCTCCGGCCGAGCGGATCGATGTACCGCCGGCTCCGTTCGCGGCGCGCGTTGCCAATTCCGCAGTACGGCGAGGACGAGAACCGCGCCACCGCCCAGCGCGATGAACGGCACTACCCATCCCAACAGATTGAATCCCGACGCCGGCGGCGCCATGAGGACTCGCTCACCATACGCGTGCACGAATGCGTCGATGATCTCCTGCGCGGTGTAGCCGCCGGCAGCGAGCGCCAGGACGTCGCGGTGCATCGCGGGCGACACCTGGCAGGAAAAGTCCGTCGTCCGACAGGTGTATACGTCGAGCGTGCACCCGCACTGGCAGCGAATGCGATGCTCGATCTCATCGCGTTCGGCGGCGCTCACGACGGCGCGAGCGCCCGGCTTGGGCGGGAGACGGACCGGTCGCGAGGCCGACTGATCCATCGCGAACAGGTTCGACGAGTCGAGCCCGCTCGGGGATTGCGGCGCCTGCGGGTTCTGCGCGCCCAACGCGCGACCGATCATCGCGGCCGACGCCGACGCACCGGCGGCGCTCGCGAGAACTCGAGTGAGAAACGCTCGGCGCTGCATTAGCGACTACTCAACTTCAGACGGTGACCGTGGCGGCGGCGGCCGGCTCACGGTGTGCCGGCGCCAGCACCGACACGTAGCCGGCCTCACGGACGCGGCGCCGCTCGGCCTGCGGCCACATGACGATCAGACCGCCGATCGCCATCAGGGCGCCGCCCAGCCACACCCAAACGACCAGTGGATTGAAGGTCACGCGCAGCTCGGCCACGTCGCCTCGCACGCCGGCGAGCACGACGTATGTGTCCAGCTTGGCCGTCGTGCGAATTCCCACCTCCGTCGACGGCTCGAACGTCGGCCGCTCGGCACTGTCGAAGTACTGCCGCTTCTCGGATTTGATGAAGCCGTCGGGCTTTCCGTCGCGATATGTCTCGAGGGCAACCGAGGTGACGATGCGATTGGCGCGCTTGTCGGTCGACGCCCCCTGGCTCACGAATCGCCAGTGATGGCCATAGGGATCGTCGACCTCGAACTGCTGGCCGGTGCGGAGCGTGATATCGTGCTCGGACTTGAACGCCAGGCCGGCGAACGCCGCGAACAGCATCACGATGCCGGCATGCACGATGTAGCCGCCGTACCGCCGGCGGTTGCGCGCCACCAGCCTGACGAAGCCGACGGGGATGCTCTCGCCATGAATGGTGCGTCGCGCCGCCACGCCCTTGTAGAACTCCTGCAGAATCGTCGCCGCGACGAATCCGGTGAGCGCATAGGTCACCAACGCGTAGCCGCCGCCCATGCCTAACGCGGCAAGCAAGCCGCCAAGAACGAGACCGCTGACGGCGGGCACGGCGAATTGCCGTTTCAGGTTCGCCGTCGACGCTTTACGCCAGGCGATGAGCGGGCCGACGCCGGTGAGCGCGAGGAGAATGAGCCCGAGCGGCCGGTTCACCGCGTTGAAGAATGGAGGCCCGACGGTGATCTTCTCCCCGCGCACCCATTCGGACAGAATCGGGAAGAGCGTCCCCCAGAGCACGGCGAAGGCAATACCGACGAGTACGAGGTTGTTGTACAGGAACGCCGCCTCGCGGCTCACCATGCTCTCGAGCACCGCCTTTGCCTCGAGATTCTTGAGACGTGTCGCGACGAGATAGATCGTGGTACCGGTGGCGAGGAAGAAGAACGCCCCGAACCACGACCCCACCGGCGACTGCGCAAAGGAGTGCACGCTTTCGATCACGCCGCTGCGCGTAATGAAAGTGCCGAAGATGGACAACAAGAAAGTCACCACGACCAACACGACGTTCCACTTTCGCAGCATTCCGCGCTTTTCCTGAATCATGATCGAATGCAGGAAGGCGGTGCCGCTGAGCCACGGGAGGAACGACGCGTTCTCCACCGGATCCCAGGCCCAGTAGCCGCCCCACCCGAGCTCGACGTACGCCCACCACATGCCGAGCACGATGCCGCAGGTGAGGAAGAACCACGATAGCAGCGCCCAGCGCCTAACGACGGCCAACCACTCGGCGTCCAGCCGCCGTGTGATCAGCGCGGCGGTCGCGAACGCGAAGGGGATCGCCGTCGCGACATAGCCCAGGTAGAGATTCGGTGGGTGGATCGCCATCCCGGGATTCTGGAGCTGCGGGTTCATTCCGCGGCCATCCAGCGGCGTCCAGTCGAGACGCGTGAACGGATTCGCCTTGAAGCAGGTCGTCGCGAGAAAAAAAACGAGAATGGCGCCTAACGTGCCCGCCGCGTACGGCAGCAGGACGCGGTTGCGCTCACGATTCGTGTAAACGGCGATCGCCGAGTAAAGCGACAGGATCAGCGCCCAGAAAAGCATCGAGCCCGCCTGCCCGCTCCAGAACGCGGTGAACACGTACACGTTCGGCATGTTGGCGCTGATGTGGCCGGCCACATACTCGAGCGAGAAGTCGCGGCTCAGGAGCGCCGTCCAGAGGCCGAGTGACGCGGTGAGAACCATCACGAACGTTGCGTAGATGGCACGCCGGCCACTCGCGATCAGATCATCGCGTCGCAACGCTCCGCCCGCAAACGAGACAGTCGTCGCCCACGCCGCCATCAGCAGTGCGACCCACAGCGCGAGCTCGCCAATCAGAATCAAGCGCGGCTTCCTCCGCTCGCGGCGGACTTGTAGCCGGGCGTCTCTCGATACTTCTCCGGCGCGCTCTCGTATCGTGACGCGCACTTCGCGAGCAGCGTCGTCGCGCGGAAGGTGCCGTCACGGCCCATCCGACCCTCGACCACGACGTCGACGCTGTCGGTAAAGGTATCGGGTGCGATGCCGCGATAGATCACCGGAAAGGTCCGCGCGCCGTCGGTCACGCGAAACGCGTATTCGCGCCCGCCCGGATCGCGCTGAATCGACCCCGGGACGACGCGCGCGCCGACCTTCACCCCCACGTCACGGAAGGTCGAATCGCTCGCGAGCTTCGTCGTCAGCTCCGTCGGCGTCAGATAGTACACGCCGGTCTGCTTGATCGAGCTCGCCATGAGATAGCCCACCGGTCCGAGCACCAGCAGGCCGCCGATCAGAAACTTGTTTCGCGCTTTCATCTTCGTGTACCGTTAGGCACCATCGCACCGCATCAAGCGCGTCGCTCACCAGCGAGCCGTCGCACGCGGGCCATGATCGACTCTAAATCCGCTTCCGCCCGCGCGCGTTCTTCGTGACTCCATACGCCCACGTTGCGATTCATCTGCCGAACTCGCTCCAACATCTCCTCGATGAGCCGTCGCAGCTCCGGATTGGCTCGACGGTCATGCAATGCCTCCGCCGATGACGGTTTGTGCGACGGAGCCGGACTGGGCGTTTTTGTCATCGCATCCTGACCGCTGGAGGGACCAACTACCAATCGCCGAGTCCGATACTTCCACGCCGCGCAATATAAAGCAAGCGCACACTCGCCCGCTCATCGCGCCGAATGCTCCAGCACCACCGTCGCCATTCCAGCTCCCGCCGCATCCCATGTCAAATCCCGCATGCTCGCCGAGCCGCCCGTGCGGACATCCCATAATTCCTTCCCGACGCTCACCGCCGCTGTGACTCCGGTCGCAACGAGGAGGGAGCTATCGTGTCGCGCCCCCGTTGCGCGGAAGGCACTATAGCTGACGCTTTGGACGAAGGCGCCCATGAAGAAGTGCTTCACCTTGTCCGGAGCGAACCAGCGGTCGCCCCCCGGGTGATCGCCAGGCCCCACGCCGAGTTGAAGGACGAGCATGAGCCGAAGCATCAAGCGACACTCCGCGCGGAGGTCCGGCGAACGACGCCGAGATCCGCAAGTCGCTCCCCCAGCAGTTCGAGCGCGCGCGTGACGAGCAATCGATGATTGCCCTGATGGATCCAGCTGCTCGCGCCGGACGGGTGCGGCAGCGGGATGGCCGTGGCCCGGCCGCCCGCGTGCTCGATCTCGTGCTCACGGCCGATCAGCTCTTCCAGCGGCAGGCTGGGCAGGAAGCGCTCGATCGCCAATCGTCCGACCGGAAGTAGCAGCCGCGGCCGCAGGAGACGGAGCTCGTTCTCCAGCCAGGTCGAACAATTTGCGCGTTCGGCCGGCGACGGAACGCGATCGCCCCGACCGCTGGGGCTCGGGCCTGGATAGCAGCGCGTCACGGCCGCGATGTAAATCCGCTCCCGCGCCGTGCCTTCGTCCAGCCCGACGCGCTCGAACCAACGAAAGAGGGTCTTCCCGGCTCGACCGGCGAACGCACGGCCCCCTCCGGCCTCGACCTTTCCTGGTGCCTGGCCGACGAGCATCACCCGCGTGCGGCGCGCAAGGGACACGATCGGCGAGACGTCCGCGCCGAGGGCACAGCGCCGGCACGAAGCAAGGGCGCGGCAATGGCTCTCGAGCGCGCGATCGAAGTCGGTCTGCCTAACGGTCATGCGAACCTGTATGGCGGCCGGTGAATGCCGGCATCGGTGACGATCGCCGTCACGAGATCGGCCGGGGTGACGTCGAATGCCGGATTATAAACGCAAACTCCGGAGGGCACCGTCTGCCTGGCGCCGATCCGTGTCACTTCCTCCTCGTCACGCTGCTCGATGACGATCTCGCTCCCCGCCTTCGTCGCCGGATCCAGAGTCGACGTTGGCGCGGCGACGACGAGGGGCACGTCGTGGTGCCGCGCCGCGATGGCCAAGCCGTACGTGCCGATCTTGTTCGCGACGTCGCCATTCGCCGCGATGCGATCGGCGCCAACGAGGCAGAGATCGATTCGGCGTTCGCGCATCAGCGACGCGGCCATTCCGTCCGTGAGCACGGTGACCGGAATTCCGGCGCGCTGAAGCTCCCAGGCCGTTAGGCGGCTTCCCTGCAGGAGAGGGCGTGATTCGTCGACGAAGACTTCGATGGCGAGGTCGCGTTCCGCGGCAACGTAGATCGGAGCGAGCGCCGTTCCGATACCGCCCGTGGCGAGCGCGCCGGCGTTGCAATGCGTCATCACGCGGGCGCCGTCGTGAAGCAGCGACACGCCATGCTCGCCGATGCGGCGGCACATCGCCCGATCTTCCTCGAGGATCGCGGTCGCTTCGGACCGGAGCGCGGCGATCAGCGCATCGCCGTCGCCGGTGACGCGATCGGCGCGGGCAAGCATGCGGTCCAGTGCCCAGGGAAGGTTCACCGCGGTGGGCCGGGTGGCGCGAATCGTGGCGGCGACCGATCGCGCACTCTCGAGAAGCTCCTCGCGCGCCCTCGCCGCGTTAGGCGCGAGAACCGCGACGAGCCCCATCGCGCCGGCGATGCCGATCGCGGGTGCTCCGCGTACCGCCAGCGTCCGTATGGCGTTCACGACGTCGTCGAGGCCGCGCAGCTCGCACTCGACGAGACGCCCGGGAAGTTGTCGCTGATCGATGATGCGTACACCGAGCCCGTCATCGGACCAGCGTACCGCTCGGATGATGTCCACACGGAGAAGTTAGTGAGCGGTCTCGCTCAGGCCACGTCTCTCACGTGCTCATCGTCCGGTCGGGGTTTGCGGCGACGCTCGGGAAAGTGCCGATCGAGAAATGCGATGAGCGCCCGTTCTTCCGGCGAGTGCGCCTGTCCCCGATCGGCGGCGGCGCGGCGCGCGGCGGGAAACGCGATCGCGTCCCCCTCGTCGAGATAGCGCGCAATTACGATTGGGTGCACGTACGACTTGCGACAGATCGCCGGCGTATTGCCCAGCTCCGAAGACACCAGGCGCATCGCCAGCGCGACGTTGCGTTTCGCTTCGCGTTCGTTGCGCGCGGCGCCGAGCTCGGCGAGGACGGTCGCCGCGCGCAGCGTGCCGCCCCAGGTGCGAAAATCCTTCGCGCTGTACCGGGGTCCGAGCCGAGAATGCACGTAGTTGTTGATGTCGCGCGCGGTGACGTCGCACCAGCCGCCCGTCCCTCGATACCGAAAGAGCCGCGCGCCCGGAGCGGCGAGTTGCCGCGCCACGAGCTTGGTCAGCTCGCGACTCACGATCACCTGGCGCTGCTTCTTGTTGCTCTTGCCGAGATAGGAGAGGACGATGCAGTCGCCGTCGAACGAAACGTGCTTCTTGCGGAGCGTCGTTATGCCGAAGGTCCCGTTCTCGCGAGCATACCGCTCACCACCGATGCGACAGAAGCTCTCGCTGATGAGCCGCAAGACGGTCGCGGCGACAGTCTCGCGCGTGAGGTCGCGACGCGCGGCGTCGCGCCGCAGGACGGCACGCATCTTCGGCAGCGACTTGGCGAGCTCGCGCATCCGGTAATACTTCCGCAGCTCCCGGCGTTCGACGGCGCGCCCGTGATAGACGTATTGCTTTCGGTCACGCGCATCGAAGCCCCAGGCCTGGATGCCGCTGCGAGCACTCGCCGCGATGCGGACGTCGCGCCACGCCGGTGGGACGCGAAGCGCCGCAATGCGTTGGAGCGTGCGACGGTCTCGCTCGAGTCGTCCCGTGTCGTCGGCATAGCGAAATCCCGACCGCTTGGTACCGAGGCGGCGGAGCCACTTTGTCGCCATACGAATCGCAAGTGGGCAAGAACAAGACCCAACTCAATTAGATTCTTTCGCCACCGCTTTCCCCGCCCCGCCCGCCCTCCTCATCGCCGGCCATGCCTTACCAGCACTTGACGGTCTCCGTCCAGGACCGCATCGCGACGTTGACGGTGAACCGTCCGGACAAGCTCAACGCGCTGAACGGCGCAACAATCGGCGAGCTCGGGACCGCAATCGACGAGCTGCAATCGCGCGACGACGTCGCCGGGATCATCCTCACCGGCGCGGGCCGGGCGTTCATCGCCGGCGCGGACATCTCGGAGCTCGTTGGCTTGAGCGCGCTCGATGGCCGGCGGCTCGCGCGGCGCGGCCAGGGAATCTTTCGTCGCTTCGAGACGTCGCCCAAGCCGACCGTCGCCGCCGTCAACGGCTTCGCCTTGGGCGGCGGCTGCGAGCTCGCGATGTCCTGTCACGTGCGCATTGCGTCCGAGGCGGCGAAGTTCGGCCAACCCGAAGTGAAGCTGGGCGTCCTTCCCGGGTATGGCGGCACGCAGCGGCTGCCGCGACTCGTCGGCCGCGGCCGCGCACTGCAGCTGTTGTTGACGGGGGAGATCATCGACGCCCAGGAAGCGTACCGGATCGGTTTGGTGAATCGCGTCGTGCCCGCCGATCAGCTGCTCGCCACGGCGACGGCGATGATTCAGCAAATACTCATGAACGCGCCCCTCGGCGTCGCCGCCTGCATCGATGCCGTGGATCGCGGCGTGCCGCTCCCGCTCGACGACGCTCTGGCGCTCGAGGCGACGCAGTTCGGCGTGCTCATCGCGACCAGCGACACCGCCGAGGGGATGCGCGCGTTTCTGGAGAAGCGCCCGCCCCGATTCCGCGGCGCGTGAGCGGCGCCGGCGCGGCGGCGCGGCTCGACACGCTTTCGATCCGCGACTTTCGCAATCTCGAACGGGTCGAGCTGGAACTGCCGGCCAGCGGGATGCTCGTGGTCGGCGAGAACGGACAAGGCAAGACCAACTTTCTCGAGGCGATTTACTACTTGCAGCTTCTCCGATCGGTACGCGGGGCCCGCGATCAGGATCTCGTCCGCTTCGGCGCCCCCGGCTTTTATCTGGGGGCGCGCGTCGCGAGCGACCGTGTGAGCGAGATCGGCATCGGCTTCGAACGCGCCGGCAAGCGGAAGCGTGTTCGACTCGACGGCGTCGTCAGCGAGCGTCTGGGCGACGCGGTCGGCGCGCTTCCGGTAGCGATGTTCTCGCCGGCGGACGTGGATCTCGTCGCCGGTGGGCCGGCGGGGCGCCGGCGGTATCTCGACATCATGCTCGCCGTGACGTCGCGCGGGTACCTTCGGGCGTTGCAGCGCTATCGCGCCGCCCTCGTTAGGCGCAACGCGGCGTTGCGCGACGCGGCGCGGCGATCGGCGCCGGGCGCCGAGGCACGCGTCGACGTTTGGGAGGAACCGCTCGCCGAGCACGGGGCGGCGCTCTGGGCCGAGCGGGAGGCGTGGGTCGAGGGCGCGGCGGCCCGATTCGCCGAGCTCGCGCGCGCGATTGGCGGCGATGCGCTGGAGATCCGCTACGCGAGCGCGACGCGTACGCTCGCGACCGGCGAGGACCGGCGCACGGCGCTGGCGCGCGCGTTCGAGCAGCAGCGCGCGGCGGACGCGCGATTCGGCCTCACCCGATCCGGTCCGCATCGTGATGATCTGCTCATCACCATTCGCGGCGTCGACGACGCGGTGCGCGAGCTGCGCCTGTTCGGCTCGGCGGGCCAGCAGCGGACCGCCGCGATCGCGCTCCGCCTGCTCGAGGCGGCGACGCTCCATGAGCGGCGCGGCGGCGCGCCCCTCGTGTTGCTCGACGATCCCTTCGCCGAGCTCGACGTGCCGCGGACGCGCCGGATCGTCGACCTGCTTTCGGAGAGCGGCCTCGGGCAGACGATACTCGTCGTGCCGCGCGAGACCGATATTCCCGGCGGCCTGCCGCGACTTCAGCGTTTTCGAATCACCGCCGGAGTGTTGCGCCGTGACTGAGCGGAAGAAGAGGCGGCCGGAGAGCGTGGCCAACATCGTCGCCGACGTGCTCGCGCAGCGCGGGTTGCGCGATCGTGTCGAGCAGGCGGGGGTCATCCCGGAGTGGCGACGGCTCGTCGGCGCGCAGATCGCGGCGGTTACCGAGCCGCGCTCGATTTCGGCGAACGGAACGCTGTTCGTCGCGGTGACGACGAACGCGTGGATGAACGAGTTGTCGTTGCTCGAGCCCGAGCTGTTGCGGTCGTTGAATACGAAGGCCACACGCGCGCCGATCAAGAAGATCCGGTGGCAGCTCCGGAGATGATGATGTCGTGTCAGTCTCCAGCGGCGTGCACACGGACCAACGCGGCAGGGACCCGGGCCGCGCTGTCGATAGAAAAGGACCGGGAAAGAAAAGTGATAAGTCATTGCCGCAGAGAGGCTTGCGGCAGCAGGCACGGGTTGCTATCGACCACTCCCGAGGTTAGCTTTTTCAGGTTCGCCGAACGGCGATCTTCGGATTTTATTCGGATGTAATCGAGGCGGTTTTTTCAATGGCGAAAGGAACTGAGCAAGCGCAAACCGGCGGACGGTACGATGCCGGACAGATCCAGGTCCTCAAGGGGCTCGAAGCGGTTCGCAAACGCCCCGGCATGTACATCGGCTCGACGTCGGAACGCGGGCTGCACCACCTCGTCTACGAGGTCGTCGACAACTCGATCGATGAAGCGCTCGTCGGCTTCGCCGACCGCATCTCGGTCACGATTCACGAAGACAATTCGATCACCGTCGAGGACAACGGGCGCGGCATTCCCGTCGATATCCACCCGACGGAGAAGATCCCGGGCGTCGAGCTCGCGATGACCGTGCTCCACGCCGGCGGCAAGTTCGACAAGAACACGTACAAGGTGTCCGGCGGTCTGCACGGCGTCGGCGTGTCGGTCGTCAACGCGCTGTCGGAAAAGTTGAAAGTGTGGGTGAAGCGCGATGAAAAGGAGTACTACATGGACTTCGAGCGTGGCAACACGAAGACCAAGCTCAAGGTCCTGCGCGAGGTTTCGAAGAAGGAGACCGGCACCACGGTCTACTTCAAGCCGGACGCTCAGATCTTCACGGATCTCGTCTATCGCTTCGACATGCTGGCCATGCGCCTGCGCGAGCTGTCGTTCCTGAACAAGGGCGTCGTGATCACGCTGAAAGACGAGCGCGCCGGCCAGGAGAAGGAGGAGACCTTCCATGCGAAGGGCGGCTTGAGGGAATTCGTGCAGCACCTCAACGACAAGCGCAAGCCGCTGCACCCCGAGGTGATCTACTGCGAGACGACAAAGGACGACATCGGGATCGAGCTCGCCCTCCAGTACAACGACCAGTACAACGACACGGTATTCTCGTTCGTGAACAACATCAACACGCACGAGGGTGGCACGCACCTGACGGGCTTCAAGTCGGCGCTGACGCGCGTCATCAACCAGTACGCCCAAAAGGGTGGCTTCCTCAAAAAGGCGGACTTCACCCTGTCGGGCGACGATGTGCGCGAAGGCCTAACGGCAGTGCTGTCGGTGAAGGTCCGCGAGCCGCAGTTCGAGGGGCAGACGAAGACGAAGCTCGGCAATTCCGAGGCGGAGTCCGCGGTCAAGACGGTCGTCAACGAGTTTCTTGGCAGCTACCTCGACGAGCACCCGCGCTCCGCGAACATCATCGTCGAAAAGGCCGTGTCGGCGGCGCGTGCGCGCGAAGCGGCGCGAAAGGCGCGAGACCTCACGAGAAAGAAGTCGGCGCTCGACGTCGGCAATCTTCCCGGCAAGCTCGCCGACTGCAGTCTCTCGGACCCGGCGCTCTGTGAGCTGTACCTCGTCGAGGGCGACTCGGCGGGCGGTTCGGCGAAACAGGGGCGCAAGCGCGAGTTCCAGGCGATCCTGCCGCTGCGCGGCAAGATCATCAACGTCGAGAAGGCGCGCATCGACAAGGTGCTCTCGAACGAGGAAATCCGGACGATCATCACCGCGATCGGGACGGGCATCAAGGAGGAGTTCGAGATCGCGCGGGCGCGCTATCACAAGATCATCATCATGACGGACGCGGACGTGGATGGCGCGCACATTCGCACGCTGCTGCTCACGTTCTTTTTCCGGCAGATGCCCGAGTTGATCGACGCGGGCTACATGTACATCGCGCAGCCACCGCTCTTCCGCATCGCGAAGGGGAAGGAAGCGTACTACGCCTACGACCTGAAGGAGCGTGACGAGATCATCAAGCGATTCGGCGGCGGCACCAACGGCGACGGCAAGGGCGGCATCAACATCCAGCGCTACAAGGGGCTGGGCGAGATGAACAAGGATCAGCTCTTCGACACGACGATGGATCCCGAGCGGCGCACGCTGCTCAAGGTGGCGATGGAAGACGCGGTGCTCGCCGACAGTGTGTTCCAAACACTCATGGGCGACGACGTCGAGCCGCGTCGCGAGTTCATCGAGAAGAACGCGCAGTTCGTGTCGAATCTCGATATCTAGGCGTGGTGAGGCACCAAGAGCAGATCTACTGCCTAACGACAAGCCGACCGCGCAACCGGATGTCCTTCGACGATGTGCCAACGAGAATCGTTGTCGTGCCCGCCGGCACGGTCCAGTGCCTGTGCTCGTCCACGATTCGCAGCGCGTGCGCGTCGAGCGGGAGCGTCACCGTGCGCTCTTCGCCGGGAGCAAGGCGGACGCGGCAGAAGGCCTTCAACGCCATCACCGGTTGCGCAACCGGTGAGACCACCGGGCGCGCATAGAGCTGCGGCACGTCGTCGCCGGCTCGCTCGCCGACGTTCCGCACACGGAACGTGACGCGGGCACGACCACTCGACCCAATCGTCGCGGGCTCGATCCGCAGGTCGCTGTACTCGAATCGTGTATAGCTGAGACCAAAGCCGAAGGGAAATGCCGGCTCCCCGGTCCGATCCACGTAGTCGTCGCCGCGGCCGGTCGGCTCATGATTGTACCGCAGCGGGAGCTGCCCCTCGGCGATCGGGAAGGTAATCGGCAACCGTCCACCCGGATTCGCGGCGCCTAACAAGACGTCGGCGATGGCCGCTCCGCCTTCCGCGCCCGGGTACCAGGCCATGAGCACCGCGCCGACACGATCGATCCAGCGCGACATCGTGATCGCGCTGCCGCCAACGAGCACGACGATCACCGGTTTGCCGACGTCGGCCAGGCGCAGAATGAGCTCCTCTTGCCGCCCGGGCAAACTCAATGATGAGCGATCGCGAAACTCGCCCTCTTCGATTCCCGCGGCGACGACGACCACGTCGCTTCGGCGCGCGAGCGAGAGGGCGGAATCGATGCGCGCCGGCGTGTCGTGCGGCGCGGTCGCGTCCCAGACGAGCCGGACGCGCGCGTTCCCGGCGCTCTCGAAGAACTCGAGCCGCAGATCGTGCGTCGAGCCGGGTGAGAGCGACACCGGAACGAGCCTGGTTCCATACGACTGCTTGCGCCAGTCGTCGATGAGTAGCTTGCCGTCGACATAGAGCCGGTACCCGTCATTTCCTTCGATGCCGATCCGTTGCACCCCGCTGGCCGGCGCTCGGAGTCGGCCGCGCCAGCGCACCGAGTACCAGCCCACCGCAAGGCCGCGGGCCGGCGCGTTGAATGTCCAATGGAAATCGACGTTCGCGTCGCGCCTCGAGACACGCGGCGAACCCCGAAGGGCGATGTTATCGAAATACTCACCACGCAGCGAATCGAAGTACTGTGCGGGGATCACCGCGTACTCGGCGGAGGAGCGACCGGGGCCCGGTGCGTAGCCGACGCGATCGCCAAGGCGAGCGCGTAGTCCGTCGAGGAGGGATACGCCCCGCGCGCTGTCGAGCGTGTAGCCGCCGAGTCGTGCATCGGCGGCATCGTCGCCGATCACCGCGATGGTGGCGACGTTCGCGGACAGCGGGAGCGTTCCCGCCTCGTTCTCGAGCAGGACGATCGATTCGCGCGCCGCCTCACGCGCGAGCCCGCGGGCCCGGGAGCTGGCCTGCGACGCCGCCGCGCTGTCGGCGTCGACGTACGGATGCTCGAACAGGCCAAGCTCGAACTTGGCTCGCAGGACGCGGGCGACGGCGCTGTCGATGACAGGGGGCGCGATCGCTCCGCTCCGAAATGCGGCCAGGTACGGGATATGGTCCTCGTATGAGGATTGGAAGATGACGTCCAGCCCCGCGTCGAGTGCGCGCTTCGTAGCGGTGGCAGTGCTCTCCTCGGTGTGCTGGAGAACAACCGCGCCACCGACCGCCGACTGATCCGAGATTATGAATCCTCTAAACTTCCAATCGTGCTTCAGCGTTCCGTCGAGCAGGGCGCGGTTCTGCGACGCGGGAATGCCGCCGACCGAGTTGTACGCCGTCATCACCGACCGGGCACCGGCATCGACCAGTGCGGCGCGGAAGGGCGGGTAGAACAGCTCCTCGAGCTGGCGTGAGTCGGCGTCGATGGGGTAGCTGTCGCGCCCGCCCTCCCCCACGTTGGCGACGAAATGCTTTGGCGTCGCGATCACGCCCTGCCGCTGGAGCGGGCCCACGAACGCGCGCGCCATGACCGACGCCAGCCACGGATCCTCCCCGTAGGTTTCCTCGACTCGTCCCCAGCGGACATCCGTTGCCAGGTTGACCACGGGGGAGAGCACCTGCCGGATCCCGCGCGACCGCGCGTCGCGAGCGATCGACGACGCGACGTTTCGCACGAGATCGGAGTCGAATGTGGCAGCGAGAGCGATCGCGGCGGGATAGACCGTGGCGCCCTGCCGCATCAATCCGTGGACCGCCTCCTCGAACGGGATGATCGGAATGCCCAGCCGGGTGGAATCGACGAAATAATGTTGGAGAGCATTCTGGAGCTCGGCGTCGCGCCGCGCGTTTGGCGCGCTGCGATTCTGCAAGCCGAAGACGCCGCGCGAGTAGTCTTGCCCCGAATCGCCGCGGCCGCCGGGGATCATGAAGAGTTGCCAGAACTTCTCCTCGAGCGTCATGCGGCCGATCAGGTCACGGACGCGAACCTCGACGGGGAGAGTCGGGTTCCTGTATGGCAGCTGGGCCTCGGCGCCGCCCGCAAACAAAGCGGCCGCGCCTAACGTCGTGAGCAGTAGTCTCATGCGGGATTTCCGAGGGTGGGCAGTGATAGACCACGACTCACTGAATCACTTCGCACCGCCCGACCGGACGGCTATCGGTTCACGACTGGGTGCCGGATCCTTCCGCGGATGCCCTATCGTTAGGTATCGCGGCGATGCGGTAAAGCCACTTCGTCACAGCTCCCAATATGGCGAAGCCGGCGCACGCTCGCCGGGAATGGAAGCGCGGACTTGAGGAAACGATGCACATCGTGGCATGATTCGGCAGCGCATGTATTCGGCCTCTCGGCGATGGCTCGGCTTCGCACGGCTCGCGGGCGCGATGTTGGCATTGGGTTGTGGTCCCGTCGCACCGGACCCGCCCACCCCGCGACCATCCGTCACGCGGTACGACGCCGCCCTCGATAGCGCCGCGCGCGCCAGAGGTCCGGCGTATCGCGCTCTCCACTATCCGATCGCGAGCCTCCACGGTCCGTACCCGCGTCCCGAGCTGGCCGATTCGACGGCGGATCCTAACGATGCGACGGCTTACTACCGCCTGGGCGACAGCGTGCGGCGCACGCTCCCCGGGCTCGCCGATCGGGCGTTCTACTGGGCGTTGCGGCTGGACCCGACCTTCGCGGACGCCTACTTCGCGCGCTGGGCACTACTGCGTCGCGAATTCCCATGGCGCGAGATGCCGGATGGATCGATCCGGCGAATCTTTGCCGTTCAGCCTAACGCGGCCCTCGCGACCGATTCCCTGCTCGGCATCGCCATCGCCTACAGTCCCTTTCTGGAGGGCACGCTCGACGTGCCGCGGTGGATTGTCGGCATGGAAGAAGAGCGCGCCTCCCGCGACCCCGTCGCGGCCGGACTGCGCGCCTACGGCCTGGGTGACTACCGCAAGGCGGTCGCCGAATGGGGCAAGGCACTCAGCACGCAGCCGTCGTCGGCGATGTTGCACGTGCCACGCGCCTATGCCTGGGTGCGGCTCAACGAAGGCGACAGCGCGATCGACGACCTGACGCTTCTCGTGCGACGCCTCGAGCGCGTCGAGCGTGACTCGGCGGTGGCGCCGTACTACTCCAAGGAATTCCTGTACTACGCCATTGGCATGCTCCACGCGAACCGGAAGCGCTACGAGGAAGCGCGCACGGCGTTCGAGCAGGCGCTCGTCGAGAACCTCGGTTTTTATATGGCGCACGTCCGACTCGCCGGAACGGCGGCGCTGCTGCAGGACACGACGATGGCGCTCAACGAGCTCCAGACCGCGATGCTGATTCGTGGCGACGATCCGCTCGCGCTCGTGTATTACGCCAGCCTCCTCCTTGGCACCGGCCACCTGGCGGATGCGGAGCGACAGCTGCGAGCCGCGCTTCGCGCCGATTCCGATTACGCGTTGCCACACGTCTTCCTCGGACTGGCCGCCGAGAAGCGGTTCGATACGACGGCGGCGCGCAGGGAGTATGGATTGTATCTCGCTCGCGCGCCGCGGAGCGCCTCCGAGCGCACCTGGGCCAGCATCCATCTCAACAAGCTGTACAGCCGTTAGGCGTCACCGGTTCACGGCACGCATCCCCGTCTCCGGATAGCGCTGGCCGGCGGCGACGCCGCGCGGCGCGATCGCATCGATGCGGGCGAGGTCCTGCGCCGTGAGCTGGACGCTCAGCGCGCCAACGTTCTGCTCGAGGTACTGCCGGCGCTTGGTGCCGGGAATGGGTACGATGTCGTGGCCGCGCGCGAGCAACCAGGCGAGCGCAAGCTGCGATGGCGCGCACGCCTTCTGCCGGGAAAGCTCCTCGATGTGACGGACGAGGTCGAGGTTCTCTTGAAAGTTCTCGCCCTGGAAGCGCGGCGAGCTGCGCCGATAGTCGTCGTCAGGCAGATCCTCGATGCGACGAAAGCGGCCGGTGAGGAAGCCTCGGCCCAAGGGACTGTACGCGACGAAGCCGATCCCAAGCTCGCGGACGGTGGGCAGGATTTCGTCCTCGGGATCGCGGCTCCATAACGAGTACTCCGTTTGAAGCGCGGTTATCGGATGCACGCGATGCGCGCGCCGAATCGTGTCCGGCGCCGCCTCGGAGAGGCCGAGATAACGTACTTTCCCCTCGGCAACGAGCTCGGCCATCGCGCCGACGGTATCCTCGATCGGCGTTTGAGGATCGACGCGGTGCTGGTAGTACAGATCGATGTGGTCGACGTCGAGCCGACGGAGCGACCCCTCACACGCCTGTCGCACGTACTCGGGGCTTCCGTCGAGCCGGATGAATTTTCCCTCGGGCGAGCGCACGTTGCCGAACTTGGTCGCGATCACGACGTCATCGCGTCGTCCTTTGATGGCTCGGCCGACGAGCTCCTCGTTCGTGAAGGGACCGTAGACGTCCGCGGTGTCGAGAAAGGTGACGCCGAGATCGACGGCGCGATGGATGGTCGCGACCGATTCGCGCTCATCGCGGCCCGAGTAGTACTCGGACATGCCCATGCAGCCGAGACCGACCGCCGAAACCGTTAGGCCTTGTTGGCCAAGCATGCGCGTTTGCATCAGGGCTGGGGCCGGGGTTTAGGGGTCAGGGGCTGGGGTGTCTTTAGCATTCGCTCACCGGCGAAAAGCAGATCCGTCGCGCTGCTCGGGATGACAGGCTAGAGCGGGCGACGGCCGCCGCGCGCGATGTCGAACAGTCCGCGGGCGATGACGATGTGCAAAGCGACGATCGCCAACACCGCGATCCCGACCGAGATCCATGTGACCACCGCCTGGATCCAATCGATTCCGCCAGTGTGACGCGGTACGGACGCGACCGCGACGAGGGCGTAAATCGCCACGAAGAAGGCGACGGCGCCGAATGCGCCGAACGCGGCGAGCTTGGCGATGCGAGGAGGCATGGAGACCAGGTGAGAGGTGATAGGTGCTGGTGACTGTCAGGAATCAGCAGCAAAGCATGCGCCCAATTGCTAGAGACCTGGAACGACCTCCACCCCCTCGCTACTCACGCGGTGCGAGACGAGGGGAAGTGGCGGGTCCGCTTCATCCGAAATGACGATCGCCTGCCGCAGCGCTTGCCGTCCCGCCTCGACCCCGGCGCGATCGCGCGCGAAGATCGTCGCGAGCGGCTCCCCCTGCTCTACCCAATCGCCGGGGCGCGCGGTGATGACGAAACCGACGCTCGGATCCACGGCGTCCTCCATCTTCGTTCGGCCGCCGCCGAGGGAGATGATACCGCGACCAACTGACCGTGGCTCGACGCGCGCGATGAAGCCGCGGCGTGGGGCGCTGAACAGCTCGCATTCGGCGGCCTGAGGCAACACCGCGGGATCGTCGACGACGCCGGGATTGCCACCCTGCGCTTCGATGACCTTCTGAAATTGCTCCGCCGCCTTGCCCGTCCCAATCGCCTTCTCCATCTGGCGTCGCGCGTCGTCGGTGGTCTGGGCCGCATCCGCGATGAGCAACATCTCAACACCGAGCGCGTAGGTCACTTCGAGCAGATCGGGGGGTCCTTCACCCTTCAGCGTGTGGATCGCCTCCTCGACCTCGAGCGCGTTCCCGCAAGCGCGGCCGAGCGGACGATCCATCGCCGTCACGAGCGCGACGACAGGACACCCGTGCTCCGCGCCGAGGCGGATCATCGTCTCGGCAAGCTCGAGATCGCGCTCGAGCTGCGGGAGGAAGGAGCCGCTGCCCCGCTTGATGTCGACGACGAGCCCGGTGAGGTCCTCCGCCAGCTTCTTGCTCATGATCGACGCGGCGATGAGCGGAATCGACTCGACCGTCGCCGTGGCGTCTCGTAAGGCGTACATCTTTCGATCGGCGGGCGCGATCTCTTTCGACTGTCCAATGAGCGCGCAGCCGATCGCCGCGATTTGCCTCCGCGCGTCGGCAAGCGTTAGGCTCGTGCGAAACCCCGGTATGGACTCGAGCTTGTCGAGCGTTCCGCCGGTGTGGCCGAGACCGCGGCCAGACATCATCGGCACGGCGACGCCGAGCGAAGCGATGAGCGGCGCCAGCACGAGCGATACCTTGTCGCCAACGCCGCCCGTCGAATGCTTGTCGACACGCGGCACCCCGAGGTCGGACAGCATCAATTGCTCGCCGCTGGCGAGCATCGCCTCGGTGAGCGCGGCGGTCTCCTCGCGATCGATGCCGCGGATGAAGCAGGCCATGAGAAAGGCCGCCATCTGATAGTCGGGGATATGCCCCGACGCGTAGGCGAGCGTTAGGGCGCGCCATTCCCCGGCGTCGAGACGCCCGCCGTCGCGCTTACGCTCGATCAGCCGCTGCGCGAGCATTGACCGCTCTTCGGGGTAGACCTACGTTGGCGCCAGCACGTGGGGAAGGTGGGCGCTCGACGGTCTCACTCACGCACCAGGGAGCTTCGAGTATGAGCATTCGCATGAGCATACGCGCGACGATGGCGGCCGCAATGCTCCTCGTCACGCGCGCCGCCGCCGGACAGACGGCAGCGGAGCACATTGCGCTCGGCGACAAGGAATACACGGCGCGGAATCTGGCCGCGGCGCTCCAACACTATGAGGAGGCCGTGGCCGTCGATTCATTGAATACGGAGGCCCTCTGGAAGGCCTCGAACGCGGCCATCGACCTGGGCGAGTTCAACGACGCGGAACGTCAGAGCTATTACGCCCGTGGAGAGCAGCTCGGACGGTTGGCGGTGAAGTCGAATCCCAATTCGTCGGAAGCACATTTCGCCTTGGCCAAGGCCGAGGGTCGCGTGGCGCTTTCGAAGGGGAAGCGAGACAAGGTGAAGTACGCGGGCGTCGTGCACGACGAAGTCCATGCTTCGCTGCGGCTCGATTCGTTGAACGCCGGCGCACTACACGTTCTTGGCATGTGGAACGCCGAGATCATGCGACTCAGCAGATTCGAACGTTGGGCGGCGAGGAATCTCCTCGGCGGCGGCGTGCTCGGCGAGGCGAACTGGGACAGTGCGCAGCGATATCTGGAGCGAGCGGTCTCGTTAGAGCCGAATCGAATCACGCATCGGCTCGATTTGGCCGGCGTGTACGCCGATCGTGGAGACACGGCGAAGGCGCGCGAGCAATATGAAGCGATCGCCCAGCTCCCCGTCACCGACTACAACGATCCGCGCTACAAGCAACTGGCAGAGGAGCGGCTGCGATCGCTCCGCTAGTCGTCGGAGAGCTCCCCGTCTTCTCGTCGCTCGCGCCGGTCACGCAACGCGTGCCGGAATCGGCGCCCCAACTTGCGCCGGCCGGTGCGAGCTGCATAACGCAGCTCGTGGCGGAGATCGTCCCATGCGTCCGCGGCACGCGACCGGAGATGGCGGCCGCGACGAGCGAAATCGTGTCGGGTCTCCTCCCCGCTCTGGGGCGCGAGGAGTAGCGCCGCGCCGGCGCCGATGGCGACGCCGAGCAGCGCACCCGCGGCGAAAATACCGATGTGCTGCCAGTCCAACTCGTCGTCTGCACCCGACCAGTCGGAGGGAGTCGCCGTGCCCCGAGAGGAGATCGCGATCTGGCGCTCGAGCACGTGTCGTCCCGATCGGGCACGAGCACGCGATCCGGTCAGCGGTTCCGTCGCGGCGCTTGACGAGATACGTCGTGAGCGCGAATCCTTTCCGGCGTAAGACATCGTGCGCAACCCTCAGTCATGTGGTAAGAAACTTGCGAGCATCCCGTCAGATTTCTGCTGGTCGTCGACTTACCCAGCCATCACGCAACACCTGCATGCTACATCCGTCCCACTCCATCGCGTCGGCCCAAGCCGGCGTGTGAGGAGCCTCATGTCCACGAACGGCAAGACGGTACTGTTGGTCGAAGACAACGAAGACAACCGCATCGTCTATTCCACCATCCTTCGGCACTTCGGCTACTCGGTCACCGAAGCGTTGAACGGAGAGGAGGGGATCGCGAAGGCGCGGTCGGAAAAGCCGGATCTGATCCTCATGGACATCTCCATTCCCATCATCGACGGGTGGGAGGCGACGCAGGTGTTGAAGCACGATCCCGAGACTCGGCAGATACCGATCATCGCATTGACGGCGCATGCGCTGGCGTCGGATCGCGAGAAGGCGATGGAAGTCGGGTGCGACGGATATCTGGCAAAGCCGTGCGAGCCACGCGCCGTGGTCGCCGAGGTGCAGCGCTTCCTCGGGAAGGACAATGGGAGATGAGCAGGAGAATCCGGCGCGGATTCTGATCGTCGACGATCACGAAGACAACGTCGAGCTGTTGCGCGCGCGACTCGAGGCCTGGGGGTACGCGACCGAGTCGGCGAGGGATGGCGGCCAGGCGTTGGCGAAGGTCGAGGCCGAGCCGCCGGATCTGATTCTCCTCGACGTCATGATGCCGCACATGGACGGGATGGAAGTGGCGCGTCGAGTAAAATCGAACACGAATCTGCCGTTCATTCCGATCATCATGCAGACCGCGCTCGACTCGACCGAAGACAAGGTCCAGGGACTCGAGGCGGGCGCGGACGATTACATCACGAAGCCGATCGAATTCGCCGAGCTCAAGGCGCGGCTGCGTTCGATGCTCCGCATCAAACGGCTGCAGGAAGAGCTCGAGGAACGAGAGCGACAGCTCCTCGAGGCGAACGAGCGGCTGCGCTACATGTCGCAGACCGACGGGCTCACTGGCCTCGACAATCGCCGGCACATCGAGCAGCAGCTGGACGACATGTTCGCGCACGCGAAGCGACTGAACGAGCCGTTGTCGTGCGTGATGTGCGACCTCGATCGATTCAAGACCGTGAATGATTCGTACGGGCACCATGCGGGGGACGCGGTGCTCAAGCAATTCGCGCGCATTCTCAAGAACGAGGCGCGCGAGAAGGTGGACCGCGTTGGACGCTACGGTGGCGAGGAGTTCATGCTCTTGCTCCCCGGGACGGTGCTCGATGCCGCGGTGACGTTCGCCGAGCGGGTGCGCAAAGAAGTGGAGTCGCGTACATTCACGTTCGACGGCGGCACGGTGAAGCGGACGGCGAGCTTCGGGGTCGCGGGATGGCCACATCCGCGCATTACGAATTGCGATGACCTGGTTCGCGCCGCGGATGACGCGCTTTACGTCGCCAAAGAGACGGGACGGAATCGGGCGATCCGCTTCGACAGCGACGCTTTCAACGCGCACACCGCGGACCATGGACCAGAGCAACTCGACGGGGAGAGGCCAAGGCGCGAGCGAAAGGAAAGCGACCGACCGCACGTCGGTGAGCAGTCCCGGCGCACCGACAACGGGGGAGAGGTTCGGCCCTGACGATGAAGTCGTGCGGCTGCGAAGCCGCGTCGCCGAGCTGCAGCGTGAGCGAGATCATCTCGTCGCCGTCGTCGACATTCTGCAGGAAATCTCGTCGTCGCTGCACTTCGTCGATATTTTGCAGAGCATTGCTCGCAAATTGGGCGACGCGTTCGGCCTCGACCGCTGCGCGATTTTTCTCGCCGGTGAGAAGGACGAGGTGCGCCTCGTCGCGAGTTACGAAGATCCGACGATTCGCAATCTGGTCGTCGATCTGAATCGCTACCCGGAGCTGCAGCGCGCGTTCGAGTCGAAGGAGACGGTGTTCATCCCCGACGCGACGAACGACCCGATGCTCCGCTCGATCAAGTCGGCGCTCGACACGCGCAACGTGCGTTCGATTGTCGTCGTGCCGATTCAGTGGCAGGGCGCCGTGATCGGCGCGATCTTCCTGCGCACCGAGCGGGACGCCGAGCCGTTCTCCGACGCGGACGTGCACTTCTGTCAGGTGGTTGCGTCGCTCACCGCGAAGGCACTGCGCAACGCACACCGCTTCGAGACGCTGATACGGTCGCAGAAGGGAGCGAGTGAAGTTCAGCGTCGATCCGAGCTGCAGCGGATCGCTCTTCTCGGTTTCATGCGCCGCTTGCTCGATCGCTATGCAACAACCGAGGATCACATGTGGGCGGAAACGCTCTTGCCCAAAGCGTCCGATGAGGAGCTCGAACGATTGGTGTCGGTGGCGATGCAAGTCTTGGAGGAAGAGTCGCGCGGCTAGGAGCAAAGCGTTAGCACGGACTAACACGGACGCGGCACGGACCGACACTGACGAGTGATGGAATGTCACCCCGAGCGCAGCGAGGGGATCTGCCTTTTTCAGGATCGCGAGAGCAGATGCTTCGTCGCATTGCTCCTCGGGATGACAACACAGGGACTCGTCCGCGGTCGTCCGTATCGGTCCGTGTCAGTCCGTGTTGACGCTTCAGCGACGCCCGAGGACGAGGTATTCTTTGTCTGAGTAGTATCACCGACGGGCCAAAGCCACTCGCCACTAGCCACTGGTCATTTGTCCACGGAGCTCCACCACGATCTCGCCGCGCGCGCCAAATGGCTGCGCGAGGAGATCGAACGCGCGAATTACGAGTACTTCGTGCTCGATGCTCCGACCAGGTCGGACGCCGAATACGATCGGCTCATGCGCGAGCTGCGCGAGATCGAGGAGCAGCATCCGACGCTGCGATCGCCGGATTCACCGACGCAACGCGTTGGCGCCGAACCGCAGACCCAGCTCACGAAGCACCAGCATCTGGTGCCGATGTTATCGTTAGGCAATGCCTTCAACGAAGAAGAGCTCGCGGCGTGGGAGGAGCGCATCGTGCGCCTGGCCGGCGAGGATGCGCGGCGGGCGGGCTACAATTGCGAGCTCAAGATCGATGGCGGCGCCGTGAGCTTGACGTATCACGACGGCGTACTCGTCACCGGTGCGACGCGGGGCAACGGGTCGGTCGGCGAGGACGTCACGCCCAACGTGCGAACGATCCGAGACATCCCGCTGCGCCTGAAGGGCGGCTCGCATCCCCCGGTGATGGAGATTCGCGGTGAGGTGTACATGCCCTTCAGCGGCTTCGAGAAGATGAACGAGGAGCGCGTGAAGGCGGGCGAGCCGGTGTACGCGAATCCGCGCAACTCGGCGTCGGGCTCTCTGCGCATGCTCGATTCCTCGATTACCGCGTCGCGGCCGCTGCGCTTCTTCGGCTACGCGATCGCCGTCCCGCCGGGCGTCCGGCTCGATGTCGAGCGCCAGTCCGAATTGCTCGATAGGCTTGCCGCGTGGGGAATTCCCGTCGCGCCGCATCGCATGTGCTGCGGATCGCTCGAGGAAGTACACGCGTGGACACGCGCGCTCGAATCACGCATTCGCGCGTCACTCGACTTCGCCATCGATGGCGGCGTCGTGAAGGTCGACAAGCTGGCACTCTGGGAAGAGCTGGGCGTGGTCGCGCGTGAGCCTCGTTATGCGATCGCGCGGAAGTTCGCGCCCGACATCGCCGAAACGAAGCTGCTGTCGATCGAGGTCAACGTCGGTCGCACCGGCGCGCTCAATCCGTTCGCGGTCCTCGAACCGGTCGAGATCGGCGGCGCGACCGTGAAGCTCGCAACGCTGCACAACTTCGATCTGATTCGCGAGAAGGACTTGAGGCCGGGGGACTGGGTCCAGGTGAAGCGGGCCGGTGAGGTCATCCCGCAGGTGATCGGCCCGATTCCCGAGCGGCGCGACCGGAACGACCCGCCCAAGCAGGTGCGCGCGCCGACGCACTGCCCCGTGTGCAAGACGAAGGTCGAGCGCGACGAGGAGGAGGTCGCGATCTACTGCCCGAACGTCGCGTGCCCGGGTCGGCAGCTCGAGGGTCTCGTCCATTATGCCTCACGAGGGGCGATGGACATTCGCGGTTTGTCATACGCGCGAATCGAGCAGCTCATTCGGGCAGGTCTGATTCACGACGTCGCCGACCTGTACTCCGTCACCGCCGATCAGTTGCTGGAGCTCGAGGGATTCGCCGAGAAGAGCGCGCAGCAACTCGTCGCCGCGATCGAGGCGTCGAAGTCACAGCCGCTTTCACGTTTGCTATTCGGGCTCGGTATCCGGCACGTCGGCGCGACGGCCGCGGAACTGCTCGCGCGGCACTTCGGCGACCTGCCGGCTATCTCCGAAGCGTCGGTCGACGACATCCTCGCCATTCGTGGCGTCGGCGAGACGATCGCGCTCGCCGTGACCGCGTTCTTTGCCGACTCTTCGGCGCGTAGTCTCGTGAAGAAGCTCGCCGCCGGCGGGATCAATTTCACAGAGCCGAAGCCGGTCGTCGCGGGTGGTGCCTTCGAAGGCCTCACGATCGTCATCACTGGAACTCTGCCGACGCTATCGCGCACGGCAGCGACAGAATTGATTGAGGCGCAAGGGGGCCGCGTCACGAGCGGCGTCTCCAAGTCGACGGATTTTGTCGTCGTCGGTTTGGATGCGGGAAGCAAATTGGAGAAGGCGCGCGCGCTCGGCGTCGAGACGATCGATGAGGCGGAGCTTGTGCGACGCGCCGGCACCAGAGCGGAGGGCGAGGCTAGCTGATGGCACACTCGATCGACCTATCGGCGAACGCGATGGTGGGACTGACGCGCGAGTCCCTCGTCTCGCTCTGCGCGTCGCTGCTCCGCGAGAATGGGTCACAGGCCGCGATGCACTTACAAAATGCAGGCTTCGCCGGCGGGGCGACGCTGTTCGACGCATTCTCGCACTGGCTGATGGCGCGAGGCTACGGCGCGCCGGAGTCCCAGCCGGCGTCGATGTTCGGCCAGCGCGCGACGCAGTTCTTCGGGGAGCTCGGATGGGGCTCGCTCGACCTCGGCACCGTCGGAGAGGCGGTTGCGACGGTCGACAGCACCGACTGGGCGGAAGCTGACCCGTCGTCGGGGCTCGAGTTTCCAGGATGCTATCTGACCACGGGATTGTTCGCCGACTTCTTCGGTCGCCTGGCGGGAAGTCCGCTCGCGGTGATGGAAGTCGAGTGTCGCTCGATGGGCGCTGAGCGCTGCCGTTTTCTCATCGCGAGTGCGGAGGTAATGCAGCACGTGTACGACGCGATGGGAAATGGGCAGGGATATGACGAAGCCGTAGCGGGAGCGGAACACCCGGCGTAGAGGGCAGAGGGTAGAGGGTAGAGGGTAGAGGGTAGAGGGTAGAGGGTAGAGGGTTGAGGGTTGAGAGTAGAGGGTAGAGAGTTGAGGGTGGAGGGTGGAGCGTAGAGGGTGGAGGGTGGAGCGTAGAGGGTGGTTGGTAGAAGGTTGAGGG
>DATBHD010000122.1:0-12477 GCA_036557635.1 Gemmatimonadaceae bacterium
ACCACCACCAGTCCGAGCATAGCTCGCTTCGCGCTGATCATACGTCCTCCGCCTCTGTGATCGGTTGAGCTTCTTTGTGCGCCGAGCGGCGCTGCCAGCACAGAGGAGGACGAATGCGAGCGTCGGTTGTTAAGTGCGAGAAGACAAAGGTGCAGGCGGGTGACGGACGTCACCAGTCTTTGCGCTGCCGTTCGATGTTGGCGACGTCATCGCGAGAATCGCCGTGGAACTCATACGCGTCACAAGCGATGGCGCTTGTGCTCGCGCGATGCCTTTGATCGTGAGGTACTGACAATGTCAATCCATGCGGCAATACGAGCGCAATTGCTCGCGCGCCTGATGGAGAGTGGCCTTGATCGTCCCGGCCGTTAGGCCAAGAGCAGCTGCCGTGTCGGCAACTGAATAACCGAAGCCCAATCGCAGTACCAGAACCGTGAGCCGACGCGGCGATAATCGGAGCACAGTGCAGAGGCGTTCGTCGTCCGCGTCCTGTTCGTGCGCCAACATCGACTCTTTGTCTAAGTCGAAACAGTCCGACGCATCGCGATCCCCTCCGCAGGTGGCGCGTTGCCTCTGAACCACCGCCCGATGACTACGGTGCGAGCTACGGTGAGAAGCCAACCATCAATGGTTCCGCGGCCAGAATAGTTTGCGCGTCGCTCCCATGCGCGCACCAATGTCGCTTGAACCAGATCAGCTTCGTCGTCGCGGTCCTGAGCGTAACGCCCACAGTACGCGCGGAGCGCCGGCTGATGCTGCAGCACCAGGGCTTGATAAAAGCGCTCGTCGCCGGTGCGGAATGCCTCGATCCCCTGCCAGGTAAGGCGCCCACGTGCGACGGGCTCGCCGGCGTCGCCCATTGCTGTCGACCCTCCCAGATCCGCTACTCACCTGAATGGCCAAAAGGCCCACTAAACCAAAACGGCGATCACGGGTCTCATTAGCAGTTCGAACGCGAGCCGTCAAGCGACGACGGCGTATCAGGTCCGCGACGGATGACCCGATCGGTCCAGAGCGATGTTCACATGTTCATCATCGCCGGAGGTTTCATGCTGAAGAAGATGCGAAGCGTCGTGCCGAAGCATTCGACGTGTTGGCGAATGTCGATGCTCGCGGTCGGCGCAGGGATTCTGACAACCGGCGCATGCCGGGACACCGTCGAGCCGAGGGGACTTCAGCCCGCAACAGTTATGCGAACGGTCGTTGCGCGAAGTACGCTCGGAGACACTGCATCCTGGGACACTTATGGCGCCGACATCACGACGAGAGTGACCCACTTCAGAGCCGACGGTAAGCTCGACGCGTTCGCCGCGTTGCCGCTCTCGTATCACCTTGAGCGGCACCTAGCCTTCGGGCACTGGCGGACAAGCATGACCCTCGCGCCTGTAGCAGCGAAGCTTGCGCAGCGGGCCGCGGCGCAAGCCGCCGTCACTCGTGTTGCTCGAATCGAGGACGATGGCGACGGAACGCCGCCGAGGCTGTACAACGCCCAGGGAGCGGTGATCAAGTTGCCAGAGCGAATGCCAACTGCTCCGTTCGGCGGGTCTGCGCCAACGCTTCCCTCACTGCCCAATAAAACATCGCGTCCGGCCGACAAACCGGCTGATCGTTCAGCCATTAAGTCGTTGGTTCTCGCGCCGGAGGGCGCGACTGAACGACGTGCGGCGATCGTCCGCGCGTTCGGGCAGGTTGCGCGGCGAACTTCCTCTAGTGAGGAGTACATCGTCCAACGCGCCGATGGACAAGTCACTGTGCGGGTTGATCCTGCGATTGCCGCAGTAATCGAGATGATCGAGCAGAACGGCGCGGATACCATTCTGCACGTTCTGATCAACTACGACCGTCAGGCGGACAGCCTCGCACTGATCAAGAGCATTCGGATATCGCGTGGGGCGGTTGGTTCGCGACGCGCAAGTATGACGGAGACAGTCTACCAGAACTTCTATCTCGCGAAGAGGAACTGACACATGCGCTTCTTCGGACTGCGGTGTCTTCGGATCTTCATGCCCTGCGTGTTCCTCTTCGGAGTGCCAGTGGCGGCACAATCGACGAAACTGGGTCTTCTGCCAGGACACGGCGAGAACTACCTGAACTGGCAATCGACTGTATCAACCCTAAACGGTTCGGGTCTTCAAATCGGTGCGCTGTTCACACCCTCGCCATCAACCAGCGCGGCGATCCCGGTCCAACTGAGTTCAGTACTTTCTGGCTACGGGTCCGAGGTCGGGATGAACACGATTCTGATCGGCCACAGTAACGGTGGGATCGTTGCTCGCCTTGCCAGCCAAGGCCAGACTCTACTCGGCACCGCGACCATCGGTACGCCGAATCAAGGGCTACCAGCAGAGACCAACGCTGACGAACTCGCAGGATACGGTTCCGACATGCTTTGGGACGCGCTGGTAACAATCAATGATTTCTCGACCGGCGACTATTACTGGCTTCTCGACAACGTCTTCGTCTTCGCCTATTACTGGTATGTGCAGGTCGGGGGTGGCATGGAGCAAGTGGAGTCATGGGCTGGAATGGGGACTCAAGCTGCAAACGAGGTGCACATCGGATCGCCCTTCCTCACAGATACGGCGAATGGGCACGTGATCACGGAGTTGTCTAACGCGACGACGTCGGTCGGGGTCGTGGTAACGGCCGAGAACTACTATTACGGCGGCCCGTTACGGCTCGTCTCGGATGCGTCGGCCGCGTATGACTGGTCCATCGCTATCAACGGGCTCGGGGCGGGTCTACTGGGGGCTGCGCAATATATCTACGATAACTCTTACCCGATGACGGACCAAAACTATCGCGAGGTTGAGGATCTGGACGTATTGGCGGATTTGCTGTTTTACGTCGAACTTGTCTGGTGCTCAGGGGTTACAGAGCCGCATTATTTCGACCCGTGGATGTTGCACTGCGGCGACAATGACGGATTCATCGGTACGCTGTACCAGACGCGGCCCGGGGCGGCAACCCCGATCAATTGGACGGACGCGAAAGCGCACCTTTCCGAGACAGAAGAGGGCGATCGCATCGTGACGCTCCTGAACCAAACTTTTGGCATCCCGTTCTGATGGCTTATGCCTCGACCGCGCGACGCGTGGGGCAGAACATTCTGCTGGCCGGTGGAGTCGTGGTGTGCTCGACCTGCCAGTTGCTTGGTCTCTTCTCATCGGATGATGCGTACCGCCGCAATCGTTTGCTGTGGCACACGAGCGCGAACCCGGTTGGTGCGCCGGCAGCATACGACGGAAAGCGGGTCTTTTTTGTTACCCATGAGCATCGAGTGGTTGCCCTCGACGGTGAGAACGGCAATCTGCTTTGGTCCGCGCCGGCCGACACAGCAGCCGTCGAGACGGTGAGTGTGACACTGGGCGGCTGCACCGTTGGCGGTATCGTTGTCGCCTGTGCAGACAACGGAGATCTCGTGGCCTTTCGGCGCACCGATGGTGCATTCGCCTGGCGATTCCACGCAAGTGAAGGGCGCTCTCCAGGCGGGAATCCATTTATCGTACAAGATTCGTCCTTCTACGCTGGCTCGCGCGCTGGAGGCGTCCTGTACGCGATCGACGTCGCAACAGGCCAACTTCGCTGGAGCGCGCGTGTGTCTCGACTCGACACCGGGATCGTCCGGATGCCAGCGGCGGATGCGGAACTCGTTGTCGCACCCTACGCGCGCCCGGGAAAACCCATGACGGGCGGCGTGCTCGCCGTCGATGCAAAGACCGGGACGGTCCTTTGGGACGCGCAGCTGCCGCGCATACTTCCAGATTCCGACACGAGCGCTGGGTTCGTTGCCCTCGATCCACGGGTAGTCCTAGTCTCTTCTAACAGTGGCCGCATCTTCGGGATCGACCGAGCAACCGGCGCCATCCTCTGGAACGTTCCCGGCGTCGGGCGCGCGCCGCCCAGCTCACCGGTACCAAATCACGAAATTCTCTTTGACTCGCGCGCTCTCGTTGCGACCGGCAATCGTGTGTACGCGAGCTCTGGCTCCGGTTGGTTCACGGCGATCGACCTGGCAACACATCAAGAAGTCTGGCGCAGTGACCCTCAACTCGCGGACAGCTGGAGCGGCCCGATCTACACGGACGGCAAAGCTGTGTACGTCATGTACTTCAAAGGTTGCGTCGCCGTCTTTGCCGCCGATGACGGTCGCCTGCTGTCGGTCGGCGGAAAGAATGAGCTGTTCGTGTCGATCGCGCTCGGCGCCGATCGATTCTTCGCCCCCGGCGACGACGGCCTATATGCGTTTGCTAAATAAGCCTAGCGACCCGTTGGGATGAGCGGCGAGATCCCACCGTCAATGCCACCAATGCCCTCGGGGTTCTCGTCAGACAACGCTGCTGCCGCTAAGTCCACTCATTTCGTTCGCGAAGCGTCGTGATGTGCGCGACGTGATGTTTCCCGTGCCATTGATACATCGCGAGCATTTGATGAAGACTCATCACACCGCTCTCAGGATGTTTGAGCGATCGGTCGAACTCCTCGGCGCTGATCGACCCGAGAAGCCGAACCCACCGATCGTGTAACGACTCGAGCAAGACCAGTGATGTCTCGATCGGCGTGGAGTGGACATCGCGCGTCTTCGTCCACGCGTCTTCATCATATGGTTTGATCGTCGGCTGCTCTTCCGTCAGCGCAAGCTTGAATCGCGTGTACGCGTTCAGATGGCTCTCGGGGACGTGATGCACCACCTGTCGAACGGTCCATCCGTCGGGCCGGTACGGAGTGTCGAGTTGCGAGTCGTCGAGTCCGCGCACGGCGGCCCGAAGGTTCGCCGGAGCGGCGGCGATGTCATCGATGGCCGTCCGACGTTCGGCGGCTGTAAGCGAAGCCGGCCGCTTGAACGGGCCGATGGGGTACCGAAGATCCATGGGAGGAGGAGAGGCGGAAGCGGGAACAGTGGAACAACACTGGGATTCTCAAGTGTAGCAACCAGGCTTGCCTGGGTCGATTCGAAGTACGACCAAGGGATTAAGGTCGCGCGCTTGACAGATCGTGCGTCATGATAAAAATTTCTCACTGTCATCCCGAGCGAAGCGAGGGATCTGCTCTTTGGGTTGGGGGAAAACCAGATCCCTCGGTCCCCCTCGCTGCGCTCGTGGTCCCTCGGGATGACGGGGGAGTTTGTCATCCCGAGCCACCAGCGAGATCTGCTTTTCAGACCAGTGTGAGTAACCAACCTTCGATCGTGCCCGCATCACCACCGCAACTCAGCCGCCGCGAACGCGAGATCATGGACGTCGTCTACCGCCGTGGACGCGCCACGGCTGTCGAGATCCATGAGGACATCCCCGAGCCGCCGTGCGCCGCCGCGGTCCGCACCCTGCTGCGCATCCTCGAGGAAAAAGGACATCTGCGGCACGAGAAAGAAGGACCACGACACGTCTACTTTCCAACGACGCCACGCGCCATCGCACAGCGCTCGGCGGTGAAACACCTCCTCGGCACGTTCTTCAACGGATCACGCGCAGCCGCCGTCGCGGCGCTGCTCGAGGAATCCGATCGTCCGCTCACCACCGAAGAGCGCGCGCAGATCACGTCGGCCATTCGGCGCCTACGCGCTGACGGGAAATAAGCGATGACCGCGCCGCCGACCATTCTGGCACAGGCCGACAGCGCGCGAGCGATCGCAAGCGTCTATACGGTATCGCTACTCACCGTGCTGCCCATCGGCCTCGCGGCCATCGCGGGCGTGGGTCTGCGGCGCGCAAGTGCCGAAGCGCGCGCCCTCGTCTGGAGATCGGCAGTCATCGCACTACTTGTCGTTTTCATTGGACGCCAGCTTCCGCTGCAATGGGTCGCCTGGGTCGTCCCATCGTTCCTTGCCACGCCGCTCGTCGCACTCGGGCGCGTTCAAGTCTCCGCCGCGTCACTTCAGCCCGGTGGCTCCGACGATGGGCCTCGGCTCGTCACGCTGCTCCTTGCTCTCTACGCTGCAGGTGTCGTCGTCGTCATCGTACCGACGATCGCGTCGTTGATCTCCGTCCGTCGCAGAATGCGCAACGCCATACCGGTTTGCGACGAGTCATGGACCCGATTGCTGGCTGACATCACCGCCAGGCTCGGAGTCGCGCGGACGGTACGCGTCTTCATTTCGCCCGACGCAGTCGTGCCGATGACGTGGGGGGTGTTGCGGCCGGTCATCGTGCTGCCTGCCGCCGCCACAACGTGGAGCCGTTCCGAGCGTCGCATGGTCCTCATGCACGAGATGGCGCACGTGAGCTCGGCGGACTGGGCGTTCAATGTTCTCGCTCGATTGCTCTGTGGCCTCTTGTGGTTCAACCCCGGTGTGTGGTGGATCGCGCGGAGTTTGCGCGACGACTGCGAGCTCGCATGCGACGATCGCGTGATCGCCACAGGCGTGCGCCGCAGCGACTACGCCGAGCTGCTCGTCCACGCGGCCGACGCGAGAGCAAATGCCGCGCTTCCAACTGCCGCTCTCGCCCTATCGCGTCGCCGCGGTCTCCGCGCGCGCCTCGCGGCGGTGCTCGACGTTCGTCACGATGTTCGGCCGCTCGCGCCTGGATGGGCGGGTGTTGCGGCAGTACTCACGTTCTCCGTCGCCGCGCCGACGAGCGTGGTTCAGCTCGCGCCAACGCGTGACGTTCTGACAAGTCTCATGCGCGATGCCGAATGGCAGTCGCGTGCGTACGCGGTGCTCGGGCTTGCACGTCGACCGGACTCGGTCGCCGTCGCCCGCAGCGCAGCCGAGCAAGACCCTAACCCTCGCGTGCGCGCTTGGGCGCGTTACGCGCTCGCACAGAGCGGCGTACATCTGCTGCCTGCCGAGCCTCGCGTCCGATAACTCCGACACCATTTCCGCGATTATGATCACGTTTGGCTCGAAAGAGACAAGATTTTCTCTCTACGGTGGAACCGCCGCGGTTCTCGCATATGGCTACTTCGATCTCGTCCGAGGTGGCACGACGATCTCCGCGCTCCTGCTCGGCCTCGCGTACTGTGTGCTGATCCCGATGGTGATCTGGAGCGGGGCCGACGAGTCGACGTCCGATCGCGCCGAGCCGGGAGAACGACCGTCGTACGGTGCCGCGGCGATCGTGTCGTTCGTGATTCTCGTGTTGTATCTCGTGACGATGGCGCCATCGACGGCCATGTGGGACACGAGCGAATACATCGCGGCGGCGTACACGTTTGGCCTGCCGCATCCGCCGGGCAATCCATTCTTCGTCATCATCGGACGCGTGTTCTCGTTGTTGCCCGTCGCGGGCTCGGTTGCGGCGCGGATCAACGTGTTGGCGGCAATCTGCAGCGCGATCGCGGCCGGCGTTTGGTTCCTCGTCACGGAGAATGTGCTGCGCAACTGGCTCGAGGAACGCTGGCAGCGTCTGGCCGGCGCCACACTCGGCGCACTGATTGGCGCGACGGCGTTCACGGTGTGGAACCAGTCGGTAGTGAACGAGAAAGTCTACACCGTCTCGCTCGCCGGCATCGCGATCGTCTCATGGCTCGCGGTGCGCTGGTCGGAACGACCCGAGGGTCCGAAGGCCGACCGCATGCTGGTGATGATCGCGTACCTCTGCGGTCTGGGCTACGCGAATCACATGGCAGGCATGCTGCCCGCGCCTGCAGTCGCGCTGGCGGTTTTGATGCGCCGCCCTGCGACCCTGCTGCGCTGGCGGCTGCTCCTCGTGGCCGCCGCCGCGCTACTGGTCGGCGGAACTCCGTTCGCGACGCAGCCCATCCGTGCCGCACACTTCCCGGCCATGAACGAAGGCGAGCCGACGGCGTGTCGCACGAAACTGGAGATGTCATGCACGTTCTCGATGGCGACCTACGACGCGTTCAAGTACAACTTCAACCGCGGCCAATACGGCAAGCCGAAGTTGTCGGAGCGACAGGCGTCGTACGTCGACCAGGTCGGGATGTGGTGGTTGTACTTCCGCTGGCAGTGGCTGCGCGATCCGGGCGTGCGCGCGGCGTTCCCGCAAACGCTGCTTGCGGCCACGTTCCTCCTGCTCGGTCTGCTCGGCGGTTGGGTGCACTACAAGCGGGATCGCAACAGCTTCTGGTATTTCGGAACACTCATGTTCACCATGACGCTACTGCTGATCTTCTACCTGAACTTCAAGCTTGGCGCATCACAGCCCGGCGCACCTGGTGCAGAGCACGAAGTGCGCGACCGAGACTACTTCTTCCTCTGGAGCTATTCGGCGTGGGGCGTGTGGGCAGCGCTCGGGCTCATTTACGTCTGGGAAGCCGTTGCGGAAACTGTGGCTAAAGTGAAGCCGGGCGAAGCGGCGAGCGCCCGTAGTTGGCTCATCGCCTCGCCGCTTGCGCTGTTGGCGGTGGTGCCGCTCGTCGGCAACTACAGTTCCGCGTCGCGTGCGCGCCACATGACGACGCGAGACGTCGCGGCCGATCTGCTGAATTCGGTCGAGCCGTACGGCGTGCTCGTGACGGTCGGCGACAACGATACGTTCCCGTTGTGGTACGCCCAGGAGGTCGAGGGCATCCGCCGAGACGTCGTCGTCGCGAATACGTCGCTCCTCAACACGGATTGGTACACGCGCCAGCTCATTCGTCGCCCGATTTACGATTACGACGAAGCAAAGGGCCCGTCGATCTACAAGGGCAAGCAGTGGGTGAAGCCCACGACCGCCCCGATACACATGTCATTCGCCGACGCTGACTCGATGCCGGAGTACTACGAGCTGCGGCAGCCGATGCAGTTCGCGACGAAGAACATCACGGCGACGATCGACCCACGGAAACTCCCGTACGGGGTCTTGCAGCGCGCCGATGCGCTCGTGCTGCGCATGATTCAAGACGCATGGCCCGACCGTCCGATCTACTTCGCGCGCTCCGCCGTCGGCTACCCGCAAACCCTCGGGCTCGGCAACAATATGCTTATTCAAGGACTGGCATCGAAGCTGATCGCCACGCCGGCGGCTGGTGCCACGAAGGATACGCTGTTCATTCAGGACGACGGATGGTACGACATTCCGCGGTCGTACGCGCTGTGGAAGGAGGTCTTCACGGGACAGCGCTCGATCGTCCACGAGGGTCAGTGGGTCGACCGGGCGTCGGTGAGTATGCCGGCGATGTACGTGTTTGCCGGAACCGAGCTGTCCGAGGCGTTGCGGACGCGCGGCCGAATGGACGACGCGCGGTCGGTGCTGTCGACGACGCAGACGGTCGCGCAGGCGATCGGTTTGAGCGACATGTTGCGCGGCGCGGAGCAAGCATTCTCGGCCCCGCCGCCGCCGCCGGGTGACTCCCGGCCAACTGTTCCGTTAAAGAAATAGGCTGGCCCCCGTTTGCTTGATGGCCGCTCGCTGGCGCTCGCTTATGGCCGCCTGCCTTCGGCAGAGCTGATGGCCGCGTCGCGCTAAAGCGCTCGCTGTTCGTGTGAAAACTGCGTTTGACGTCAGTGTCACCCAAACAGCGAGGGGCGAAGCCCCGACGCGGTCATCAGGGAGCGAAAGCGACCGGCCTTCAGCGAGCGTGAGCGAGCGGCCAACGGCGAGCGAAGCGAGCCTACAAGGCACGATAGAATCTCAACCCGGCCGCGCCTCTCTTGAACCCAGCGGCAACAAAGGCATCAACGTACCCAGACAGGGCCGCGCTGCGGCCGTCGATCGTCTCGACCGTCAGATCACGCGCCGTGCGCGCCGCGAGATGATCCGCGACCGCGCGCGCTGCTTTCGTCACGTCGGCGTCTGAAGTCTCGGGCCGAATCACAATTCGCTCACCGCGCCGCTCGGCGATCATCACCACGCGACCGTCGAGCGTCACTAGCAACGCGCCGCTGCTGCGAGGACGCACGAACGCGTCGCGCGCCGGATCCTGCGACAGCGGCAATGTGAACACGTTCGCCGGATCGCTCGCCGTGATCACCACCGCGTCAGCCTCTCCGCTCGTTGTCGCCGAGCGAAGCATCTCGACGGCCTCGGGTAAGGCGAACTGCGCGCCGGACAATCCGCGAACGAAGTACCCGCGGCGAACCTCGCCACGAAACTCCAACCGCTTGAATTCCTGGTAGATCGACCGCCACCCAACCGCGGGACGCTCGCGTCGCCACACCTCTCGCGACACGATGCCATAACGGTCCAACCATTGGCGCGCGACCAACTCGGCTGCGGCGGCATCATCCGCGGGAGGGCCGAGAACTCGCGCGGTGCGCACGAGCGACCAACGGCCGGGCCAAGTCGATTGCTCGGGCTGTGGCTTGTCCGGACGCTTCCAGCGCGGAAGGCGACGCAAGTTCGGACGTCGTTGCACGATCGGACGATTCGCCGACGGTGTGAAATCCGCCGGCAGCCATCGCGTGGGGTCGGGCTGATTGCGATCCCGCGGTGAGACGAGGGGTCGCCAGCGCACGACCTGCCGCATCGACTCGATGGTGTCGTTCGTTGCCAGCCCAGCGCCGACCAATTCGCGCAGCGCGTCGCGAAGTGCGCGTGCGCTGAGCGACGTCGACGTCAGCAGCTCGTCGAAGAACGATGCACCCTCAGCCTCGAGTGCGTTCAACGCGCGCTGTGCGTGTTCGCCTAGCGGAGGCGGAGGAGCGTCGGTCAGCCACGCACGCGCCGAGCCGCGCCGAGCGAAGCGAATCGTTGCGAGGTTTGCCGCTTCGGTTGGCGGCGTGGCGGAGCCGCCGATCCAAACTGCTTCGCCAGCAGCGATGAGTCGCGAGACGACCGTCGCGTCGTAGTCGTCGATGCGCACCGGGAAATAGTCTCTCTCCCAACGGTCGGCGGATCGCGCGAGTCCGTACATCTGCCGAATCACACGCGCGGTGCCTTCGTCGCTCTCGAGCCGAGTGGCTGGGTCGACATGTTGCCAGCGGAGCATGAAGCGGGAGAACTGCGTGAGATCCACGGCCTCGATCTGCTTTCGCGCTTGTGCCAACTCGCGGCGGCGCGCCTGCTCGAGCAATCGTCGCGATGCCCAACGCGGCGTCGTGCCGCCGAACGTTCCGCGAACGAGCTTTCCATGGCGCGTCCAGTCGTCGAGACGCCCGGCGACCCAGTCGCGATCGAATGCGTAGCGCTCCAGGATCTCGTCGATCGAAACTGTAGACGCCAGCGAGACGAAGCGCGCGAGGAGATCGCGCCGTGCGGCGGACGACGTCACTGTAGGTTCGCGCAGGTTGGCAGGAACGACGTCAGTTGCCGGGCGTGCCTCTTGTTTCGGTCCCGCGAAGACCGTTGACACTGCATCGGCGCCGAATGCCGCCACGTAGCGCGCGTAGGTCTCAGTGAGAATCACGCGCCGCTCTGATGTGCCTCCTATTGGTACATCGATAAGAATCGCGCGACCGCGCTCCAGAAGCTCCGTTAACGGCTCGCCGCGTCTGCCTTCGTCCTCCGAGGCAACGCGCTCGTGAATCTCATTGACGCTCAGATCGGATGCGCGGTCGATCAACACCGCCAACTCGTCGGCACTACGTGCCCGAGTGCCGCTCGCGGTTCCACGACGTCGCGCGACGATTGTCTCCAGCATCGCCAGCGTCGTTTCGTCGGCACCTTCGACGCCCATCAGCTCATCCAACAACGCGCGATCGAGCGACAACAACGCTGCGCGCTGCTCGGCGCGCGGCGCATCGTCGGCGTAGAGCCAATCCATCACGAAGCCGAACTGCAGCGTCGCGGCGAACGGCGACGGCGCGACCGTCGTCACGCTTCGCATGGCGATGGTGCCGGTGCCGATGTCGTCGAGCACACGCACGAGCGCGCCCATGTCGAATGCATCCTGCAAGACGTCGCGATACGTCTCGACGAGAATCGGAAACGACGGAAACTCCTGTACGGCTTGCAGAAGGTCGAGCGCTTTGAGTCGCTGAAGCCAGAGTGGCATTCGCCTGCGGGGTGAACCGCGCGGCAGCAACAGTGCGCGCGCAGCGTTCATCCTGAATCGCGCGCCGAACAACGACGACGCCCCGATCTCCGCGAGCACGCGATGTTCGGCCTCGGCCGACGACACGTCGCGGATCACTGCAACAGGCAGCCAGTCTTTGAGACTTGGCAAGCGCAGCATGACGCCGTCGTCGGTCGTCTGCACTTGCAGCTCGAACGCCGGACCATCGCGCGCGCTGCGACCTTGCTCGGCGAGCCACTCGCGAACGCGATTCGCGAGCGCCATGCCCCACGGCGCGTTGACTCGACCGCCGAACGGGGCGTGCACGACGACGCGCACGGCGTCCATCTCGTCACGGAACTGCTCGATGATGAGAATACGCTCATCGGGCACGCCGTCGGTCGCGATGCGTTGTTGGTGCACGTAGTCGACGAGGGACGCGGTCGTCGCTCGATCCGCCTCGTAGCGCTCGGCGAGGATCGCAACTTGTTCGTCTGTCCTCACGGCGTCGAGCTCGCGCCGCAACTCGCCGACGCGCGCGGCCATGTGCGACGATCGCGCGGAGTAGTCGCCGTGCCAGAAGGGCATTCGCGCGGGCGCGCCGGGCGCCGGCGTCACGATGACGCGGTCGTGCTCGATCGAATTGACGCGCCACGT
>DATBHD010000123.1:0-13421 GCA_036557635.1 Gemmatimonadaceae bacterium
AGCTCGATCTCGATCACCGAGATCGCCGCGAAGACGCGTCGGCCCGAGCTCGTGATCGGCATGCACTTCATGAATCCGGTGCCGGTGATGCAGCTCGTCGAGGTGATTCGGGGGCTCGCCACGTCCGCGGAGACGACGGCGCGAGTGCTCCAAATGAGCAAGGCGGTGGGGAAGACGCCGGTCGAAGTGCAGGACTACCCGGGCTTCGTGGCGAATCGTGTGCTCATGCCGATGATCAACGAAGCCGTGTACTGTCTCATGGAAGGAGTTGGCAGCGCCGAGTCGATCGACACCGTAATGAAGTTGGGAATGAATCACCCGATGGGCCCACTCGCCCTCGCGGACCTCATCGGCCTCGACACCTGCGTCGCGATTCTCGACGTACTTCACGAGGGACTCGGCGATCCGAAGTATCGCCCCTGTCCATTGCTCAAGAAGTACGTTTCCGCAGGATGGCTTGGGCGAAAATCGAAGCGCGGATTCTACGAGTACTGATATACCATGGCCTGGGCGTTAACTCCCCTCAGCGAAGAACAGCGCGAGATTCAGCGCCTCGCCCGCGATTTCGCGGAGCGCGAGATCGCGCCGAACGTCGATCGCTGGGACCACGAGCAGCAGTTCGACGCGGACGTCATCGGCAAGCTCGGCGAGCTCGGTTTTCTCGGGATGATGCTCCCCGAGCAGTACGACGGTCTCGGTCTCGACATGCTGACCTATCTTGTGGCGCTCGAGGAGATCGCGACCGTGGACGCTTCGATTGCAGTGATGATGAGCGTCCACAACTCACTGCCGACGCAGATGATTCTCCGATGGGGCAGTGAAGAGCAAAAGAATCGTTTTTTGAAACCGATGGCGCGGGGCGAGCAGCTCGGCGCCTTCGCCTTGTCAGAGGCCGACGCGGGCTCGGACGCGGCATCGCTGCGGACGCAAGCAGTTCGCGATGGTCAATGCTGGGTGTTGAATGGCACCAAGGCGTGGGTCACGAGCGGGCCCCAGGCCGGCGTCTTCCTCGTGATGGCGCGGACGGACACGCCCAACGATCGTCGCGGTCCACGGGGGATCAGCGCCTTCGTCGTCACGCCCGATCTTCCCGGGTTCAAGCTCGGCAAGAAAGAAGACAAGATGGGGTTGCGGTCGTCGCCGACGGTGCAATTGGTTTTCGACAACCTCCGCGTGCCCGCGGCCAACCTCCTTGGCGAGGAAGGAAGCGGTTTCATTTATGCGATGCAGTCGCTGGACAATGGTCGGCTTGGGATCGCGGCGCAGGCGATTGGCATCGCCGAGGCGGCACTGCGTTATGCCTCACGCTACGCGTCCGAGCGACGACAGTTCGGGAAGCCGATCAAGGAATTTCAGGCGATTCAGTTCAAGCTTGCCGATATCGCGATGCGGGTGAGCGCGGGGCGCGCGCTGCTGCACGCGGCGGCGACGGCGAAGGATCGCGGTGAGCACGTGACGCAATTCAGCGCCATGGCGAAGCTGTTCGCGAGCGAGACGGCGATGGCGGCGACGTCGGAGGCGATTCAGATCTTCGGCGGCTACGGGTACGTGAAGGATTACCCCGTCGAGCGCCTGTTCCGCGACGCCAAGGTTACGGAGATCTACGAAGGCACGTCCGAGATTCAGAGAATTGTCATCGCGCGCGAGCTGTACTCGCGCGGCTCGTGAACATCACACGCTGCGCTGGCTCCCCCCCCAGGCCCTGGCCCCTATCCCTTGCTTCAGATGGAAACCTCGACTCTTGAAGGCCCAGTCCACCCTGCGTCGATGCAGGGCATGCAACTTTTCGAAACGATCGCCAGCATGGGGCACGAGCAGCTCGTGCTCTGTCAGGACGCGGCGTCCGGGTATCGCGGGATCATCGCGATCCACAGCACCGTCCTCGGGCCGGCGTTGGGCGGCACGCGGTTCTGGAGCTATGTCAGCGACGACGAAGCCATCGTCGACGCGTTGCGTCTCGCGCGGGGGATGACGTACAAGAACGCCGTCGCCGGCCTGAATCTCGGCGGCGGCAAGTCGGTGATCATCGGTGACAACAAGACGACGAGTCGCGAGCTGCTCTTTCGCGCGCACGGTCGCTTTGTCGAGAGTCTCGGCGGCCGGTACATCACCGCGGAGGACGTCGGTACCAGCACCGCCGACATGGACTTCGTGCACATGGAGACGGACTATGTCACCGGTCTTGCCGGCCGATCGGGAGACCCCTCGCCGGTGACGGCACACGGAGTCTTCCGGGCGATCCAGGCGGCCGCCAAGGAACGTTGGGACAGTGACGACGTCGCCGGCAGGACGGTCGCGCTCCAGGGCTGCGGGCACGTCGGTTACTACCTTGCTAAAGAGCTGCACGAGGCGGGCGCGAAGCTCGTCGTCACCGATATCGACCCCGAGCGCGTGAAACGAGTCGTCACCGAGTTCGGCGCGCGAGCGGTTGCGTCGGACGACATCTACTCGGTTCAGGCGGACGTCTTCGCGCCCTGCGCGTTAGGCGCGATCATCAACGACCGGACGATTCCTCAGCTCAAGGTCGAGATCGTCGCCGGCGCGGCGAACAATCAACTGCTCGAGGAACGGCACGGCGAGGACCTCGAGGAGCGCGAGATTCTCTACACGCCGGACTACGTCGCCAACGCCGGCGGTGTGATCAACGTCTACAGCGAGCTCGCGGGCTGGACGTCGGCGCGCTCTTTCCGCAAAGCCGACGAGATCTACGACACCGTGTTGCGAGTCTTCGCGATCGCGACCGAGGAGCGCGTCCCGACGTACCTCGCCGCCGATCGTCTCGCCGAACAGCGCATTCGCGCGGTGAACGCGATGGTGCGCACCTGGCCGCAGTGGCCGAACAAGTGACCTCTGTCATCCCGAGCTCCGCTCGGGGTGACAAACCATGTTCCCCACGCAACGATGCCTCCGATTCTCATCGCCTCCGATCACGCCGGCTTCGAGCTCAAGCAACGACTCGAGGCCTGGCTGCGCGAAATGGGATACGACGTTACTGATCTCGGTCCCGAGAATGCCGAGACGACCGATTACGCCGACTTCGCGCATCCGCTCGCCCAACGCGTTTCCGAGGGCGCCGCAGCGCGTGGCGTACTGCTCTGCGGGACCGGGCTCGGTATGAGCTACGTCGCCAATCGCTATCCCCGCGTGCGGGCCGCGGTCGTATGGTCGCCGGAAATCGCCGAGCTGTCGCGCCGGCACAACGACGCCAATGTGCTGGCCCTGCCGGCGCGCTTCCTTTCCGAGCAGCAGGCGCGACAGATTCTCGAGGTATGGCTCGAGACGCCCTTCGACGGAGGGCGCCACGCGGAGCGGATTCAGAAGATCGACGCGAACAGCACCGCCGCGCGTAGCGAGCCAGGCTCTGCACCGACGGAGACGCGCTGATGACGAACTGGTCGAATTGGGATCGTTGCCCGCCTGGCGACGCGCTGCGCGCCACCGATCCGGACATCGCTGACCTCATCGAGAAAGAGATTCAGCGGCAGAACGAGGGTCTCGAGCTCATCGCGAGCGAGAACTTCGTCTCTCCCGCGGTGCTCGAGGCGATGGGCTCACCGCTCACGAACAAATACGCCGAAGGCCTCCCCGGGAAGCGCTATTACGGCGGCTGCGAGGTCGTCGACGAGGTCGAGCAGCTCGCCATCGACCGCGCGAAGGAGCTTTTCGGCGCCGACCACGCGAATGTCCAGCCGCACTCCGGCGCGCAGGCGAACTACGCGGCGATGACGGCTTTCATAAAACCCGGCGACACATTTCTGGGCATGGATCTCTCCAATGGAGGTCATCTGACCCATGGCTCGCCGGTGAACTTCTCCGGGATGCTCTTCCGCGCGATTTCGTACGGCGTCACCGACGACGGGCTGCTCGACTACGACGACATGCGTCGTAAGGCGCGAGAACACCGGCCGCGACTGGTGCTGGCCGGTTACAGCGCGTATTCCCGCATCATCGACTTCGCCGCGTTCGCGGAGATCGCGAAGGAAATCGGTGCGATCTTCATGGTCGACATGGCGCACTTCGCCGGGCTCGTCGCCGCGGGCGTGCACCCGTCACCGGTTCCCCACGCGGACATCGTGACGACGACGACGCACAAGACGCTGCGCGGACCGCGGGGGGGACTCATTCTCTGTCGCGCCGAGCACGCCAAGGCGATCGACAAGTCGCTGTTCCCCGGCTCGCAGGGCGGGCCGCTCGAGCACGTGATCGCGTCGAAGGCTGTCTGCTTCCGCGAAGCACTCGATCCGACGTTCAAGCAGTATGCGACGCAGATCGTCGCCAACGCGAAGGCTCTTGCCGCGGCGTTGGCGGAGCGCGGCTTTCACATCGTCTCCGGCGGGACGGACAATCACCTCATGCTCGTCGACCTGCGCAACAGGAATCTCACCGGCAAGATCGCGCAGACCGCGCTCGACAACGCGGGCATCACGGTCAACAAGAACACCGTGCCGAAGGAAACGCAGTCGCCGTTCGTGACCAGCGGCGTCCGCATCGGCACGCCGGCCGTGACGACGCGCGGCATGCGGGAGCCGGAGATGCAACGCATCTCCGAATTCATCGACCGCGTGCTTCGCGCGCCGGAGGATCAGAGTGTGCTAAACACCGTGCGAGGCGAGGTGCGCGAGTTGGCGAACGCGTTCCCCCTCTATCCCGTGCCGGCAACGGCTGGTCGGTGAGCGACGCCGCCGCGCTGGCGCGACTCGAGGCGCTGCCGGCGGAGCCGCTCTTCGCTCCGCCGACTCCGCTCGACGAAGCGAAACGCTTGCGTGAGGCGCTTGGTCCGAACGCACCGCGGATCTTCGTCAAGCGCGACGACGCCATTCCCTTCGGCTTCGGCGGCAACAAAGTGCGCAAGCTCGCGCTCGTCGCCGCCGAAGCACGCGCCTGCGGCGCCGACACACTCATCACCGTCGGCGGCGTGCAATCCAATCACATGCGCGCCACCGCGTCGGCCGCGGCGCGCCTTGGCATGCATTGCGTCCTCGTGGCGAATGGCGCGCCCCCGCCGATACCGCGCGCGAACGCATTGCTGGACCTGCTTCTCGGCGCCGAGATCTTTTACGTCCCGACGCGCGACGAGCGCGCGCCGACGATGCGTACGCTCGCCTCCCGCTTGCGCGTCGATGGGCGTGTACCGTTTGAAATACCACTCGGCGCCTCGACCCCACTCGGCGCCGCGGCCTTCGCGCGAGCCGTCGGCGAGCTGCGCGCGCAATTGCCCGAAGGTGTGATGCCGCACGCCATCTTGCATGCAACTTCGTCAGGCGGCACGCAAGCTGGACTGAGCGCCGGCTGCGCACTCCATGGATTGCCGACGGAAGTCATCGGTATCAGCGCCGATGATCCGTCGTCCGCGATCGACGCCGAGGTGCGAAAGATCATCGCGGGGCTCGGAGCGATGGCTGGGGTTGACGGATCTGTTTTGGCGCGTAGCGTGAACCTGAGCATCGACGACGGTTTTGTCGGCGATGGATACGGCATTGCGACTCCCGCTTCACGGGAAGCGCAATCGCTCGCCGCGCATACCGAGGCCTTGTTCGTCGATCACACTTATTCGGCGAAGGCGCTCGCGGCGTTGTTTGCCTACGTGCGCGCTGGCAGGTTCCGCGCCGAACACACCATCGTCTTCTGGCATACCGGCGGTCAAGTCGGACTTTTTACTTGACGCGCGGCTGTCCACGAGGGAGTTGTGGACACGAAGATCAGTCCACATCTTTTCAGTCGACGTGGCGCCTGGTCTGGCGCGGCGGAGAAGGAGCGAGCGCGGTCGCGCGCGCGACTTCAAATCAACGTTACGAGAGAGCGTAAGCGAGCGAGGAAAGCCTCGTGGCCGAGTTGGCGTTTCGCGACGGGATCATGGACCGCATTCGAATGCGGGAATCGCGCTTCGACGAGCGCGCGTATCTCTTCGTGCTCACCGCCCTCGAGTACTGTCAGCAGCGGCTGCCGGAGCGGCGTCACATCAACGGGCGAGAGCTGGCGAACGCGTGCCGTGAGCTGGCCCTCGAGCATTACGGCGTTCTCGCGCGACTCGTGCTCGAACACTGGGGCGTGCGCACGACCGCCGACATCGGCGACGTCGTGTTCACGCTCGTCGACCTCGAGCTCCTCATGAGTCAACCTTCGGACACGCGCGAGGAGTTCATCGGCGTCTACGACTTCGAAGAGTCGTTCGAGCGCGAATATCCATGGTGCGGGGTGCAGCCCGTTTAGAGGCTGCTAATGGCAGGCGACAGCGACCGAGCGTCGCCGCGGGATGGGAGGGCGAATGGAGAAAGCGACCGAGTTGCCGGGCTGCCGCAAGTGCAAGGAAGGACTCTTACTCCCACTCAGCGACTATGGTCGCGACGGCGCGCCGATCACCTACAAGGCGTGGGCATGCAGCAACCCCGAGTGCGGTTTCAACGTGCGCATCGACAACGGTGAGTTGAGCTACGGACGCACGATCGGGACGTCGCACAAATAGCCACGACGCGAATCGCGAGACGCTCGACATGCGTCCGCGTGTTTTCGTGGTTGACAGTGAGCAATCCGCCGCGCGCGACGCCGCGGCGATCGCCGCCGGTACTCCTTCGCGCGCGCTGATGCAGCGCGCCGGCGCCGCCACCGCCGGCGAATTGACGTTGCGCGAACCGCGACGACTCGCCGGCGGCGTGCGCGTCTTCGCCGGCCCGGGCAACAACGGCGGCGATGCGTGGGTGATCGCCCGCGCGCTCGCCACGAGCGGCTTCAAGGTGAGCGTTTGCGAAACAGTGCCGGCCAAGACGCCGGACGCGATCGCCGAGCGCGCTTTGGCGCTGCCGTTCGTGAAGCTCGACCTTCCTGACCCCTCGGAAACGAGTGAGCGCGACCCGCGTGATGGCCCATACTCCTACCGGACGAGCGAGCGAAGCGAAGCGGTCATAATCGACGGTTTGCTGGGCACCGGCTCGTCAGGCGCGCCGCGCGGCGCGATCGCCGAGGGCGTCGCGGCCATCAACGCGGCGCGCGCGCGCGGCGCGCTCGTCGTCGCCATCGATCTGCCGACCGGCGTCGACGCCACCTCCGGCGCCGCAACCGGCTCGGTGATCGCCGACCTCACGCTCACCTTCGGCGCGATCAAGCGCGGCCATCTCGTCGCTCGTCAGGCATGCGGCACGATCGTCGTGCTGGACATCGGCCTCGGTGCGTTCGCCGCGCTGGGCGACGGCGCGCCGGCACTCGTCGACGAGTCGTGGGTCGCACGCCACGTCCCTCCGATTCCCGCGGACGCGCACAAGGGGACGAGGAAGAAGCTCGCCATCGTCGGCGGCGCCAGTGGGATGGCGGGCGCGTCGATTCTCGCCGCGCGGTCGGCAATGCGCAGCGGAATCGGCATGGTTCGGCTCGTCGTTTCACCGGACAGTCTCCCGGCGGTGCAGGCCGCCGAGCCTTTCGCGCTCGCGGGCGTTTGGCCCACCGACGCGCAATCGCTCGAGCGCGAAATTCTCTCGTGGGCGGACGGTGTCGTCATCGGGCCGGGCCTGGGTCGGAGCACCGCCTCTCGTACGCTCGTCGACCGCGTGCTCGCCGGCTGGCGCGGTCCGGTTCTCCTCGACGCCGATGCCCTCAACGTGTTCGATGGCGACGTGGAAAGTCTGGCGCGCGCCATCGGCGATCGACCGGCGCTGCTCACGCCACACCCGGCCGAGTTCGGTCGTTTGGCGGGTTCGACAGTTGAGCAAGTTCTCTCGCGCCGCTTCGACGTCGGTCGCGAGCTCGCTCGGCGCGTCGGGGCAGCGGTACTGCTCAAAGGAGTGCCGACGGTGATCAGCTCGCCTAACGGCGACTGCCTCGTCAGCGCGACGGGCACCCCGGCGCTCGCCGCCGCCGGAAGTGGCGATCTGCTCTCCGGCATCGCCGGCACCCTGCTCACTCAAATCGGTGACGCTCTCGTATCGGGTGCGATCGCCGCCTGGGTCCACGGCCGCTCCGCGGAGCTCGCCGTTCCACCCTCCGCGCCCGACCGCCCACGCTCCACGCGCCACGCCCCACGCGTCCGCGGCATCACCCTGGAGGACGTGCTCGCCGCTCTCCCGTTAGGCTGGCCGCGCTCGTCGCCGGTGCCGCGGTTCCCGGTGCTGGCCGAGCTCCCCGCGGTGGGAGAGCGCGCGTGAGCTCGGAGGCCGAGCACCCGAATCTCGCGCTCGGGTCCGGACCGGAGTTCGACGTCATTCGGGCGATGCTGGCCCGCTGGGGCAGGCGCGCCACCGGGATCGGCGACGACGCCGCCGTCCTCCACGTTCCGCGCGGCGATACGCTCGTCGCCAGCGTCGACACGACTCTGGAAGGACGCCACTTTCGGCGCGACTGGCTCACGCCGCGCGAGATCGGCTACCGCGCCGTGACCGCCGCCCTGAGCGACCTCGCCGCGATGGCGGCGCGCCCGTTAGGCATCCTCGTCGCCCTGAACCTTTCCGCGCGATGGCAGGAGTCGCTCGCCGATCTCGCCGATGGCATCGCCGACGCCGTCGATGCCGCGCGGACGCGCATCCTCGGCGGCAACGTCGTCGCGAGCGACGCGTTGTGCCTAACGACCACGGTGCTCGGTGATACCTTCGCCCCGATCCGGCGCGACGGCCTCCAACCGGGTGACCGGCTGTACGTCACGGGCCGGCTTGGCGGCCCCGGCGCTGCCGTCGCCGCCTGGATGAGTGGGCGTCAGCCAACCCCCCAGCAGCGCGAGCGATTCGCGCGGCCGGTCGCTCGGTTGCGTGAGGCGCGTTGGCTTTGCGATCGCGGAGCAACCGCGGCCATCGACATCTCGGATGGTCTGGCCGCCGACCTCGGGCATCTCGCCGCCGCAAGCGGCGTTGGTGCCGACGTCGACCTCGCGCTGCTGCCGCTCGCGGCCGGCGTGTCCGATGCCATGCAGGCCGCGGCGAGCGGCGAAGAGTACGAACTGATCATCGGCGCTCGTAACGATCTCGACACCCACGAGTTCGAGCAGGCCTTCGGCGTCCCGCTCACCGCCATCGGAGCGGCAACTTCGCGTGGAGGGGGAGTGTCCTTCAGGCGTGGGGCCGAACGCGTTGCAAAGCCTTCCGGCTACGATCACCTTTCCGGGTGATGCGAATCGCGCTTGTCAGCCTTACCGCGCTCGTGATGACGGCCCTGCTCGGGCCCGTCGTGATCGTCGCACGCCTTTTCGGAGCAGCTGAAGGGCCGCACAGCATCTACGCGTGGGCCACGCGAACGTGGGCGCGCTCGATACTTTGGGCCGCCGGCGTCCGCGCTCGCCTTCACAATTCGGAACTGCTATCGCGTGACACGGGCGCGGTGTACATCGCGAACCACGTGAGCTGGTTCGACGTCTTCATACTCGCCGCGGAGCTGCCCCGCTACAGTTTCATCGCGAAGTCCGAGTTGCGAAAGATCCCGCTTTTCGGATACGCCGCCGAAGCGGCGGGAATCGTTTTTCTCGATCGCGACAATCGCAAGGCCGCGTTCGAGTCGTACAAGCTCGCGGCGAAGGAAGTCGAGCGCGGGCGGTCGATCGTCGTCTTCCCGGAGGGCACGCGCGGCCGGGATTATCATCTGCGTCCCTTCAAAAAGGGCCCCTTCGTGCTGGCGATCGCGTCGCACTGTCCCATCATTCCGACCGTCATCCATGGCTCACGCGAGGTCATGCCCAAGGGCTCGTTCCGCGTCCGTTCGGGAATCATCGACGTGAACTTCCTCGAGCCGATCGAGACAGAGGGCCTCGACTACGACGATCGCGCCGCGCTGATGACGCAGGTCTGGACGCGCATGGCCAGCGAGATGCGCGAGCGCTATGACGTCGGCACCGACGAGTACCCGATCGCGGAAATGGGAGAACGGAGCGCGTGAGCTGCGCGCGCTTCCGCTCCTCTCTCGGGACGTGACGCGTCCAGCGAAACGCAGTCCTAGCACCTAGAGCACCTAGTCCCCTAGCCTCCATTCCCCTAGCCCTCGCTCTCGTGGCCCAGATCGTCGACATTCACGCCCGCGAAATTCTCGACAGCCGCGGCAATCCAACCGTCGAAGCCGACGTCATTCTCGACGACGACACCATGGGACGCGCCGCCGTGCCGAGCGGCGCGAGCACCGGTGAGCATGAAGCGATCGAGCTGCGCGACGGCGAGAGCGACCGTTACGGCGGCAAAGGCGTTAGGCACGCCGTGCGCAACATCGAGGAGACGATCGCCCCGGGGCTGCGCGGTTGCGAGGCGGCCGACCAACTCGGCGTCGACAATGCGATGCTCGACATGGACGGCACCCCCAACAAATCGAAGCTCGGCGCCAACGCCATCCTTGCCGTCTCGATGGCGACCGCGCGCGCGGCGGCGCTCTCTCTCGGAATGCCGCTCTATCGCTACCTCGGCGGACCCCTCGCCCGCGTCATGCCCGTGCCGATGATGAACATTCTCAACGGCGGCGCGCACGCTTCGAACACCCTCGACTTTCAGGAATTCATGATCGTCCCCGTCGGCGCCGAGACTTTCAGTGACGCCCTCCGGATGGGCGCCGAGGTCTTTCATGCGCTCAAGAAAGTCCTCGGTAAGCGAAAGCTCAGCACGGCGGTGGGCGATGAAGGTGGATTCGCGCCTGATCTGCGCGATGATGAGGAAGCGCTCAACGTCATCATCGAAGCCATCCAGAGCGCCGGCTACGCGCCGGGGAAGCAGATCGCGCTTGCTGTCGACGTCGCCGCCAGCGAGCTGTATCAGGACGGCTCGTACGTCTTCAAGAAGAGCGGGGCGGGGAAGAAGGACGTCGAGGGAATGATCGAGCTGTACCGGTCATGGCTCGACGAATATCCCATCGTCTCGATCGAGGACGGACTCGCCGAGGACGATTGGGACGGTTGGGCGAAGCTGACGGGCGCGCTCGGCGAGCGTTGCCAGCTTGTCGGCGACGACATCTTCGTAACGAACACCGAGCGCCTGGCGCGCGGCATCGAGAACGGCGTCGCGAACGCGATTCTCATCAAGGTCAACCAGATCGGCACGCTGAGCGAGACGCTCGAGGCGATCGAGATGGCGCGCGCCGCCGGTTTTCTCTCGGTGATCTCGCATCGCTCGGGCGAGACGGAGGATACCTTCATCGCCGATCTCGCCGTCGGGACAGGCGTCGGCCAGATCAAGACCGGCTCGGCGAGCCGGACCGATCGTGTCGCGAAGTACAATCAGCTGTTGCGCATCGAGGAGCAGCTGGGGGCGGCCGCCGAATTCCCCGGCGGGGCGCTCTATGGTTTATAGAGTTTTAAATGGTGGCCGGCGAGCGGTGGTTGGCGACTCGTGAAACGCTCGGGGCTTTCGCGACTCGTCTGGGCGGCGATCATCGTCGCCGCGCTCGTGTTCGCGGTGCAGGGGGGCGAATACAGCACGCTGGACCTGCTGCATCAGCGCCGCGACCGGCGTCAGATGCTTGCGGCGATCGATTCCCTCACGCGCGTCGTCGATTCGATGCGTCGTTACCGCGACCGGTTGCAGCGCGATCCGAAGTTGCAGGAGCGCGTGGCGCGTGAGGACTTCGGGATGGTGCGCGGCACGAAGGAGCTCCTGTATCGCTTCGCCGCGCCGCGCGACAGCGCGCGCGATTCTAGGCGGAGGAAGTGATCCGTCATCCCGCGGAGTGCGAATCCCTCGTCACCCCGAGGACCGCAGGGACGAGGGATCTGCTTTTAACGCGCGTACAGCGCGGCTTGACTTCGTTCTGGTCGACTCTAACTTCAAAGGACTGACGCGGGGTGGAGCAGCCTGGTAGCTCGTCGGGCTCATAACCCGAAGGTCGCGGGTTCAAATCCCGCCCCCGCTATTGAGCCGGCCGGTCCGCGAGGGCCGGCCGGTTTCATTGTGGAGCATGGCAGGGTAGCTCAGGTGGTTAGAGCACGGCACTCATAATGCCGGGGTCGAGGGTTCGAGTCCCTCCCCTGCTATCAACAGCCAATCACTTACGGGTGGTTGGCTCGAATCGTTCTCAGGTGCTGCACCCGCCTGTGCACCCATGTGATGTCGAGCGGCGGACTGCCGCGTCGCCGCAGGGTATCCGTCGCACCGACGTGCCTTCCATTAGCCTACGCCAACGCTCATCACTACGTCGTCCCGACCTCGGGCAATGAGAAGTCCTTTCGCTGACGTCGTCCGCCACGTGGTTACGTTTGCCACGCTGGTGCTCTTGGCCGTGCGCATCGGGGGTGCGCAGACGATCAGGGGGAGAGTTGTAGCAAAAGCCGACGGAGCTCCTGTCTCCAGCGCAATAGTCTCACTGATCGATACGACTGGCTCCGCTGTCGCCACGAAACTCGCCGACGATTCGGGATCGTTTTCCTTTGTCGCGCCACTTGCGGGACGCTACGCGGTACGCGCCGAGCGGGTTGGATTTCTCTCCGCCAACTCATCGTTCCGTCTCTTCGGGCAAGGTGAAGCACCCGACGTGCTGATCACCATGACGAGCGAGGCCGTCTCGCTACGAGCGATTGTAGTGAACGCGGACCGGCGCTGTCTCGTCAGGCCTCAGGAGGGTGTCGCTACCGCACAACTCTGGAGTGAAGCGCGTAAAGCACTGAGCGCGATTCAGCTCACGGCGTTGGCGCAAGCGACTGCCAAGGCTCGACGCGACCCGCACCGATTTCTTGTGCGGTGGCGTAGTGTGACGCGTGATCTCGACCCCAACGGCCTCGCGGTACTGCATAGCGATGAAATCATTCAGATGAGCGAGACCGTACTGCCGTTCGCGAGCGCCGATCTGGACGTCCTGACGCGTGACGGGTACATGATCGGTAACCCGGATTCGGGTAGCACCTTCTTCGCTCCGGACGCCGACATCTTGCTGTCCGATCGATTCCTGGACTCGCACTGCTTTCGGCTCGAGGCACCGGAAGCTGATCGCCGCGACAACCTGATCGGTCTCGCGTTCGAACCGGTGGGCCTAACGGCCGACCGTCGATCTCTGCATGTCGATGTACGCGGTGTCTTGTGGCTCGACCGGGCGAGCGCGGAGTTGCGGTACATGGAATACCACTATGTGAATCTCCCGCCAGAGGAGACCACACGTCACGCGGGCGGCTTGCTCGAGTTCCGTCCTCTACCGGATGGTCGCTGGGTCGTGTGGCGGTGGTACATTCGCGTCCCCGTGCTCACGCGCCGCCGCGTCGAGCTGAACTCAGCACTGAGCGATTGGCACACCGAAATCGCAAAGATTCACGAGGATGGAGCTGAGTTACTCGAGGTCATGCCAGCCGGAACGCATCGCACCACGGTGGGGAGCCTGCGCGGCACCGTGGTCGACAGCCTAAGCGGCGCAGCGATGGCGGGCATTCGCGTCTTTTTATCGGGCACCAGCTTTGCCGCTGTGACCGGCTCTGACGGCACCTATCGCATCGACTCGATTCCACCTGGCCGCTATAGTGTGAGTATCATCGCGCCTCGTCTCGATTCACT
>DATBHD010000124.1:0-2040 GCA_036557635.1 Gemmatimonadaceae bacterium
GATCGACGATCGCGTCGCGCGCCGTCGTCAGCGCGATCTGTTCGACGTAGTGCGCCAAGACTTCACGTATGCAGCGCGTTCGCTGCGGCGCACGCCCGGCGTTTCGATCACGATCATTCTGACGCTCGCGCTCGGGCTTGGTGTGAACGCGGCGATGTTTTCACTCCTCGACGTTTTATTCCTCCGCCCGCCGGCTGGCGTCGCGAGTCCAGACGAGATTCGCCGGCTCTGGTCGTTCCACAACTTCAGAGACGCCGCGCAGTTCTGGCCCGGGTTCGACTACTCGAGGTATAACGCGGTCCGCCAAACGCTCGCAGGCCGCGCGCAGATGACGCTCTATCGAATGCCGGAGAAAATGGCGTACGGCACGGGCGAGAATCCGCCGGCCGCGAACGTCTCCAGCGCGAGCGCGTCGTACTTCTCTGTACTCGGTGTCAAGCCAGCGATCGGACGGTTCTACACCGAAGAAGAGGATGCCCTCGACAACGCCGCCAACGTGGTCGTCCTCAGCTATGCGTTTTGGAAACGCGCGTTCGATGGCGACCAGTCCGCCCTCGGGCGGCGCCTCGTGTTCGGGAAAAAGCCCTACACGATCATCGGCGTCGCGCCGGCGCGGTTCTCCGGCGTAGACCTCGACGCAGCTGACGTCTGGGTTCCGCTCTCGTCCGCTCCCGGCAACGGGGGCAGACCTTCGACTCCCTGGTACCGAAACCCGAGTGTGAACGGTTTCCAAATCATGTTCCGACTTTTGCCAAGCACGCGACCGGCGGAGCTCGAGCAGATCGCGACCGCGGCGCTCCGTCAACCGGGGATCGGCTATGGCCAGGACACGAGCGCCATCGGGCGCTTCGGATCGATCATCAGGGCGCGCGGCCCCGGATTGATCAGTGGCGAGATGCAAGTTGCCGAGCGGCTCGGCGGCGTCGCGATCATCGTGCTGATCATCGCGTGTGCGAACGTCGTCAATCTGTTGTTAGCGCGTGCATTCCGACGACGTCGCGAGATCGCCGTGCGTCTCGCGCTCGGCATCTCGCGCGCTCGACTCGTGCGTCTGCTTGTGACAGAGAGCGTGCTGCTTGCGGTCGCTGCGATGGTCGCCGCGCTCGCCGCCGCATCGTGGGGTGGGACACTTTTGAGAACTCTATTGCTACCGGACATCGCGTGGGCGGAGAATCCATTGCATTGGCGCGTGCTCTTCTTCGGACTGCTCGCGGCACTGCTCGCAGGCGCCGTCACCGGTTTGGTTCCAGCACTTCAGGCGCGCTCGACGGATCTCACCAACGCGCTGAAGGCAGGATCGCGCGAATCCGGTGGACACCGGTCGCGGATTCGCTCGTTTCTGGTCGTTTGCCAGGCGGCGCTTTCAGTCGTGTTGCTCGTCGGCGCCGCGCTGTTCCTTCGCAGCCTGAGCAACATTCACGCGCTCGACGTCGGCTACGCGGTGAACCGTCTCGCGTTCGTCTCAGTCAACTATCCGACGTCCGATTCGGTGCGGGAGCGAACAACCTCCGCGCGGCTGCTTCAGTTGGAGCCGCGGATGGCGAGCATTCCCGGTGTCGAGCGCATCGCGTTCACGTCGATGCGACCCATGCGGGGCTTTGGGTTCGCCGACGGATTCTTTCCGGACGCCGACACCATCGGCCATCGCAAGCCGGCGCCGATCTTCACGGCAGTCTCACCGAGTTTCTTCGAGGCGACTGGAACGAAGTTGCTCCGCGGCCACACGTTCAGCGCGCACGGTGCGGGTTCCCCGTTCACCGTGATCATCAACGATGCGATGGCCAAAGCGCTGTGGCCGAATCAGGAGCCGATCGGCCGGTGCATCCGCTTCGAGAGACCCGATGCTCCGTGTGCAACGATCATTGCGGTTTCCCAAACAGCGATTCTCACTCGTGTGATAGAGGAACCGTCGCCGCACATGTATCTGCCCATCGACAACATGCCGTTCAGTAGCTGGGGCGTCGGTGACATCGTCATTCGCACTGATCCTTCACGCATGACGAGCGCATTGAATGGTCTTCGCGGCTTGCTGCGCACCGA
>DATBHD010000125.1:0-1685 GCA_036557635.1 Gemmatimonadaceae bacterium
TCCCGTGAAAGCCGGCGTCGAACGAGCGGGGCGTGAGATCGCGCCACTCGGCGGAACAGTCGAATGGATCGTCCCGGGCGAAGTGCACACCGCCGACGTCTTTGGTCGCGCGATCGATGCGGCGCTGGCGAAGCAATACGACGCCATCGCCACGATCGCCGGTGATGCCGGAGTGGCCGCGTACATCGATCGAGCGGCGCAGGCAGGCGTGCCCGTCGCGACGTACAACTCCGAAACGGAGACGGCGAACGCGCGCCTGTTCTTCGTCGGTGCTGACAGCTACTCGCAGGGCATTGCGGCCGGTGAGCTCATGTGCCGGCTCGTCGGCGCAAAGGGCAAGGTCGGCATCATCACGGGCTTCTTCGCTGTGGAAGCGCATCAGGCGCGCGTGAAGGGATTTCAGGATGCGCTCAAGAAGGGGTGCCCTGGAGTTAGCATCGTCGGGACGGTGGAAAACCAAGACCAAGCAGAAAACGCTTATAAGCAGGCGAAGGACTTCATGACGGCGAACCCGGATCTCAGCGGCATCATCGCGATCGCCGGTTCGCCGTTTGGCGCGGCGCGGGCCGTCGAGGAAGCGAAGAAGGCGGGCAAAGTGCACCTCGTCACGTTCGACGCGGTTCCGGAGACGCTCGACTACGTCGAAAAGGGCGTGGTCGACGGCAGCATTGGACAGGATCCCGACGCGCAGGGACACGATCCCGTCATTCGACTCTTCAACTATCTCGTCGCCGGCCAACTGCCGCCGTACGGCAAGCTGTACACAAAGGCGGAGCTCATCACGAAAGAGAACGCCGCGCGGTTCCGCATACCGCCGAAATGACGATCGCGCCCAGCGCAGAGACCCCACTGCTCTTCGCGGAGCACGTGCACAAACGCTACGGCGGCGTGCACGCGTTGCGCGACGTCCACCTCGACGTCGCGCGCGGTGAGATTCATGCGCTCGTCGGTGAAAACGGCGCCGGTAAGAGTACGATCATCAACATACTCGCCGGAGCCGTCAAACGCGACGAGGGTCGAGTGATGTTCGATGGTCGTCTCGTCGATTTCGACTCTCCGGCGGAATCGCAGGCGGCCGGCATCGCCGTCATTCACCAGCAGCTCGCGACGTTGCCGACGATGAGCGTCGCCGAGAATGTGTGCATGGGTCGGATGCCGACGAAAGGCTGGTGGCTCGACAAGCGCGCGATGAACGCCACCACGCGTGCACTGCTCGACTCGGTGGGGCTCGATGTCGATCCGGGAACGCCCATGCGCGACTTGAGTCTCTCGCATCAACAACTCGTCGAAATCGCGAAGGCCCTTGGCGCCGGCGCTCGGCTCCTGGTGATGGACGAGCCGACGGCGTCCCTCACCGAGCACGAAGCGCTGCGTTTGCACGCGCTCACGCGTCAATTGCGCGATCGGGGAACTGCAATCTTGTTCGTGTCGCATCGCTTGTCTGAGGTCTTCGCGATCAGCGATCGCATCACGGTGTTTCGTGATGGCTCGCACGTGGCGACGCTGTCGACGGCTGCCGCGACGCCGGAGCAGATTGTCGGGTTGATGGTCGGACGCGCGATGTCGCTCGAGGCCATGGTCACCGTTCCGGATCCGGCCGCGGCTGTCGTGCTCGAGGTGCGCGATCTCTCGCGGCGAAATGTGTCGGGTCCCAGTCTCGAGCAGGTGAATCTCACGGTGCGCCG
>DATBHD010000126.1:0-10427 GCA_036557635.1 Gemmatimonadaceae bacterium
ACGCGCGTGACTTCGCTCGTGAAAGCGTTGAGCTGGTCGACCATCGTGTTGATCGTGTTCTTCAGCTCGAGGATCTCACCTCGCACCTCCACCGTGATCTTTCTCGACAGATCGCCGCGCGCAACCGCCGTCGTTACGTCCGCGATGTTGCGCACCTGAACCGTGAGGTTCCCGGCCATCGCGTTCACGTTGTCGGTGAGATCCTTCCAGGTGCCACCAACGCCCGGCACACTCCCCTGTCCGCCAAGCCGCCCTTCGGTGCCGACCTCCTTCGCGACGCGCGTGACCTCGTCCGCGAACACGCGGAGCTTCTCCACCATCGCGTTGATCGTGTCTTTGAGGTCCAACATCTCGCCGCGCACTTCGACCGTGATCTTCTGCGAGAGATCGCCGTTGGCGACCGCGGTCGTCACCTGCGCGATGTTTCGCACCTGACCCGTCAGGTTCGACGCCATCGCGTTCACGTTGTCGGTGAGATCCTTCCACGTGCCACTCACCCCCTGCACGCTCGCCTGCCCGCCGAGGATGCCCTCGGTGCCCACCTCACGCGCGACGCGCGTCACCTCGCTCGCGAACGCGGAGAGCTGGTCCACCATCGTGTTGATGGTGTTCTTCAGCGCCATTACCTCGCCCTTCGCTTCGACGGTGATCTCGCGCGACAGATCACCCTTCGCGACAGCCGTCGTCACGTCCGCGATGTTGCGCACCTGATCCGTGAGGTTCGCCGCCATCGCGTTCACGTTCTCGGTGACGCTCTTCCACTGGCCGGCGACCCCCGGCACGTTGGCCTGACCGCCGAGGATGCCTTCCGTTCCGACTTCCTTCGCCACGCGCGTCACCTCGTCGGCGAAGATGCGCAGGCGGTCGACCATGTCATTGATGGTGTTCTTGAGCTCCGAAACCTCGCCCTTCGCCTCGACGGTGATCTTTTGAGAAAGGTCTCCGTTGGCAACCGCTGTCGTAACAAGAGCGATGTTGCGAACCTGATTCGTTAGGTTCGCGGCCATGAAGTTCACGTTGTCCGTGAGCCCCTTCCACGTGCCGCTCACTCCTTGCACGCTAGCCTGACCACCCAGAATTCCCTCCGTTCCGACCTCACGCGCCACGCGCGTCACTTCCGCCGCGAACGACGAGAGCTGATCGACCATGATGTTGATCGTGTCCTTCAGCTCGAGCACTTCTCCCTTCGCCTCGACCATGATTTTCTGCGACAGATCGCCGTTGGCGACCGCGGTCGTCACCAGTGCGATGTTCCGCACCTGACCCGTGAGGTTCGAGGCCATCGCGTTCACGGAATCCGTCAGGTCCTTCCAGGTCCCGCTCACTCCCTGGACGTTGGCCTGTCCGCCGAGCACACCCTCCGTGCCGACCTCGCGAGCAACGCGCGTGACCTCGTTCGCGAAGGCGTTGAGCTGATCGACCATGCGATTCACGGTCGAGCCGATGCGGTAGAACTCCCCCTGCACCTGCTTGCCGTCGATCTCGAGCTCGACCTTCTGCGAGAGATCGCCCTCGGCCACCGCCTTGATCACGCGCGCGACCTCGGTGGTCGGCTGCGCCAGATCGCTGATCAAGCTGTTGATGGAGTCCACCGCCATCGACCATTGCCCAGATACCGAACCAATCGACACGCGATCGCGCATTTTTCCTTCGCGACCTACGGAGCCGGCCACGCGCGCCACCTCTTCGGTGAGCCGACTGTGCCGGTCGGCAACGCTGTTGAACGCGAGAATGATGTCGGCCATCAGCGGATCCCCATTCGGCTCCAGCCGGACGGAGAAATCGCCGGCGTCCACCGCCCGAAGACCCTCGAGGAGAAGCGTCAGTGCGCGTTCGCGCGAAGTGCGCCGCTCGTGTCGAACGATCCGTCGATCCGGCGCGGCCCGATCGACGGAGACTGATTCGCCTCGTGCTTCGCTCGATGCGCCGCCTTCGGGCGGCAATTGGCGGCGGCCATTGGGTCGACGGCGTCCGCGCTTGCCGTTGCCAGCGCGCGGTTCGGCGTCGCGCTCGTCCTGCTCGTCGAGATATTCAGGTCGTTCGCCGACTCCCACAATGAGCTCCTGCGTTTGGAGAGATGGAGGGCACGGACCAGCGAAGTTCGTTCGTTGGTCTTGGGGGTTGCGCAATTCGATTCAGGCTGGTGCACGACCAGCGTCCCGCGCCGCATCGGCGCCTTCGGCGACGTGAGCGACGCGCTCCGGTCTTGTCCGCTACTTCAAAACTGATGCCGGACTCAGGCACTCTTTGCTGCGGCGCGGTTTGGCGTTGAGGGGGCGAGCGCGCGTCGAGAACCGCTTTGGATCCGCAAGAACTGGGCGAGTTCGACCGCGACGGCGCGCGAAGCTGTGCCCTGGTGAGCGGGCTACCGTGCGACCAACGCTGGTACCGTTGCCGTCAACAGCCTCACAGGGATACCGCCATTTCTCGTGCGAAGGCGCTCGCGAAGCGAGAGTCGCAGCTCTTTCTCCAAACGCGCGTTCGCCGAGAGCATCGCCACGTCCCAGCCTGGATACTTCGCGCGAAGAACCTGGCCTAGTCGCGCGTACAGATCGCGCAGCCTTTCCGCTTCGCCGACGCGCACTCCGTACGGCGGATTCGTGACGACGAGTCCAACGATGTCGGTGGTGCTCGCGATCGCCGAAATCGCGCGAACCGAGAACTCGATATCGGTCGCCACTCCGGCGCGCTCCGCATTGGCGATCGATGCGTCGATCGCGCCACGGTCGCGATCCGATCCTCTGATTTCCACCGGGCATCTCGGAAGCGCGAGGCTCTCCGCCTCTTCGCGCACCCTGGTCCACATCGACGACTTGACCTCGGGCCACGTTTGAAAGGCGAAGCTCCGTGCGCCGCCGGGAGGGATGCGGCGGGCAAGCAGCGCCGCCTCGATCGGAATCGTGCCCGAGCCGCAGAGCGGATCGACGAGCGGTGTCGTTCCAGTCCAGTCGGCGGCAATCAACATCGCCGCGGCGAGCGTCTCACGCAGTGGTGCCTTCGCGACTGCCTGACGATACCCGCGCTGATGCAGCAACGCGCCCGAGCTATCGACGCTCACGGTGAATGCGTCGTCGACGACGCGAATCACGAACAGCTGTGCGGGTGACACCGCCGGACTCGCGTCATCGTCTTCCGTCGACGATTCGACCGCGCTCGCCTTCCCGAGGCGATGTTCGATCGCTTCGGCGAAGCGCTGTTCGATGGCGCCGGTGTGATACAGCCGCGACTTCCGACTCGTGACGCGAAACCGCACCGCGGCGCCGGCACCGAGATACCGCTCCCACGGTATCGCGCGCGCCAGGCGCTCGAGCTCGTGAAATGCCTGCGCTCGAAACGCCGCAACGCGAACAATTACGCGACTCGCCGTGCGCAGCCAGAGGTTCGCTCGCGCGACGGCCTCCAGCGTTCCGCGAAAGCCGACGCCGCCCGATTCCGGGCGCGGTGGAATACCAAGCGCCTTCAACTCTCCAGCGACGAGCGACTCAAGTCCCGGAGCTGCCGCGGCGAACGCGTCGAGCGCCGAGCTCGCAGCCGCAGCGGTCCGACGTAGTGCTCCCATAGGCGAAAGCCGAGCAAGACCACGAACACGAAGAGGTAGACGAGCGGGAACAGTGTGTCCTTCTTCACCGCCCAGAGATAATGCACGGTGCCAGTGATGGCACACACGTAAATGAGTCGGTGGAGTCGCGTCCAGCGCGCGCCGCCGAGTCGCCGCACCGAAGCCTTCGTCGACGTCAGTGCCAGCGGAATCAGGAGCACGAACGTTGTCATCCCGATGAGGATGTACTTGTGCTTGGCGATTTCGCCGCCCATCGCGCGCCAATCGAAGAACCAGTCGACCCCGACCCACATGCTGAGATGCACGCACGCATAGAAGAACGTGAACAGGCCGAACATCCGGCGATACTTCACGAGCGCGCCGACGCCGAGCAGCTCGCGCACCGGCGTGACCGCGAGCGTGATCGCGAGAAAGCGGAGCGTCCACAGTCCCGTGAAGACCTCGGCTTCGCGTACCGGGTCCGCGCCTAACGCTTCCGGGCGGTTGTGCGTGACGCCCCAGAAATTCCACGCGAGCATCCCCGCCGGCGCGAGACACAACGCGAACACCGCCGGCTTGATGCGGCTCAGAACACTCACCGGAAGGCTCAGTAATTCTTTCTGAGATCCATCCCCGCGTACATGCTCGCCACCTTGTCCGCGTAGCCATTGAACATCAGTGTGCGGCGCCGGCGAAATTCTCCGATCCGGCGTTCCGTCGCCTGCGACCAACGCGGGTGGTCGACTTCCGGATTCACGTTTGCGTAAAACCCGTACTCGTCAGGCGCCGCGATATTCCACGTCGTTTCCGGCTGCTTGTCGACGAAAGCGATCCGCACGATCGACTTGATTCCCTTGAAGCCATACTTCCACGGCACGATGAGCCGGATCGGCGCGCCGTCCTGATTCGGCAGCGGCTTTCCATACAGCCCTGTCGCCATCAACGTGAGATCGTTCATCGCCTCGTCCATCCGCAGTCCTTCGATATAGGGCCACGGCAGGATCGCGCGACGCTGCCCGGGCATTTCATTCGGCCGTAACACCGTCGTGAACGCGACGTACTTCGCCGCGGGCGTCGGCTCGAACCGTTTGATCATTTCGGCGAGTGGAATGCCCTGCCAGGGGATCACCATCGACCACGCTTCCACGCATCGAAGCCGATACGTGCGATCGACGATCTTGTGCGGCTTGATGAGGTCCTCGAAGTGATAGTCGCCGGGCTTCCTGCACAGTCCCTCGACGCGCACCGTCCACGGCTGCGGGTGGAAGCCCGCCGAGTTGTCCTTCGGATCTTCCTTGTCGGTTCCGAACTCGTAGAAGTTGTTGTACGACGTGATCTGCTCGTACGTGTTGAGCTTGTCTTCCGGCTCCTGTTCCGTCGCCACGTCGCCGTCAGCGGAGCCGCGCGCTTCGGATTTGCACGCCAGGAGTCCCGTTCCGGTGGCGCCGACGATGCCTGCCGCGATCAGAAAGCGCCGCCGGTTCAGATAGAGTTTCTCGTCGGTGATCTCCGACGATTTGATGTCGTTCAGCCGGCTGATCCACATGCAGTGCCTCCGCTCGCGCGTGAGCTCGGTTTGGTGACCCCTAAAATACTGCGCGCGCCGTGATCCGGTTCCCACCCCCCGCACCAAAGGATTCATGCAAGAGTGAGCACGGACTAACGCTGACACTGCACCGACCGATACGGACCATGCAATTGAACGAATGGCCCGCCTCACTCATGTCCGCGTTAGTCCGTGCTAATGCTTTTCCACACCCTAACGAGGGACTGCTCAGTACGCTCTCACCTCTCACCTCGCAGACGGAACGAATCGTGCCCACGGTGTTTCCATGTCCAAGACGTCTCGGGCACGCGCTCGCGAGGTACTTGTCGCGCGCTTCGGCCACCGCGATTTCCAGAAGGGCCAGTGGGAACCGATCAGGGCGGCGCTCGAGAAGCGTGATGCGCTCGTCGTCATGCCCACCGGAAGTGGCAAGTCGCTCATCTATCAGTTGCCCGCCCTCATCTTGGATGGCCTGACCGTCGTCGTCAGCCCACTCATCGCGTTGATGAAGGACCAGCAAGACAAGCTCACCGCCTGCGGCGTCGACGCAATGGCGATGCATTCGCATCTGTCGGAGTCGGAGGCGCGGCAGCTCGAGCAACGCGTCCTCGACGGCGAGGGTGAGATCCTCTACCTCACGCCCGAGCGTTTCAAGGACCGTGATTTTTTCGAGCGACTGCTCTCACGTTCGGTGAGCCTCTTCGTGGTCGACGAAGCACACTGCGTGAGTCAGTGGGGACACGATTTCCGTCCCGACTATCTGATGCTGGGCTCGATCGTGAAGCGGCTCGGCCGACCGCCGATTCTCGCGCTCACCGCCACCGCGACGCAGGAGGTCCGCAACGACATCGCTCGCCAGCTGGGCATGAACGATCCCGTAGTGACGATCACCGGATTCGCCCGACCGAATCTCCGATTCGAGGTCGAGCGCACGGTGAACCAGCGTGAGAAGGACGCCGCGCTCGCGACGCTCCTTCGCGATCGCCCCGGTGTCGGCATCGTCTACGTCGCCACGGTGCGCGAAGCGGAACGACTGTCCGAAGACTTGCACCGCGACGTCCCCGTTGGCCTGTACCATGGGAAAATGGCCGCGGCCGATCGGAAGAGCATGCAGGACCGGTTCATGGGCGATGAGTTCAAGGCCATGATCGCGACGAATGCGTTCGGTCTCGGGATAGACAAGAGCGACATTCGATTCGTCATCCACTATCACTTTCCGGGGAGCGTCGAGTCGTACTATCAGGAAGCGGGACGCGCGGGGCGGGATGGCGATCCCGCTGTCTGCACCGTGCTCTATCGCGTCGAGGACAGCCGCGTCCAGTCATACTTCCTCGGCGGCAAGTATCCGGACGTCGAAGAGGCCGCGCGCGTGGCGATCACCCTCGAGCAGGCGCCGCTCCGCGAGCAGATTCATGTCGACGATCTCGCCGACAAGTCGGGCGTCCCTCGCCGCAAGACGCGCATCGTCCTCGTCCTGCTCAAGCGGCATGGACTCGTGCGGGAGTATCGCGGCGGCAGTTGGGAGCGACTGTCGACGGAGCGTCTGACGTCGATCGACCTCAGCGCCGACCTCACCGACTACGAGGCCAGGCGAATGCAGGACCGCGCGAAGCTTCGCGCCATGGTCCAGTACTGTCAGACGGCACAGTGTCGGACGCGGTTCATCCTCGAGTACTTCGGCGAGGACGTCGAGAGCGACTGGGAGTGCAGCAACTGCGATGCGTGCGAGGCGATGTCCCGCTGGCGCGTTCGCCGAGCCGCGGTGGTGGCAGGGGTGTAGACCGCGCGACTCGTCGGGGATAGGCTTGTGAGTCGGCGGTTGGTCGTCGCCCTCACTGCTCCGCCTTCCCGACATGCATTTCGATCAGTTTCTGGATCGCATTCTTCTCGGCAATACGATGCGCGAGTGGGCGATCGCGCTCGCCGTGGCCCTCGCGGCGTTTCTTGCGCTGTTGCTCATCCGCCTTCTGTTGGTCGGACGGTTAGGGGTGATCGCCAAGCGCACGACGACCGAGGTCGACGACATTCTCGTCGAGCTCGTGGCGCGCACGCGCCCCTACTTCCTTGCCGCGGCCGCGTTGGTCTTCGGCTCGCGTTTACTCGTTCTGCCGCCGACGACGGACCGCTACCTCGGCGCGGTGTTTTCGCTCGTCCTGCTCGCACAGTGCGGGCTCTGGGGCGCGGGCGCGGTGGATCTCTGGATCCAACGGCGCGCCGGCATTCGGACTGCCGGAGGCGACGTCGCGAGCGTCACGACGATGCGCGCGCTCGGCATCGGGGCGAAGCTCCTTCTCTGGGTGATCGTCTTCATCACCGCGCTCGACAAGTTCGGCGTCAACGTCACGACGCTCGTGACTGGACTTGGCATCGGCGGTGTCGCGATCGCGCTCGCCGTTCAGAACGTTCTCGGCGATCTCTTCGCCGCGCTGTCGATCGTGTTCGACAAGCCATTCGACGTCGGCGATTCGATCGCCGTCGATCAGATGCAGGGCACGGTCGAGCGGATCGGTCTCAAGACGACGCGCGTGCGCAGCTTGAGTGGTGAGCAGATCATCATCTCGAACAGCGAGCTGCTCAAGAGCCGCATTCGCAACTACAAGCGACAGCTCGATCGCCGCGTCGTCTTCACGACCGACGTCAAGCTCGACACACTACCCGAGACGCTCGCGCGTATTCCAGGGATGATTCGCGAGGTCGTCTCGACGCAGCAGCTCGTCCGCTTCGACCGCAGCCACTTCACGCAGTTCACCGATTCCGCCTTGCGCATCGAGACGGTGTACCACGTGCTGGACGCCGACTACGCGCGCTACCTCGACATTCAGCAAACGATAAACCTGGAGCTGTTGCGCCGGTTCCACGCCGACCGAATCGAGTTCGCCTTCCCGACGCGCACCGTCGTGCTCGAGGGAGACGCGCTTCCGGCGATCCCCGAGAGCCGGCCACCAACCGTCACTCAGAGCAGCGAGCGAATCCAGCCGCCGTCCACGGCGATGGATTGACCGGTGATGTAGGAGGCCTGCTCCGAGGCCAGGAACGCGGCGAGCGCCGCGAACTCCCCCGGCTCTCCAAGACGGCGCATCGGGATCTGCGCTTCGATGCGGCGGGCCACGTCGTCCACGGTAATCCCTTCGCGCGCCGCCGTCGCCGCGTTCAGTTGCTCCACGCGTTCGGTGCGCGTGTAGCCCGGCATCATGTTGTTCACGGTGATGCCGTAGCGCGCGACCTCGTTCGCGAGCGTCCGTGCGAACCCCGTCACCGCCGCGCGCAGGCTGTTCGACAGCATCAGCCCGTCGACGGGCTGTTTCACCGCGATCGATGTGACATTGAGAATCCGTCCCCATCGCCGCTCTTTCATGCCCGGCAGCACCAGGCGCGTGAGCTCGACGGCGCTGCGGAGCGTGAGGTCCACGGCATGCCGCCACGTCTCCCATTCGTGCGCCTCGAACGGTCCCGAAGGTGGCCCGCCCGCGTTGGTGACGAGCACGTCGACGCGTCCGAAACGATCGCGGGCATGTTGCCACACGCGAGCGATCCCTTCCTCGGTCGCGACATCCGCCGCTACCATGTCGACGTCCACCCCGCTGCGATCGGCGATCGCGTCTCGCGCCTCCTCGAGCGCGTCGGCGCCGCGCGCGCAGATCACGAGCGACGCGCCTTCGGCCGCGAACGCCTCGGCGATTGCCCGCCCCAGTCCGCGGCTCGCCGCCGTCACGAGCGCGGTCTTGCCGCGTAGTCCGAGATCCATGCCGGCCGGCGCCTAACGTCTCGAAAACGTCAGCGGCGCAGATAGGAATCGGTCTTGTTCAACCAGTCTTCGCGCGGTGGCGAGAACACGTCCACGTCCAGCGTGTCCTCCAGCGCCTCCGCCTTGTGCGGCACGTTCGACGGAATGTGCAGCACCTCGCCCGCGCGCACGACCACTTCTTCCTTTTCGTCGTCCCCGATCCAGAAGCGCAGCGCGCCCTCCAGGATATAGGTGATCTGCTCATTCTCGTGGCTGTGCTTCGGCACGACACAGCCCTTCTTGAGATAGACGTGAGCGAGCATCATGCGGTCGCCGGTGATCAGGCGTCGATCGAGCATCGCCGACACCTTCTCCCGTGGCATCTCCTCCCAACGATACCACGTGACGGAGCGCACCTGCGTGCTGCGGTTGGACGATGTGGGCATGACGAGGCTCTAGTCGGTTGTTTCGTTTCGATGGACGTGGGCTGTGCTCGTTAACCCATAATGAAGGAAGGTCGTGATGGCTACTGCCTTCCTGTAGGCGGTTCGTCACCTACGTGAGCTTCGCATCGAGCTCGATCGAGACATTTCCTTTGATCGCCTGCGAGATTGGACAACCCTCCTTTGTCGCCTCGGCAATCTTTCGGAATTCGCCCGCGTCGATTTTCGGAACCACCGCCCGCACCTCGAGCTGCATCTTCGTCACCTTGAAGCCGTCGCCCACCTTCTCGATGGTGCAGCGCGCCGTCGTGTCGACGCTCGTTGGCGGCGACCCGGCGCGCTCGAGGCCGGCGCTCAGCGCCATGCTGTAGCACGCGGCCTCGGCGGCGGCGAGCAATTCTTCGGGATTCGATCCGATCGCATTCTCGAAGCGCGATCCGAAGGAGTACGAGCCTCCCAGCCCGGTCTGCCCTTTGAATGTCCCCGCACCTCCTTTGAGCCCGCCCTTCCACGTTGCGCTCGCCGTCCTCGTTGGCATGAGTCGAGATCTCCTATGACGGTTGATGATCGATTCCCCGCCTACACAATAATCACCGATGTCAGTGGTTCAGCATGGGCGGGGGGCCTGTGCTTGACCGCCGCGACATCGCGCGATTGTATCCGTTCGTCATGAGCGACACCTCTACCTCGGGCGACGAAAGCGCCCTGCCACCGTCGGTTGCACGCGTGTTGCGCTATTTCCGCTCGCTCGGCCGCGAGGAGAAGATGCAGGCACTCGTCAGCTATTCGCGGCGCCTCGAGCCTCTGCCCGAGCGCTTTCGCGACGTCGATCGCGGCGCGTTCACCGTTCCGGAGTGCCAGACGCGCGTCGATCTCTTTCCTGAATTCCGCGAGGGGAAGTTGCACTACTACGCGGATCTGAACGTTCGTCAGTCTCCGACGATCGCGGCATTTCTGGCGATTCTCTTTTCGGCGATCAACGATCAGCCGCCGTCGACGGTGCTGGCGATCCCGGACGACTTCGTGCGAAACGTGATGGAGGGTATCGGCCTCGCCGGACGCGAGGTTGGCCTCACCGCGATGTTGCGCCGCGTCAAGCGCTTCGCCCAACAGGCCGCGATCGCCGCTGCCTAACGAACTACGACGCACGCTGCCGTGAACGAGATCGAGCTCGAC
>DATBHD010000127.1:0-21146 GCA_036557635.1 Gemmatimonadaceae bacterium
TACAACCTCGCGATCATGTACCTCAACGGCGACAAGTACTCAAAGGTGCCGCCGGTCGTGCGGCAGCTCGTGAGCGTCGACCCGTCGAACGGCGAGAATTATCGTCTCTTCACGATCGCGTACGCGAACGAGCAGAAGGGGTTCAACGACAAGATCAAGAACTACAACGCGCTCGCGAAGAAGGCGAAGCTGCCCAAGACGGTGAAGGCGTACGAGGACTCGGCGCGCTTCTTCTTCGATTCCGCGAAGGCCGTCGCCGACTCGGCGCTCACGTACAACAACATCGCCGAGGGATTTCCGATGAAGGTCACCTTCAACGAGTTCTCGACGCCCGGCGACACCGCGACGCTCGGCGGGTCGATCAGCAATAGCACCGAGCAGTCACAGACGTACACGATGAAGGTCGACTTTCTCGACGTGACTGGAAAGGCGATCGCATCGCAGACGGCGACAGTCGGACCGGTTGCGGCGGGGCAGAGCGGGAGATTCCGCGTCAGCGCCGCGGGGCCGGGCATCGCGGCGTTCCGCTACGCGCCGCTGGTCGACGTGACGACGATCAAGCCGAAGAGCTGACGGCTCGGAGCGCGCGTGTTGGTCCAAGAGCGCCTACCATTTGGTGGGCGCTCTTGTCTTGGATCTACTTTCGCCGCGATGCAGAAGTCACTCAACTGCCTTGCTTTCGGTCTACTGACCTCCTACTTTGCGTGAGCACTCGCGGCGCCACGTCGCGGGCGAACGGACGCGCTGGGGGAAGATCGGTGATCTTCCGCCATTGCACTGATGGCGGGGGCCGGGCGAACCATGGTTCGCGTCAGCAAAGTACGAGCGGGCAGCATCGCTGAAGAGCTCGAGATCGTTCCGGGAACCGAACTGTTGTCGGTGAATGGTCGCGAGCTTCGAGACTTCCTCGATTGGGAGTTTCTCGCGGCAGACGACGACCTCGTGCTCGAGGCGCGTCTCCCGAGCGGTGAAGAGGTCGTCTACGAGATCGAGCGCCCGGAAGGCGAGGCAATCGGCGTCGAGCTCGTCCCGCCGACTGTGCGCCGGTGCGCCAATCGGTGCGAGTTCTGCTTCATCGAGGGGTTGCCTCCCGGATTGCGCAAGAACCTCTACGTGCGCGACGACGATTACCGCCTCTCGTTCGCGTATGGCAACTTCGCGACGCTGTCGAACGTGAAGGAGCGCGACATCGATCGCATTCTGGAATACCGGCTGTCACCGCTGTATGTCTCGGTGCATGCGACGCCGTGGGAGGCGCGGAAGGTTTTGCTCAACAACCCGCGCGTTCCGGAGATCGTCGCGCAGCTCACGCGGCTGGCCGCCGGCGGTATTCAATTCCACTGCCAGATGGTGATCGTGCCGGGGCTCAACGACGGCGATGTCCTCGAGCAATCGTTGACCGATCTCTGGGCACTGGGGGATGCCGTCATCTCCGTTGCCATCGTGCCCGTAGGGTTGACGCAGTTCTCGCATCTCTACACGGGCACGCCGATGGACGCGGTGCGCGCCGCCGGGCTGCTCGAGGTGGCGGCCCGCTGGTCTGCGCGCGCGCGGCGTGAGCGAGGTGAGACGTGGGTCTTCGGTTCGGACGAGCTCTACCTCCTTGCGGGCCAATCGCTGCCGGATGCCTCGCACTACGGCGACTTCGCGCAGATCGAGAACGGTGTCGGCTCCGTGACGTCGTTGCGGAATCGGGTGCGCGACGGCCTAACGAGACTGCCGGCTTTGCCCGGGCGGCGGATCGGGGTCGTCACCGGCGTCTCGATGGCGCCGCTCATGCCGGAGCTGCTCGATCAGCTCGGCGCGGCGACGGGCGCGCGGTTCGAGCTGATCCGCATGGAGAATTCGTTGTTCGGCCCGACGACGACCACCGCCGGCCTCCTCGTCGGCGTCGACATGCGGCGCGCCCTGGCCGATCGGTACGACCTCGACATGGCGCTCATCCCCGCCGAGTCGATCAACGACGACGGCATGTTCCTCGACGAGCAATCGTTCATCGAGGTGCGAGAAGCGCTGCCGATGCCGGTGTATCCGTCATACGATTTCATCGACGTGCTCTCGGGCGAAACCGGTGTCGAGCGCGCCCGAGCGCGCGATGGTGACGCGGCGGCATGAAAGACGCCGGCATTCCCGTCGTCGCGCTCCTCGGACGTCCCAACGTCGGCAAATCCGCGCTGTTCAACCGGATCGTCGGCCGCGACACGGCGATCGTGTCCGAGGAAGCGGGGACGACGCGCGACCGGCACTTCGCGCGCGCCGATTGGAACGGGCGCGCGTTCTGGCTCGTCGATACGGGCGGCGTCGCCGACGATCCGCAGCACCCGATGGACATCGAGATCAGGCGTCAGGTCGGGCAGGCGATGGGCGAGGCCGATCTGTTGCTCTTCGTCGTCGACGCGATCGCCGGCCTCCATCCGAGTGACGCGCATGTGGCGGAGATGCTGCGCACGGCGGGCAAGCCGTGGCTGCTCGTCGCGAACAAGGTCGACAACCCACGCAGCACCGACTTCTACGAGTTCTACTCGCTCGGTTTGGGAGATCCGATTCCCGTCTCGGCGAACAACGGGATGGGTTCGGGCGATTTGCTCGACGCCATCGTGGAGCACCTGCCGCCCGTTGTCGTCGAGGAAGAGACCGCGCTGAGCATTGCCGTCGTCGGGCGGCCCAACGTGGGGAAGTCGTCATTTGTGAATCGGCTGCTCGGCGAAGAGCGCCTGGTTGTCTCGGAGATTGCCGGAACGACGCGCGACGCGATCGACACGCCGATGCGCTATCACGGCCGCGATCTTGTCTTCATCGACACCGCGGGACTCCGGCGCCAGAGCCGCATCGAAGACGGGATCGAGTTCTATTCGGCGCTCCGCACGCGTCGCGCGATCGAGCGCGCGGAGATCTGCTTGCTGCTCGTCGAGCCGACCGAGGGCGATATCCAGAATCAGGATCTCAAGATCGCGGCGTTGGCGTGGGAGGCGGGGCGCGGCCTGATCGTCGTCGTCAACAAGTGGGACCTTGCGGAGCGGGACGATAAGGCCGCCGCCCGATTCGAGAAGAAAGTGCGCGAGAAGGCACCGTACCTCAGTTTTGTTCCGTTCCTCTTCACCTCCGCGAAGACGGGCTTGCGAGTGACACGCGTTCTCGATCTCATTCTCGCCGTCGATGAGGAGAGGCAAAAGCGTATCGCGACCTCCGAGGTGAACGAGCGGCTCGGCCAACTCCTGGCGCGACTGCAACCGCCGCAAGCAGCGGGGCACATCGTAAAACTGAACTACGCGACGCAGGTGCAAACGTCGCCGCCGACGATTGCCGTGTTCGGGAATCATCCGGAGCTCGTGGAGGAGCACTACGTGCGGTATCTGCATAACGGCTTTCGCGAGGCGTGGGGATTCACCGGCAATCCGCTGCGCGTGGTGATGCGGCGAAAGGCGGGCTGACCGCCGACCATGCATCCCGCCCTGGCGATCGCGCTTGCGTACGTAGCCGGATCGTTTCCGTCGGCGTATCTCGCTGGTAAGGCGCGCGGCGTCGATCTCCGAAAGCACGGCTCTGGCAATCTGGGCGCGACGAACGTGATTCGGGTGCTCGGAACGAAGATCGGACTGGTCGTGTTTGCCGTCGACGTCGCGAAAGGCGCGCTGCCGGTCCTGCTCCTGCCGCGTTACACGATTTCAAGTTTTCCGCCGGTGTGGCTCGCGATCGCGTGCGGCGTCTCGGCGATCCTCGGCCACACGCGCCCCGTGTTCCTGCTCTTCAAGCGCGGCGGCAAAGGCGTCGCCACCGCCGCGGGTGTTTTCCTCGCGCTCGCCCCGATCCAAACGTTGCTGGTGCTCATCGTGTTCGCGGTGGTGCTTTTCACGAGCGGGTATGTGTCGCTCGGATCGCTGATCAGCGCCACGCTGCTTCCGGTGTTGATCGGTGTCACGCTCGGGCCAAGGTCTCCCGTATTCACGATCAGTGTACTCGTCGCGGTGTTCGTGTACTGGACCCATCGCGCGAACATCGGTCGACTCCAGAAGGGGGAAGAGCACCGTTTCGGAAAAGCAGGCGCCGCGCCGCCGTCACGGCGGATGGCGGCAGCGCTCGCGATCGGACTCGTCGTCGTGCTCGCCGTGCTGGTCGCCGCCCGCTTCGCCACGTCATGCGCTGCGCAGTGATCGGCGCGGGCGCGTGGGGTACGGCGCTCGCCGACTTGCTGGCTTCCGCCGGCCACGACGTCCGAATCTGGGCGTACGAGCCCGACGTCGTGCAAGCAATCAACGAGACGCACCAGAACACGCGATTCCTCGCCGGCGCGCGCTTGTCGCCGCGGCTCGAGGCGACCCACGAGCAGGCCGTGGCGCTCGATGGCGCGCGACTCGTGGTGTACGCAACGCCCTCGAATCATCTGCGAGCAATCGCGCGCGCCGCCGCCTCGTGCATCCATCCTGACGCAATCGTGACGGTAGCATCCAAGGGGATCGAGCTTGGCTCGATGGCCCTGATGACGGATGTCATCGCCGCCGAGCTGCCTAACCACGCCGTCGTCGCGCTTTCGGGGCCGAGCTTCGCCGCCGAAGTGGCCGCGCGACAACCGACGGCCGTTGTCGCGGCGTCGGACACGGCGGACGCCGCGCTCGTGGTGCAGGAAGTGATGAGCGGTGGAAGCTTTCGCGTGTACACGCACGACGATGTGATTGGCGTCGAGCTCGGCGGCGCGCTCAAGAACGTCATGGCGGTGGCGGTGGGGATCCTCGAGGGCGTCGGCCTCGGCTTCAACTCCCGCGCGGCGCTCATCACGCGCGGGCTCGCCGAGATGACACGGTTGGGCATGTCCCTTGGCGCGAGCGCGGCGACGTTCGCGGGACTGGCGGGCATCGGTGATTTGGTGCTGACGTGCACCGGGACCCTCAGCCGCAATCGCGCGTTAGGCGTCGAGATCGGGCGCGGCAAGACCCTCGAGGAAGCGCGCGCGGGCAAGGAGACGGTCGCCGAAGGCGTCGTGACGACGGCCAGCACCATCGAGCTCGCGGCGCGCGAAGGAGTCGAGATGCCGATCGCCGAAATGGTGTACCGCATACTCTTCGATCATTATCCGGCACGGCTGGCGGCGCAGGAGTTGATGGCGAGGGAGCTACGCGCGGAGCAGGACGTATGAACGGCCCGTCCGATCCGGTGAAGGAATTCTTTTCGATCGGTGAAGTCTGCGACCTCACCGGCCTCAAGGCGCACGTACTGCGCTACTGGGAGAGTCAGTTCCGCTTTTTGAATCCGGCCAAGAATCGCTCGGGAAATCGCGTCTATCAGCGGAAGGAGATCGAGTTGATCCTCCTCGTGAAGCATCTGCTCTACACCGAGAAGTACACGATCGACGGCGCGCGACAGAAGCTGAACGAGCATCGCAAAGCGGGAGAGCTGCGCCGCGTGTCGCGCGGTGCGTTGTCGGTCGAGGCTCTCTCCGCGATCGAACAGGAGCTTCGTGATCTCTTGCATGTGCTGGAGTCGCCGCGAGAGGCTCCCAAACGCTGATGCGCCTCCTCCTCACAAACGACGACGGGATTCTGGCGCGCGGCCTCGAGTGCCTGGAGGAGGCGGCAGCGCCGCTCGGAGAAGTGGTCGTCGTGGCGCCCGATCGAGAGCAGAGCGCGACGAGTCATTCACTCACGCTGCATCATCCGATTCGACCGGTGCGCCGTGGCGATCGCAGATGGCAAGTCGACGGAACTCCGACGGATTGCGTGATGCTCGCTGTCGAAGCGTTGATGCCGAATCGTCCCGACTACGTGCTGAGCGGCATCAACCATGGCCAGAACATGGGCGAGGACGTGCTGTATTCGGGAACCGTCGCGGCTGCAATGGAGGGTCTCGCGCTCGGCATCCCGTCGATCGCCATCTCCTTTGCGGGGGGCGATCTGCGAGCGGACGTTACGCATTTGCGAAAGCAGATCCCCGTGCTCACCGACCTGTTGCGCAATCTGACGTCGTTGCCGGCGTTCCCTCCCAACACGCTGCTCAACGTGAACCTTCCGCCCGTCGAGGGTTCCTCCGTGAAGGGCGTTCGATTGACGCGCCTGGGGAGACGCGTCTATTCCAACTCGATCACGCCGATGCGCGATCCGTGGGGACGCGAGATCTTTTGGATCGGTGGCGGACACGCGAGCTGGACGGGTGAGGAAGACTCGGATTTCCGAGCGATCCAGGAGGGCTTCATTTCCGTGACGCCGCTCCAGCTCGATCTCACGCACTACAACGTCCTCGAGGCGTCCGGCACATGGTGGCGCGACCCGTAGACCAGGAGCTTCGCGGCGCACGACTGCGGCTTGTCGAGACGCTGCGTGAGAAGGGGATTCGTGATCTCGCGGTGCTGCGCGCCTTCGAGCAGACCGCGCGGCACCATTTCCTTCCCACGGGACTGCGACATCGAGCCTATGAGGACAATCCGCTGCCAATCGGCAATGGACAGACCATCTCGCAGCCCTCCATTCACGCGCGATATCTGGAGCTGCTTCGCCTAACGGGGCACGAACGCGTGCTCGAGGTCGGGACGGGCTCCGGATACCAAACGGTCTTGCTGGCTCATCTCGTCGAACAGGTATTTTCGATCGAGCGGCTTCCGGCGCTTTATCAGCAGGCACGGGAAGCGATTCAGCGATCGGGAGTGGGGAACGTCTCGATGCTGCTTGGCGACGGAACGCTTGGCTGGCGCGAGTACTCGCCGTATGATGCGATCCTCGTCAGTGCCGGAGCACCCTCGGTCCCCGAGCCGCTGCTCGCTCAAATCGCGGAGGGCGGACGCATGCTCGTGCCGGTTGGAACGAGGGAGGACCAACAACTCCTGATGTACCATCGCACCAACGGTCAACTGGACCGTAAGGAGCTGGGCCCCGTGCGCTTCGTTCCGCTGGTGGGGCACCACGGTTGGGCCAAGGGCGAGGCGAGGTGAGCCGTGTTGTACGTTGCCGTTCGTGGACGCGTACAGGGCGTGGGCTATCGCTGGTACGTTCGCGAGCGTGCGCGCGCGCTCGGCCTAGCGGGCTGGGTGCGCAACCGGCAGGACGGAAGCGTGGAAGTGCTCGCGATAGGAGATGACTCTGCGCTCGAGCAGCTTCGCGTGCTTCTGCGGTCGGGACCTTCGGGCGCGCGCGTGAGCGACATGGAGGAGCAGATCGCGGAGCCGACTGTCGCCGCGCTCGACCCATTCGGAATTCTCAAATGACTACGGCACAGGCGGCGCGCTCGGATCTCGAGACGCGCATCAGGCGCGCGATTCGAGACATCCCGGATTTTCCAAAACCGGGGATCACGTTCAAGGACATCACGCCGCTGCTATCGGACGCGGCCTTGTTTCGCGCGACTACGGACGCCATGGCGCTGCCTTACGAGCGAAGTCGGATTTCGCACGTCGTGGCGATCGAGAGTCGGGGCTTCATTCTTGGCGGGCCGGTTGCGCAGCGTCTCGGCGCTGGATTCATTCCCGTACGCAAGTCGGGCAAGCTGCCGTCCAAGACCGAGGTAGTCGAATACGCGCTCGAGTATGGAACCGACCGGCTGGAGATTCACGCCGACGCGTGCGATTGGGCAGAGCGACCGCGCGTCCTCATCGTCGATGACGTCCTCGCTACCGGCGGCACCGCGGATGCCACACGTCGCCTCATCGAAAGGCTGGGCGGCGAGGTACTCGGATTCTCCTTTCTCATCGCGCTGAGCTTCCTGCCGGGATTGGACCGCCTGCGAACGAGCGCGATGCAATCGCTGGTGACCTACTGACGCAAAAGGCGGTCGCGCTCGAGAGTGCTGGCTACCGAGCGGTTGGGGCGAGCGCCCGACTCACCGCGTCCAGCAGCGCGCTCGCATCGAAGGGCTTTGGGAAGAATGCAATCGCCCCGAGGCGGAGCGCCTCGATCTCCATCTCCTCCTCGGCGAGCCCGCTCGTTAGGATCATCGCCGGCGCGTCACCGCGGGCGCCGAGCACCGCCTGCAGCTCGAGGCCGCTCATCTTCCCCAAGTGGACGTCGGCGACGAGACACGCGCAATCGAGCGGCTCGTGCTTCAGAAATTCTTCCGCGGATCCGAAGCCTTTCACCGTCCATCCGACTCCTCGAAAGAGCCGCTCGAGAGCGATTCGCACCGAGCAATCGTCATCGACGACACACACCGTCGGCGCCAGCGCCGTCGAGGATCCCTCACTCATGCGTCCACCCTGTCGGCGAGCGATGCGCTGCCCGGGCGAAGGCCGACGACGCTCGCGTGCGGCGCGGCGACAGCGCTCGATGGCACCATGGAGTCGAGAACGAAGGAGCACGTCAATCCACGATCCGGATTTCGCGTGGCGGATATCTGACCGCCGTGCGCATCGATGATCGCGCGACAAATCGACAGCCCGAGCCCCATGCCGTCTCCCTTCGTCGTGAAGAAGGGATCGAACATCCGTGCGAAGGCTGCGTCGGAGATGCCTGCACCGCGGTCGGAGACGGAGACGCTCACCTGACTGCCCGTCGCGGCTGTCTCGACGGTGACCGATCGATCTTCGGCGTCCATGCCGTCGAGGGCGTCCGCGGCGTTCATCAAAAGATTGAGCACGACTTGCTGAAGCTGAACACGATCTCCAAGCACGGCGGGCAGGTTCGATCCAAGACGCACGTCGATCGTAATGCGGCGCTCGATGAAATTGCTGCGGGCCAATGTCAACACGTCGCTGACGATGGCGTTTACGTCGACGGGTGCGTAGTCGCGGCGTTCCTTGCGCAGCAGGCCACGCAATCGGCGGAGCACGTCGTCGATGCGTCGGTTGTCGCTGAGGATGTCGGTCAGCGCCTCGCGGACGGCGCCGACGTTTGGCGCCGGTGCGTCGAGCAGCTTCAGCGCGACGAATGCATTTGTCTGCACCGCCGTGAGCGGCTGATTGATTTCGTGCGCGAGTGATCCGGTCAGTGTGCCGATCGCCGTGACGCGACTGGCATGCGCGAGCTCCTCCTGAAGATCGCGGACGCGCTGCTCGGCGAGCTTTTGATCAGTGACGTCACGAACGAGGCTGAGCACTCGACTCTGATCGGAGCGGACCGATCGCACCTCGTAGAATCGCGGCGCATCACCGATCGAGATCGAGTACTCGAGACTCGCCGGCTGGTCCGACCGGAGGGCTTCCTTGAAGCAGTTCACCAGGCGCACCGCAAGATCGTTCGGGAGCACATCCTCCACCTTGCGACCGATGAATTCGTGCGGCTGCATCACCAGATAGCGCGAGTCCTTCGCGCGGCAATCCAGCAACAATCCGTCACCAGTCGTAAGGAAAAGCCAATCGGGAAGGGCACGGAGAATTGCCTCTTGCCTCTCCTGGGATTGCCGCAGCAGTCGCGCCGCCCGGTGTTGGTCCGTTACATCGCGACCCATTCCGCGAACGATTGGCGTCGCCACCCCGTCCGTGCGCAACGTGCTGCGAAAGGCCCAGAGACGCGACTCGCCGTTCTTCGCGGTGACCTTGACGATTCCCTCAGCCACACCGTCTCGCCGAATTTTCCGAAGGTACTCGTCGAACTTTTCCCGGACGTCCGGCGCCAGCAGACTGCGCGCCGGCACGTTCAGGAGCTCGTCGACCTCGTAGCCGAGAATTCGCGCCGGCGCCGCGTTCACCGAGAGGATGCGCCCCTCGAGATCGTGAGTGCACAGCAGATCTTCGCTGTTCTCGACCAGGTCCCGATATCGATCCTCGCTGGCTCGCAGCTCCTGCTCGATCTCCTCGCGATAGCGGATCTCCAACTGCAAGGCCGTGTTCTGCTCCGCAACCTCGCGGCGGGTCCGTGTGCTCTCGGCGAGCGCGCGCTCCGAGCGTTGATACTCCTCTACGAGGAGAAGGACCATGCCGAGGCAGATACCGCAGGTCATGACGACGTCGACGTAGAGGAAGCGAGCGCTCCACATCAATGCCGCGCGACCGACGCCCTGCGGAGAACCACTGGCGCTTCCGAACAACTGCGCGATCTGGGCGGCCGTGTAGACAGACTGGTTCACGCCGTAGATGAGGCAGCAAGCGCCCGTCATCAGAGCTGCCCACGATCTCGTGACACGCAGGCGCTGGAAGAACACCCGCGCGCAGAAGAACAGAGCCGCCGCGAGCACAAACGTGCGCGGCCCATTCCTGATCGAGAAGCTCGTGAGCGGCTCGGCTGACCACACCAGGGAGGCGCCGAAGCTGAGAGCGCCTAACGCGACGGCGCTTCCGAGCCAGGGCACGGCGACCCGTCGCGTGATAGTGCCCGGGGACCGCAGGCTCACCGTCCCGAAGACGAGCGTCGGAGCAGCAAGAAATCCCGAGATCGTCGCGAGGAGAACGACGACTCCCTTGGCGATGCTCCAACCCGCCGGAAAGGCCATCGCCAGCCGTCCGGCCGTCAGGAACAGCGCGGTCAACGTCCAGGCCCACACCCACCAACGGTTGACCTCCTGCCGGCGCAGCTGCACGTGGAGCGCCCACAAGAGAGCGGCGAGGAAGGCCGTTGTGAGCATCTGGGCGGATATCAGCATCCGCACCATCTCGAGGGTCGCCGTCACGACGCGCCGAGCTCCGAAGCGCCTGAAATTCGATGGGAACGCGGAATGGCCAAAATCGGTTCGCCCCAGTTGGGAAAGCAGCGCCGCGTGGGCGCAACTCAATCGGACAAATCCGGCGGCCGAGACGATAGCCAGCACGGGACGTTGTGTCAAACACGTGCCCTGAATCACGCCCGATGCGACGGCAGACGTCGCGTCCAACGCCGCAGCTCATCGGCGCTCGCCGAGAAGTCCAATGACGTATTTAGTAAATTCTAATTGACGGTGGCAATCAGGCGCCGCGCCGCCGCGTGCGCGCCATCGTTGCGCACGGCGGCGGCGACGGAGCGGGCGCGCGTGGCGACGTCGCGCTGTAGGCTGAGGTCGAGGGCGGTCGCGAGGGAACCGGCGGTCGGCGCTTCCGATGCGTGTGCCGTTCCAATGCCCAGCTGCTGGACTCGCCTCGCCCAATAGGGCTGGTCGTACATCTGCGGAATGACGACCTGAGGTGCGCCCGCTCGCGCGGCCGCGGTCGTCGTGCCGGCGCCGCCATGGTGGACGACAGCGGCGACGCGCTTGAACAAGGCCTGCTGGTTGACGTCGCCGATCGCGAGGCAGTCGGGTTGGCCGTCCACGAGTGACAGATCGGCCCATCCACGAGAGACGATCGCGCGACGTCCAAGCGCGCGCGACGATTCGATCATCACCCGGCTGAGCTCTGGTGTCGCGCGTATGCTGCCGAAGCCGAAATAGACTGGTGGCTCACCAGCGTCGAGGAACTCCCGCAGATCCGAGTTCAGTGGACGCTCATCAGGCAGAATCCAGGCGCCCGTTTGAAACACCGCCGCGTCCGCCGGCTCGGGCCAGGGGCCCAACGTCCGGTCGGCGGCCAGCCAGGGCCGGTCGGTAAAGACGTGATTCCGCACGTCGCCGACAGGGGCGAGACCCAGCTTCGCTCGATGGGAGTTGAACGCGGCGCCGAACAACGTGTTGAACCGCTCCGCATCGCGAGCCCAGAGCTCGCGGTTGTCGCAGGTTGCCGGTGCAGGAATTTGCCCTGGTATTGCGGGCAAGAGTGGCGGCGGATGGTGCGGCGACGGAAGCACGATGGGGCAGTAGGCAGCGTACACATAGGGGATTCCCAACTTCTCGGCGATCGACCGAGCGGCGATCTGCAGGGCGGTCGCGGCGACGATGACGTCGCAGCCAGGAGCGGCTGTCGCGATCGTCTCGAATTGCGCGGCGACCGATGCCTCCGCCAGCTGACGCCGGCGTTCGGGCGTCGAGAGAAGGGTCGACGCCGACGATGGACTCGCGGCAGTCAGCGTTCGCAGCTCCGGACCGATGGAAGTGACGGTGAGGCCGAGGCTCTCGATCCACTCGCGGAAGTCTGGCGGTACACAGAGATGGACTTCCTGGCCCAGGGCCTCGAGCTGTAAGGCAAGCGCAACCAGAGGTTGGACGTCGCCTCGCGAGCCGATTGTCGACAGCAATGCGCGCATTGAGATCTCCTCGAGTGTTCAACGGCGCGAATTCTGGGTCGGGGGCGTGGCCTTGCCGCAAGTCCCCCTGTGATCTATAAGTTGGACTTGGCGAGAAAGAGCGCGCATTGGCTCGCGGCGCCGAGGACTTTTGCGGGCGCAGTGACGCGAGGCGATCCTCGGCCGGATTGGCGCGCGCGAAGCCGGTTGCTGTCGAGGCGCTCAGGCACGAGACCTTACGCTTCGCTATTTTTCGAAGCCCGCCCCCGTAGCTCAGATGGATAGAGCAGCGGTTTCCTAAACCGTTGGCCGGGTGTTCGAGTCACCCCGGGGGCGCCTCCCGGAGAATAATCGGTCAACCTAACGAGGTTTCCAAGCAATGGCTGCAAAGCCGAAGTCGACACCAGAGGTAAAGGCGGCTCCATCGCCGGTGCGTGCGCCGAGTGCCAGAGACGGCCTCGACATCATGGAATGGGTGCAGGTGAATTCGAAAATGCTTGGCGGCGCGGCGGCAGTCATCGCGGTGGCCGCGGCTGGCTACTGGTTCTACGTTCGCTCGCAGCAGATCAAAACCATGAACGCCGAGCGAAGCCTGGTTCAGGCGGAGCAGTCGCTGCAGTCCGGCAATACCGCGCTGGCGACCAGCGATCTTCAACGGGTCGTGAGCCGGTACAAGGGAACGGGGGCTGGCGCGCAGGCGGCCATGCTTCTGGCGCAGACCGACTACGGGGCGAACAAGTATCAGGATGGGATCAAAGCACTCGAGGACATCTCGGGTCACGCCGGCGGCAGCGAGGCGGCGGTCCAGAGCCTGATGGGAGACGGCTACTCGCAGTTGAATAAATTCGCGGACGCGGCGAAGGCGTACGAGCGTGCCGCTCAAGCGGCGCAGTTCGACAACGAGCGAGCGTATTACCGAGCAAAGTCGGCGCGGTCCTATTCGGCCGCCGGTAATACGGCGGAAGCGAAGCGGCTGTGGACTCAGCTGTCGACGGATGAAAAGGCGCAGTCGGTTGCGGCCGAAGCCCGAGTGCGGTTGGCTGAGTTGAATGCGACGCGCGCGGGCAAGTCCTGAGGAGACACGGACCAACACGGACAAGACAGCTGCGACGAGCTTAGGGCGCGGGCCGAGGCAGCGGCGCGCGCCCTGTTTTTGTTGAGAATGAGAAAGTACGTATAAGATGTATTATGTAAACTCGATCTGTGAAGAAATGTGGAGAAACCCAATGAGTTCTCCACTCCACCTTGGCTAAGTGCCAGCGCTGAAAAGCTCTGCGAGCTGACCGACGAACACGATCCGCGCTTCGCCCGAGAGCGACGCGAGATGATTGCGCCCATCGAGCCGATGGCGAATTCGCAGCGATCGAGCCGATCTGGTCTCGAGCTCGACAGTGGCGCTCGCTTCACCCCAGGCCGACAACATCAGCGCCGTCGCAACGGCACCGGTTCCGCAAGCCAACGTCTCCGCTTCGACGCCGCGCTCATACGTCCTGATCCGCCAGCGATCGTTGCGTCGCGACACGAAGTTCACGTTCGCGCCGTGCGCCAGCCCGGCGTGATGCCGCAGCTCCCGGCCGCGCTCGACGATCGGCGCCTGGTCCACGTCCTCAGTGAGGATGACGAGATGTGGCACGCCGACCAGCGCAAAGCCTATCCGCTCTTCCCCCGCCTCGAGCTCGACCGGAAAGCAGTCCTGTACGTCCGTCACCGGCTGCAGGTCGATCTCCGGGAGTCCGTCGCGGAAGCGCGCTGTGACGAGCCCTGAGTCCGTCTCGATTCCGAAGTCGCGGTCTCTCTCGACCATTCCGAGCTCCACCGCGAGGCGTGTCGCGCATAGCGTAGCATTGCCGCAAAGAGCTGCCAGCGAGCCGTCGCTGTTGAGGTATCGGATCGAGATCGGAGCGCTCTCGCCCCCTTTGAGAAAAACGATTCCGTCAGCGCCGACGCCCGAGCCTCGGGCACACACCGCGCGAATGGTCTCGACCTTCTCGAGCTCTCTGGCCGCGTCGCGTCGCACGTCGACGAAAACGAAGTCGTTGCCCGAGCCTGTGAGCTTGTAGAATGGCCGACCAGTTGGAATCACAGGATGTGTCTCACGGAAGGCTCACACGATGCCTCTCAGTGCCCATAGCCGCAGCCTCCAGACCATCCAGATCGCCTCACGGACGATCGATTTGGACATCTTGCTCTGCCCTTCGGTCCGATCGACGAACACGATCGGTATCTCAACGATCCTGAAGTGCTTTCGCCACGCGCGAAAGCTCATCTCGATCTGAAATGCATAGCCGTTCGAGCGGACCTGCGTGAGGTCGATCGCCTCCAGCACTCTTCTTCGGAAGCACTTGAACCCACCGGTTGCATCCCACAGCGGAAGTCCGGTCACGACGCGAGCGTACACGTTGGCAAAGTAGCTCAGCAGCAGCCGATTGATCGGCCAGTTGACGACGGTGACCTTGCCGTTGCGATAGCGTGAACCGAGGACGAGGTCCGCGTCCTCGATCGCACGCAGGAATTGAGGCAAGTGCGCAGGATCATGGGAGAAGTCGGCGTCCATCTCGAACATGAAATCGTAGCCCTTCTCGAGCGCCCAGGCGAATCCAGCAAGGTATGCGGTGCCGAGTCCCATCTTGCGAGGCCGCCTGATGATATGGAGCCTCGCCTCATGTTGCATGAGACCTTCGACGATATCGCCAGTGCCGTCCGGTGATCCGTCATCGACGACGAGAATCTCGAGCCGAGGATCCTGATCGAGGATGGCTCCGATGATGCGCGTGATGTTCTCGCGCTCATTGTAGGTCGGAACAATGACGAGGGCCCGTTCAGCCATCTGGCGAAATTAACCTCAACGGATCTGGCTTCCCAAGCCTCAGGCCGCTGCGGGTTGGCTCCGTCGGTCGCTAACGACGCCGAAAATCACGAGTGCAATGCTGGCGACGAGGGCCAATAGGGTGATCACCTTCCCTCGCTGATAAGCCGGATCGTTGAAGCGCAAGTCGATGCGCTTCGCGTTCGCCGGCAGCTGGACGCCGATCAAGTTGTAATCCACACGGTCAGTGGACGCGGGACGGCCGTCGACGGTCGCCGTCCACCCCGGGAAGTAGTTCTCGGAGACTATCAACGCAGAACCTGCCGGCGGCGATGAGTCGATTTGCAGTTGAATGACGCCCGGAGCGTAGTGGATAACGCGCACCGGCGTCGAAAGCGCTGGAGGCGGCGCGCTGATTTGCTGTGCCGGGATTCGGGAATTCGTGTCGAGCACCGCGACGCGAGTCGGATCGAACTGCGGATTCAAGACGGCGGCGAAGATCTGGTCCTCGGGTGCCTTCACGAACACTGGCGCGAGCCAGGCCAGCGGATTCTCGCCCGGCAGCTTGTAGAGGTACACGGAATTGCCACCCGCATCCTGCACCGGCCCGACGAGCTTCGTGAGTGGCACCGCGGATATTTGCTTCATCGCCGCGGTGTCGGCGTTCGTGTACAAGTACTGCACATTCTCGTGGCGCCAAAACATCGGACTGAAAATGATTTGAGGCTCGCACCGCGTATCCGGCGTCGCGCCACAGAGATGCTGAAAGCGGCCGATTTCATTGCCGTGGTAGCCCAGCGCGAGTCGAACTCCGAGCGCCATCGGACCGTCGTTATGCAGCATCGGGTCGGAGTGGGTCATGCGAACAAGGGGCTCAGAAAGAACTCTTCCCGGCTCCGGCTGTCGTCGCACGTAATCGAGTGCGGGGTCCGACGCGTACAGCGTCGACGCACGCGGAGAAAATATGAAGTACTGCTTCTCGACGCTGAAGAAATCCACGGCGAGCAGGCCAACGAATGCCCAACCCCCGACGCGAGCACCAAGGCTTCGCCTGTCCATCATCCAGACGACGAGCGCGGCGAGCGCGATGACGAGAAAAGCTCGCCATGCGCCGATCACGAGAGCGGCATTGTTGCTGGCGATCACATCGTCGAGCTGGTCGCCGGCCCACGATGCGGCAATGACCTTCGCCATGTTGGTGAGGCCGCCAAACGAGGCAAGGAGAGCGACGGCTCCGGCTGCCGCGAGCCACCAGAGCGCATATCTGAACGAGACCCCACGCACGAGCAACCGCTCCGCACCCAGCGCCGCGAGCACGGCCGAGCTGAATCCAACGAGGAACAGCATCGTGCTCGGCGCGCGGAAGTAATGCGTGCCCGGGACGACAGCGTAGACGATGTGATAGAACGGTGTGCTCCCACCGAGCGCCCAGAGCAGCGACACGATGAACGTTCCGATCCAGAACCATCGGAAGCCGCGGCGCTCACTCGTTAGGCCGAGACCGGCAAGAAAGAGCGAAGCCGCGCCAAGGTACTCGCTGTGTAGATGGATGACGTTCCTTCCCCAGTACTTGTCCAGGATGCCGCTGAACTCGGGGAGATAGAAGTTGATCATCTCCTCGATCGGCAGCGAGAACGATGTTGCGTAGGCGTAATCGCGACCACCCGCGCGCGGCGAGAATGGGACGTACTCGCGAACGGGGAGAAACTGCACCGCCCCCATCAGGCCACCGAGAACGACGGCGCCAAGCGCGAAGAGCAATCGTCGGACGGCGACACGGCGATCGAGACGCATTCGCGAGCCGTCCGGCAATTCGAGCTCCGCAAAGGCGAGATACAGCGCGAACGCGCCGCTGGCGAGCAGAGTGTACTGAAGGAGCTGTGGATGAGGGGCGAGAACCGCGGCGCCGATCGTGAGCGCAAGGCCGCCCCAGGCCCACTGTCGTCCGTCGCGAATGCCGCGGATTAGAAAGAACAGGGCAAGGGGCAGCAGCGCGCTGACGAAGAGCTTTCCATCGTGACCGGGAGAGACGTACGCGGCGATCGGTCCGCACATGAGATATGTGACGCCGCCGATGACGCTCGCGAGATAGCCGATTCCCCACGCACGAAGAAACAGGTACGTGAAGAAGCCCGCGAGAAAGATGTGAATCAGCAGCCCCCACGTCATCGCGACGTCGGTCGGCAGGATCATGCGGAGGAAGGCGGTCGGATAGAAGATGTCGCCGTGCATCGCGGCGACGTACGGCATGCCCCCCATGAGATAGGGATTCCAGAGCGGAATCCCGTGACCAGCCTTGAGCGACGCCGCGGCGAACTCGCGAAATGGATAGCCCGCGTAGAACTGATCGCTGCGCACATTGATCAGGAAGCCGCCGCCGAGCGCGGGAAAACCGAGAGCGAGGGTGCACAATGCGAACACGAGCGCCGCCCACGCGCCCGCGAAGCGCGGAGTCCACTGCTCTCGTCGGCGCAGTGCCTCGGCGGGCATCGCCGTTCGACGTTGGTTCTTATTCTTCACGAGGTCGTCGTCGCAAGCCGTCGAAGGTCAGGAAGAGCGCACCGGGTGCGATCTCCAACACAGTGAGCCACAGACGCGATGTTACCGCGAGGACTGCTGCCTGCGCCGGTGTCGCAAGATGCGCCGCGGGAAGCAAGGCGATCATCGCCGCCTCGCGAAAGCCGACGCCGGCTGGTACGAACAAAACAAGGTAACCCACCAGGTACGAGAGCGCGTAGACGGCGATGTAGGCGGTGATCGGACCATGCGTCGATCCGATGATGCCGCGAGCGAACGTGGCGAAGGCGGTGCCGTACAGCACCCACGCAACGAGGTTGCCGACGACCGAGATGACGATCGCCGCCGCCGGGAACGTTGCCTCGCCGAAATCGCGTCCCGTGACACGACTCAGACGACGCACCAGGGGCGGTAGCGCGCGTGGCAACACCGCAAGGATCACCACTGTCCCGAGCGCGAACATGATGGCCGGTCCCCTGCCCCCGGCCACCTGGGGAAGATTCAGGAGTGGCCATCCGAACGCCGCGGCAATGAGAAAACCGGCGACGAGGTTCACGACGACATTCAGAATTGCCGAACCAGTGGCGGCGATCGGGGAGACACCGGCGCGCTCGGCCATCAGTCCCATCGCCCCGATCTGCCACACCTTGCCGGGCACGTAACGTCCCAGGTTGGATACGGTCCAGATGCGAGCCGCGCTCACATAGCCGAGTCGCGAGCTCCACGTGCGCAGGACCTCTCGCCAGGTCTCGAGAAGAACCGCGTAAGTCGCGAGAAAAATCATCCCCGACAGCGCAAGCCAGCTCCAGTCGGGATGGACCTGGGCGAGCTGAGCGGATGAATCCCTCCATTGACGGCTGAGCGCGCGAAACGCGAACGCGAGCGCGGCAACGGCGATCGCCACCTGCAAGCCACGCAGCGCATAACGAGTGGTCTTCGGGCTGCTCATTTCGCGCGGTGCGGCCTTGGCGCGGTTCGCCCGGCGGCGTGAAGAGTGATCGCGTCGCGATAGATGGAGGCGTAGCTCCGGGCGACAGCGTCGGGCGCGAACACACGGAGCGCGGCGCGCCGACCCGCTTTCCCGAGCTCGTTCGCGCGCTCCGGCTTGTCGAGCAGGTCGTCGATTGCCGTCGCCAGGGCTTGGGATTCGAAATCCTTCACCAGAATTCCGGTCGCCTGGTTCTCGACGATGTCGCGGAGGCCGCCGGAGTCGAAGGCGACGACGGGCGTCTCGCACAGCTGCGCCTCCACCGCGACCAGACCGAGGCCTTCCTCTCGCGACGGGACGACGAGGGCGGCGGCGCGGCGATAGAAGGGAACGAGGTGGTCCTGCGGGAGCGCGCCATGCCAGGTTGTCCGGTCGGCGACGCCTAACGACGCCGCCAGAGACCGGAGCAATTCGGCATCGGCGCCATCACCGATCACGTCGAGCCGCACGCTCCGGCGCATTTCGGCCAATGCGCGCAGCAAGAGCTCGATGCCCTTCTGCGCATTGAGACGGCCCACGTACAGTAGTCGGTCGCGCTCGCGCCCGGGGCCCGGAGAGAAGAGGTCGGTCGCGGCGGGCATCGGAGCCACCGCGGGCACTCGCTGCGCGGGGGCGATGCCGTGCGCCTGCTCGGCGAGCCAGTGCGAGACGCTCGTCGTCGCGTCGGAGCTGCCGATCACCCAGCGAAAGGTGGAGCGCGCGGCCCTCGTCGATCGCGCGAGCCGGACGTCGCTGCCGTGCATGGTCGTCACGAGCGGCGCCGGTGATACACGCTTCATCGCCGCGCCGAGGACGCCGCTCGGAAACCACCAATGCGCGTGGAGGAGCGCGGGGCGCAGGCGGCGCTGCTCCCGGAGCGCGCGTCCAAAGCCAGCGCCGAGCAAGGAGACGAGCGCGGCGCGTGCCTGCCAAGACGAGCGGACCTGTTCAGCCATCGTGCCGGTGTAAGCGAGGGTCTCGAACGAGGCGGGCGCATAACGAAAGCGGACGACGTCGATTCCGTCGATGCGTTCACGGCCGGCCAAGCCGGCGGCATGCGGCGTGAGCACGGTGACCCGAATGCGTCGCTCGCCTAACGCGCGCGCGAGTCGAAGAATGAACGAACCAGCGGCGTCTCCGGACCAGCGCGGAAAGGCGTGCGTGAGGAACAGAACACTCAGCGCCGCCGGATCAGCGGCGGGCGCGCTCGTCATCCTGGCGCTGTTCGTCCAACCGTCGCTGGATTTCGCGAAGCTGCGCGCGCTGCGCGGCGATCTGCTCGCCGAGCATACCGGCCGCGATGAAGACGCTTCCGAGAAGCAGGCAAGTCTGGATGATCGACCACACCCACCGCTGACCGACGCCGTAGATCCACAGGCGTGCGACGGCAAGCAATCCGGCGAGCACGCCAAATGCGAAGACGCCGAAGCCGAGCATGGCGAACAGGAGCAGCGGCTTCTGTCCGAAGCGGAGCTCGAACCACACGGAGAGCATGTCGAGGACGCCGATCGGAATGCGATGCCAGCTGGCGAACTTCGAGCGTCCCGCGTGCCGGGGATAGAGCGGCACCGGGATTTCAGCAACCGTGAAACCCTGCGCCGCGGCGATGACGACCATGTAGCGGTGCCAATCGGGCCTGACGGGAAGGCCATCCATGATCTCGCGGCGATACGCCTTGACGCTGTTGAGGTCTTTGACTTTCACATCGAACAACAATCGGCTCAGCCGATTGTATACGCCGGAGACGAGCCTCTTCTCGTACTTCCCTTCCTTGAAGCCGGTGACCATGTCGGCTTGGTCGGCGAGAATGGGCGCGACGAGGCTTGGAATATCCTCGGGCTTGAACTGGAGATCGGCGGGATAGAAGACGAGGACGCGACCGCCAGCGCGCAGATAACCAGTGCGCAGCGCGTCGGCAATGCCGCGCTGGCTCCGGTGGCGCGCGAGCTTGAGGAAAGGGTAGCGATGTGACAGCTGCTGCAGGACGGACCAGGAGTCGTCGGTCGATCCATCATCGATGACGACGACCTCGAAGGCGACGCCGGGGTTCGCGCGAAATGTCGCGTCGGCCTGCTCCATGAAGAGGGGCAGATTCTCGGCCTCGTCCTTCGCGGGGACGAGGACGGAGACGTCGACGGAAGAGGGGCTGGGGGCTAACGGCGTGGGGGTGAGAGACGGCACGATGGTGCTCACGTTCATGCCACTCACACCCGTTTGCGCATCCGTGCGGAGAGGACGCCTAACTGGTCCCGGTACTTCGCGACGGTGCGTCGGGCGATCTGGACGCCGCTCTCCTTCAGGATGTTGACGATCGCCTGGTCGGTGAGGGGGTGTTTCGGATCTTCCTCCGAGACGAGCTTCTCGATCTGGGCCTTGATGCCGCGGGCGGAGACGTCCTCGCCGGCGGTGGTCGAGAGGCCCGACGAGAAGAAGAATTTGAGCGGCAACACGCCGCGCGGCGTCTGCACGTACTTCTCGTTGGTCACGCGGCTGACGGTGGACTCGTGCATGTTGATGACCTCAGCCACTTCGCGCAGCGTGAGGGGCTTGAGGTACTGCACGCCCTTCTCGAAGAAGTCGCGCTGCCGGTCGACGATGTAGTTCATGACCTTGAGCATCGTCTGGCGGCGCTGCTCGATCGCCTGGATCATCCAGTTCGCCGAGTTGAGCTTGTTCGAAATGAACTCCTTGCTCTCCCCCTCGAACTTCTTCTTGTCACGCGCGATCTCCTGGTAGGCTTTGCTCAACTTCAAGCGAGGGAGATTCGCGTCGTTCAGGAAGACGTGATACCGCCCATCGATCTTCTCGACGATCAGATCGGGGATGATGTAGTTATCGCTCGCACTGCTATACATCAGCCCGGGCTTCGGGTCGA
>DATBHD010000128.1:0-10187 GCA_036557635.1 Gemmatimonadaceae bacterium
GCGAGTCCAGCATCGAGACACGGAGCATCGTGACGCCGGACGTGAGACGATGGCTTTCATCTCACGTCGCGCGTCTCGAGACTCCGTGTCTCGGGTCTGGACTCGCCGTCGTGGGTGAGATGCCCGCATGGCGCACAGAAAAAGAAGGATCTCACGTCTCCATCACGAGTCTCAATCTGACTCAGCGATTTCGTGGCGCATGACGTAGAAGTCGCACATTTGGCAAAGTGGAACACCGACGAATCGCATCGCTCGATGTGTCGCTCGCCGGCCTGGGGTGGAACAACTGGCGGAGGAACGTGCTGCGGTCGACGCCATGGCCGTGTATAGTTGAGAACATGACTACTGCCCTCCTGACCCTCCTCCGTATCGTTCACATCCTCGCCGGCATCTTCTGGGTCGGCGCGACGCTCGTTCTCGCCGGCTTCATCGTCCCCGCGATTCGCGCGGTGGGACCGAGCGCGGGACCCGTGATGTCGCAGCTGATGCAGCAGCGACGGTTGCAATTCTGGATCAACACGTCCATGGCGCTGGCGATTCTCGCCGGGCTTGGGCTGTTCGCGATCGATTCGCGCGCGAGCGGCGGCGCTTTCGCGCGATCGGCTACGGGAATCACGTTGAGCCTCGGCGCGCTCCTGGCGATCATCGCGGCGGGCGTCGACGGCGCCGTCAGCAAGCCGACCGGGAAGAAACTCGGCGAGCTCGCTCAGCGCATGCAGGAGGCGCAGCGCGGCGGTGGCCAGCCGCCGGCCGATGTCGTCGCGCTGGCGGCACCGCTGCAGGCCAAGCTCGCGCGAACGCTGGTGTTGATGAGTTGGTTGCTGCTGCTGTCGGCGACGTCGATGGCGATCGCGCGCTATTTGTAATGGACGTTACCGGTGTGGTCACGCGGGTCACGCCGCTGTGAATCGATAGCCGTTGGCTCGGCGGTGGCAAGTGAGTGAGTGGCAAGTGGTCCACCCAACTCTAGCGCCCTCACCATCTCGAATACGCGCCGCGAGTCGTTAGGGCAGCGACGCGACGTATCCCATTCCGTCCGGTTCCTGACCCGTCGTTAGGTAGCGCAACACGCGTCGGGTCGCGATATCGACTTCGGCCAGTCGATTCATCGCCGACAGCGCGATCCACGCGCGACGGCCATCGGGCGCGATGAGAATTCCCTCCGGCTGCGGTGTGCGGCCCATGGCACCCAGCATCGTGGGATTCGCTCGAGTGGAGTCGAACGCGAAGGTGATGTGATCGACCGTTCGGCGCGACGCGGCATCGATGACGTCGACCGTGCCGGAGCGAATGTTCGATACCAGAACCCAGCGCCCGTCCGGAGTGAAATGCACCCGATTCGGGAATTCCCCGGTCGGGATCGTGGCGAGTGAGTCCAGCGTATTCGCGTCGAGCACAGTGATGCGGTTCAACGTGCGGTCGGCGGCCCACAGCTCACGGCCGTCCGGCGAGACGTCGTTGCCCTCCGGTCCTTTCCCCGTCACCACCGTCTTCACGACGGTGCCCTTGTCGAGATCGACGAGCGAGACGCTTCCGGCGGCGATGTTGGCCGTCCAGACGTGGTGGCCATCTCTCGCGAGCGTGAGCAGGTGCCCGGGCTGGCCGGTGGAGATGGCGCGATCGATCTTCCCGTTAGGCACGTCGACGATCACGACGGCGCGTGCTTGCTCCGAGGTCACGACGACGCGCTTCCCATCAGGGAGCCAGGCGATGCCGTGCGGACGCGCGTACGTGCCGAGGTCGATCGTGCGCACGGCGCGCCGATTGCGAAGATCGAGAACCGTGAGCGAGTTGCCGGCCGTGCGCCCGCCGTAGTTCGCGGCAACCGCCCAATTTCCGTCGGGTGACACCGCCACCTCGTGCGGCCCGTCGCCCACCGGCATCGTCGCGATCGTGCGCCCGTCAGCGAGCGAGATGATCGAGGCCGAGGCCTCGTTCTTGTTGAGAACGACCAGCGCCGGCCCCTGAGCGGCCGCGGCCGACATCGCGCCAAGCGTCGCTAGACCGAGAAGGAAGTTTCGCATTGGGAAGTGATGAATTGGATAGTGGGGTATCTGCTCTTGCCTCGCGCGCGCCTGCCTCCTCGCGCATCCAGGCATCAAGGGTGTTTACACGCACAAGGCCTGACAAGGCCGGACACAGCCGGACGAACAAACGTGAATGACTTTTTCAAAAAAGAAGACGTTGCGATCGTCGTCCGGCAGTGTCCGGCCCTTGTCCGGCTTTGTCCGTGTTCAAATCATTGACGTCTGCGAAACCTTGGATCTTCTACGGGCACCGTCAGCAGATCGATCTCAGGGCTAGCTCGAGTAGTACGCCGCGTTCTCGTCAATGTACCCTTTCGTTAGGTCACAGCCATAAGCGCGGGCGCTGGCGTCGCCGACGCCGAGCGAGACCTCGAGATCGACGACGTCGTTGCGCAGCGCCTGCCGCACCGTCGCGTCATCGAAATCCATCCGGGTACCGGCGCGGACGACCTGAAAACCGTTGATCCATGCATCGGTCGTGTCCGGACGAATCTCGCAATCGAAGCACTTCCCCACCGCCATCAGCAGCCGGCCGACATTCGGGTCGGCGCCGTGCACCATCGTCTTCACGAGCGGCGAGTTCACGAGCGACTTCGCGACCTTGCGTGCGTCCGACTCGCTTGCGGCGCCGAGCACGGTGGCGCGAATGAGATGCGTCGCCCCCTCGCCATCGCGGGCGAGCATCTCCGTCATCCGAACGCAGCCGGCGTTTAGCGTTTCCTGAAATCCGCGCTCCGAGACTTCGCCAGCGAGGCCGTTCGCCAGAATCACGCACGTGTCCGACGTGCTCGTGTCGGTGTCGACCGAGAGCATGTTGAACGACCCGCGCACTGCCTCGACCAGCATGCTGTTCAGCCTCCGGGCATCGAGCCGCGCGTCGGTAAATACATACGACAGCATCGTCGCCATCGACGGCTCGATCATCCCCGAGCCTTTCGCGACCCACGTGATCGTCGCGTTCCCCACGCTCGCGGAGAGCGCCTTCGGATGCGTGTCCGTCGTCATGATGCCGGCGGCGCCGACGAGGGGATCGCCCTGGAGGTCACTCGCCATGCCGCACAGACCGCGCTCGATCTTCTCGATCGGGAGCCGCACGCCGATCACACCGGTGGAGCTCACCAGCACCCGGTCGCTGGAGCAATCGAGCTCGGCGGCGGCGGCGGCGGCCATGCGACGAACGTCGGCCAGACCGCGCTCACCAGTCGCCACGTTGCTCACCTTGCTGTTGACGACGATGGCGCGCAGCCGGCCGCGGCGCATGATCTCGCGTCCGACGATCACCGGCGCGCCGGGAAAATGATTGCGTGTGAACACCGCTGCCGCGGCCGCATCCACGTCGCTCACGAAGAGCGCGAGATCCTTGCCCGCGTCCTTGAGCCCCACGAGCCTGCTCGCGCAGCGAAATCCCCGCGGGAAGCGCGGCGGATCGTGAAAGACGGTGTCTGTCATCGGTGCACAAGATAGCGCACCTGCCACGACGAAGCGCCTACTGCAAGGCCGTCCGCGGATCGACCTTCGTCGCGCGGTGCGCCGGTGCGTACGCCGCCAGCGCCGCGACCGCGGCGACGAAGGCGACGACGCCCGCGAGGACGCCGAGATCGAGCGGGTTCGTGCGGAAGGCGACCGACGCGATCAGCCGCGAGAGCGCCAGCGCGCCGGCCAGGCCTGACGCCACGCCGATTCCCGTCACGCGCATCGCCTCGCGCAACACCATGCCGCGCACCGCGCCCGCCTCCGCGCCTAACGCCATGCGAATGCCGAACTCGCGCGTGCGAAGACGTACGCCGTAGGACAGCACGCCGAAGAGCCCGAGCGCCGCCAGCGCCAGCGCGACCCCGGCGAACGACGTCAACATCCGGAGCGTGAAGAGCCGCTGCGCTTCGCCGCGCCCGATCGCGTCGGCGAGCAGCATCGGTTTGTAGACCACGAGCTGTGGGTCGAGTGAGAGCACCGTTCGCCGAATGTCGGCCTGCAAACGCTCGGCGTCACCGTTCGCGCGAACCGTTTGCGTGAGCGCCCAGTTTCGATCGCCGGCGAACTGGCGATGCGCGTGGTAGACGTAGCTGTCCATGTGCCCTTCGGCGTCGACGGCGACGTCGTCGACGACGCCGATGATCTCGCTGTCCTGGCCACCGGTGTTGAGCCGCTGGCCGACCGCTCGCACTCCGGGGAAGAGGCGCTCCGCCATTCCGCGACTCACGATCACGCGCGACGGAGCGCTGGCGTCGTCGTGAGCGTCGAATAAGCGGCCATCAATCAGCGAGATGCCAACGACGGAAAAGTAGTCGCCGGAGACCACACGGTTTTGTCCCGAAGCGCTCTCGAGCTTCGTGTGCGCCAGCGGCCCCGTGAGCGCGGCGACGCCCCACTCGTGGTACGCACCGGTGGCCGGCAGCTTCGACACGCCACCCGCCGCGCGCACGCCCGGCAGTGCTTGGAGTCGCGCGGCGAGCTCCTCGTACAGACGAGCGCGAGCGGTCGAATCGTACCGGGCGTCGGGGAGATGCAACTCGAAGGTGAGCACGTTCTCGGGCCGGATACCGAGCGGCACTTCGCGAAGTCGCTGGAAGCTCGTGATCAGCACACCGGCCCCCACCAGGAGCACGAAGGCCAGTGCCACCTGAGCGACGACGAGCCACTGTCGCGCCTTCATCTGGCTCGCGCCGCCGGTGTGCGCTCGCCCCTGATCGTGCAGCGCGTCGCGGGGATCGGTGCGCGCCGTCTTGAGGGCGGGCCCGAGGCCGAAGGCGATCGCGCTCAGCGACGCGAGGACGAAGGCGATAATGAGCAAACGCGAATCGACGTGCATGGCCTCGACACGCGGCATGGAACCGGCGCCGATGGCGATGATCGCGGCCATCGTTCCGCGCGCGACGAGGAGTCCGGCGACACCCCCGGCGAGAGCGAGCGTGACGCTCTCGACGAGCATCTGCCTAACGAGCCGGACGTGCCCCGCGCCGAGCGCGCTGCGCAGCGCAAATTCGTGCGCGCGTTCCGAGCCGCGGACCAGCAGCAGATTCGCGACGTTCACGCACACGAGCACGAGCACCAGCAGCGCCGCCCCGAGCATCAGCTCCAGCGAGCGGCTCGCGCTTCCGACGACGTCCTCCTTGAGCGAATAGAGACGTGCCCGGGCGCCCGAGGCTCGCGGATAGCCCTTGTCGATCGCGCGCATCGCGAGGTCCAACTCCGCTTGTGCCTGAGCGAGCGCTACACCCGGGCGCATCCGCCCCATGACCGTCAGGTAATGATTGACGGCGTTGTTCGGGTCCTTGCTCGGACGCAGATCGGCGGGCGTCCAGGCGTCGATTGATCCGGCCACTGGATCGCGGAAACCCGGGCGCATCACCCCGACCACGTTGTAGGGCGCGCCGTTCATCGTGATCGTACGGCCGACGGCGTCAGGATCGCCGCGGAGCTGCTGCTTCCACAGATCGTGGCTCACGATTACCGAGGCCGTGCCGTCTTCCTCTTCCGGCCGGAACGCTCGGCCCAGCTCCGGCGCGACACGAATGGCGTCGAAGTAGTCCGCGCTCACGGGGAGAACGCGAATCCGTCGCGCGCGATCTCCAACGCCGATGTCGGCGCCCTCTTCATCGTAGGTGTAGATCGCCGCGAGCGACGAGAAGCTCGAGAGTCGCCGGCGCAGCTCGACAAAGTGCACGGGGGTGACGAAGCCGCGGTCTGTAGGATTCAGGGAATCATTTTGATACAGGCGGACGAGCTGGCCCGGCTGCTGATAGGGAAGGGGCTGCAGGAGGGCCGTGTCGACCGCGCTCACGATGGCCGTGGTCGCTCCGATGCCAATCGCGATCGTGAGGACGGCGACGATCGTAAAGGCGGGGGCTCGGCGCAACGTACGCACCGCGAATGCGAGATCCCCGGCGGCGCCGGTGCTCATACTCTGGACACTCTCGTGATCGTTCACGTTTTCCTCGGCTCGGCAGCAGACTAGGGGTCAGACAGGGAGATGCGTGTCTTGGTTTGGGCTTCCGAAGAACCTTGCGAAGGGAGCCCACACTCGTCTGATTGCTGGAGACCACTCAAGATGCGGGAGGTAGGGATGCGCGACGTACGAACAGCAGGCATTGCGAAGATCCTCATCGCCGTCGCCGCGGCCGCGGCTCTCGGCGGCTGCTTCCACGTTCCAATGCGCGCGATCCAGAACGGTCGCGAGCTCGGCTACCAGGCGGAGTCGATGGTCATTTACGGCCAGCACAACCCCCGCGCGACGCGCCAGATGTCGAGCATGCTGCAAAGCAGCTCGCATGGCTGGCAGTACACGGCGAAGCCGTACTCGCCGTTCGGGAACTGGGACTATTAGTAGCCTGTCATCCCGAGCGAAGCGAGGGATCTGCTTTTCGGGTTAGCCGAAAGCAGATCCCTCGTCGCTTCGCTCCTCGGGATGACAACGGGTTATTCCGCCCTCAGCGCCACTAGCGGATCCACGCGCGTCGCGCGTCGTGCCGGGACGAGGCACGCCAGGAATGCGACGAGCATCATGAACACGGCGACGCCGGCGAAGGTCAGCGGATCGGCGGGCTTCACGCCGAAGAGCAGCGACGACGCGAGGCGCGTCACGACCAGCGCGCCCAACAAGCCGGCGATCAAGCCGAGCGCGGCGAGCCACATGCCCTGGCCGAGCACGAGCGACAGCAACCCGTGCTGACTCGAGCCCAGCGCCATGCGGATGCCCAACTCTCTCCGGCGAACGGCGACCGAGTAGGCGAGCACTCCGTACGTCCCGATCGCGGCGAGCGCGAGCGCCACCGCGGCGAAGATGCCTAACAGCTGAGCGAGGAAGCGTGGCCGACTCACCGAGTCGGAGAACACGTCGTCCATGGTCCGGAAGCGGACGATCGGGAGGGTCGGATCGAGGGCATTGACGGTCCGGCGAACGGTCGCGGCCAACGACGCCGGCTCGAGCGGCGACCTAACGACGATGTTCATGCTTCGCGGCGCGAAGCCCTGCGTCGCCGGCTGCTGCTCGTAGTCGAGGTAGAGCTCCGTCCCCGTTTTCGAGTCGACGCCGCCCTGCTTCACGTCCTTCAGCACGCCGACGATGGTGAACCAGACCTTCGATCCGCCGGGTTGCACGCGGCGCCCGATGGGGCTCGTCTTTCCGTAGAACAGCTTCGCCATCGTCTGATTGATCATCGCCACGGGCGTCGAGAGAGGTCCGTCGCTAGGCCCGAAGGAACGCCCCTCGACAACCGGTATACCCATCGTCGAGACGTAATTCGAGGTGACGTACTGATAGTAGTCGACGTTCTGGGCCGGCCCGTTAGGCGTCGGCACGTAGCCCTCGATGCCGGTGTCGTTCGCGTTCACCTGGCGAAGCGGCGGCAAGCCGCTCATCGCCGCCACCGATTTCACGCCGGGCACGGCGGCGAGCTGGCTGGTGAGGTTGTTGAAGAAGGCCACGCGACGCATGCTGTCCGCGTACGTCGCTCCGGGGAGTACGACGCCGAACGTCGTCAACTGTTCGCGATCGAAGCCCGAGTCCACGCGCATCAGGTTCCAGAAGCTGCGAAGCAAGAGGCCGGCGCCGACGACGAGCATCACTGCGAACGCCATTTCCGCGATGACGAGCCCGCGGCGAACCCGATTGCGCGCCGCGGTCGGCGTCGTCCGGCTGCCGGCGTCACGAAGCGCGAGACCGATGCTGTTGGTGCTCAGGTGCAGGAGCGGCGCGAGCCCGAAGAGCAATCCGGTCGCGAGCGCCAGCAGCAGCGTGAAGAGCAATACTCGGCCGTCGAGCGAGACGGACGCGGCGCGTGGAATGCTTCCGGCATTCACGGCGACGAGTGCGTGCAGCCCCCAGTACGCGAGCGCGAGTCCGGCCGCGCCGCCCGAGACCGAGAGCGCGAGGCTCTCGGAGACGAATTGGCGCATCAGCCGCCCGCGTCCCGCGCCTAACGCGGCGCGCACGGCAAGCTCCTTGTGCCTCGTTTCGGCGCGCATGAGAAGGAGGTTCGCCATGTTGGCGCACGCGATGAGCAACACCAGGGCGACGGCCGCCTGGAGCACGACGAGCGCGGTGCCGATGCTCCCGACCATGTCTTTCTGCAGGTCGTCGTAGCGCAGGCGGTGCCTCGTGGTGTTCGGAGTGTGGACGCGACCCGGGGAGCCAGGGGGCGCGTTCGGTATCGCGCCATCCAGCCCCGGCCACTGCGTGAGCATTGCTTGCAGCTCCACCTTCGAGCGCTCCAGCGTCACGTTAGGCGCGAGCCGGCCGACGAGAAGCAGGAAGTGCCCGCCGCGGTACTGTTGCCGCTGTGCCGGATCGAGGGTGAGCGGCTGCCAGATTCGTACGTTCTGATCGTGGATATCGAAGCCGGGGGGCATGACCCCGACCACTGTCGTCTTCGTTCCGTCGACGTCGATCTGTTTGCCGACGATGTTCCGGTCGCCGGCGAACGTGCTCTGCCACAACTCGGATGAGAGCACCGCGACCGACGCGGCGTTCGGCAGCATCTCTTCCGGCGTGAAGGTGCGTCCCAGGCGAGCCGGAACGCCTAACGTCGGAAAGAGGCTCGAGGTGACGATCGCCGAGGTGACGCGCGCCGGCTGCTGGCCTTCGGCGCCGATGTTGACGGCGCTAGTCACGTACGCGCCGACATTCTGGAACGAGCGATTACGCTCCTTGAACTCGAGATACTCGGCGGCGTCGACCGGGAATTGATCGAAGCCGAGGGTCGGAAACTGGCTGGTGATGAAGACGAGCTGATTCGCGTGCGGAAAGGGCAGCGGCTCGAGGAGCACGCCGTTGACGACGCTGAAGATGGCGGTGTTGGCGCCGATGCCTAACGCGAGCGTGAGAATGGCGACGATCGTGAAGCCGGGGCTGCGGAGCAGCCCGCGGACGGCCCAGCGCACGTCCTGGACGAGGCGCTCGAGGGCGAGTCCGGACCACATGTCGCCGGTCACTTCGCGCACGGTGGTGACGTCGCCGAATTCGCGCCGCGCGTTTCGCGCCGCGTCCTCCGGCGACTCGCCTCGGGCAATCCGGTCGCGCGTCGCCATCTCGAGATGCGCGCGGATCTCCTCGTCGAGATCCTCGGTGCGCCTGTCGCGGCTGCGCCAGAGTGGGCTCATGTTTCCTCCTGAACCGGTGGGACGAAGATGCCCGCGATCGCTTCCGAGAGCTGCTCCCACCGCGAGCGCTCGGCGGCCAGCCGCTTCCGCCCGGCCGGCGTTAGGCGGTAGACCCGCACGCGTTGCCGATTCTCCGACACCTCCCATGACGCGGCGATGGATCCTTCGCGCTCGAGGCGATGGAGCGCGGGGTAGAGCGATCCGGTGTCGACCTGGAGCACGCCACGTGAGTTCGTGCGAATCATCTGCACCAGGCCGTAGCCATGTCGCGGCCCCCAGCGAAGCGTTTGGAGCACGATCATGTCGAGAGTGCCCTGGAGGAGCTCGATGCGAGACAGCATGTGGGCGGAGTGGCTAGTGGATGTAGAGACTCTACACCCTTGGGTGTATGATGTCTACACCCTGAATGTGGATGAGGCGAAACCGGGACTGTCTCGGGATTGGACTCGCCGTCGTGGGTGAGATGCCGGTCCGCCGCACAGCAAAGGACGGATCTCACGTCGCACAACACGTGTCCCGGTCTGATTTCAACACGGTCGCGTGCGAGCGTTCGCTTTCGGGACGAACATCCCGGAAGCGGACACCATGCGCCACGGCGAGCGAAACCAAGCCGTTGCGACCCCGATACTTGAAACCAATTGCCCGCGGCACGCGAGTTCCACAGTGGCCACTCGCTGCTGGCCATTCGTGACTGTCACTCGCCACTCCTTTGGATACCCTGCTCCGCGATATCCGCTATTCGGCGCGCAAGCTGCTGCGCACACCAGGCTTCACGGCGATCGTCATTGGCACGCTCTCGCTCGCCATCGGCGCGACGACGGCGGTGTTCAGCGTCGTGAACGGAGTCCTGCTCGAGCCGCTCCCGCTGCGCGATCCGTCGCGCGTCGTCGCCGTGTCGTCGATCGGACGCGACGGCAAGCGCAACGCGATGTCGTATCCGGATTTCATGGATTATCGCGCGCAAAGCCGACGCGTCTCGGCGATGGCCGCGCTCGATCACGGGACACACAATCTCACCGGCGCCGGCGGTGAGCCGATGCGGTTGGAGGGGTCGCGCGTGAG
>DATBHD010000129.1:0-8377 GCA_036557635.1 Gemmatimonadaceae bacterium
CGACGCGGCTTTCGCTCCAGCAGCGGCGTAGACCTTCAACAGACCACTCCAATCGTGCACACCGGCGTAGTCGACGCCGGCGGCAAAAACGTCGGACGTGCGTGCGAGCGCGAGCGCGGTCATGTAGCCACCGTAACTGCCGCCCCATACTCCGAGCCGCTTCGAGTCGACGTCAGATCTCGTCTTGAGGAAATTCGCTGCACCTATGATGTCGTTGAACTCACTCGCTCCGGACGGCCCGAAATTGGGCGGCACGCGGAAGTTCAGGCCGTAGCCCGTGCCGCCTCGATAATTGATCGATAGCACGACGTATCCGCGGCTCGCGAAATACTGATTCTCGGCGTACATGTACGAGTACGCACCCATCGGATTCGCGCCGAGTAGCATCTGGCGATACGGACCGCCGTGAAAGAACAGCAGCGCGGGATGCCGCGCGCCCCGTGACTCGTTAGGTGGCAGGAAGAGCTGGCCGTGGATCATCATGCCGTCGGGCGAGCGGAAGATCACCGGCTGAGGCACCACGAACTCGGCGCCCGGATATTCTTCGGGGATCGTTTGCGACGCGATGTCTCGTGCCGCGCCGAATCGACCGGCGGACTGCGTGACCACCGCTGGTCGCATCGGATTCCTGGCATCCGCGTGCAGGAAGGCGACCGAGTGTCCGTCGCTCGTGAACACGGGCAGATCGGCGATCGTCTGACCGGTCGTCAGTGGCGTCGGCGTTCCGCCGGTCACCGCTACCTCGTAGATGTGTCGATGATCGAGGTCGTCCTGATTCGACGAATACACGATGCGACGTCGATCCGGACTGAGATCGGCGCTGAAGACCTCGAAGTCGCCGGGAGTGAGCAGCGTCGGCGTGCCGCCACTCGCCGCGATGCTGTAGAGATGGACCCAACCCGTCGCTTCCCAGGGAAACACGATTCTGTCGTCCGCACCCCACGCGAACGCCGAGTTTCCTTCCAACGCGTAGAAACGGCTTCCGGCGCCGGCGTTGGCGTGCCAGATCTCGTGCCCCTTTCCCGTCGCGGGATCGGCGATCCAGATCGACCACGGCTCGGCCGCACGCGTCGATGAGAATGGACCAGGCGCGCCCGGAGGAATGCGGATGAACGCGATCCTGTCACCGTTAGGCGACCAGATGGGACCGACGTCCCGGTCGATGCTCGGCGCAAGCCACGTAATCGATTTGCGTCCGAGGTCGTAGACTCCGACGAGACTGTGATCGCCGCGGCTGCTCACGAACGCGATGCGCGTGCCGTCGGGTGACCAGGCGAGCGAACCATCTCTTCCGAGATCTTTGATGATCGTCTGAGGTTTTCCGCTGCCGTCCAGAGGCGCAAGGACGATCGAATTACGCGCAACGTACGCGAGAATGTTGGCGTTAGGCGCCGGCGTCGGCGAGCTGCCCTCACCGATCAGCCGAGGTGTGGTGTCGGCGAGGGTGATCGCCCAGATCTGCGCCGGCGTGCTTCCGAGCGGGAGGTCTCGTGGGTTCGGCTCGCCACCGCGTACGAAGGCGAGTGTCTGGCCATCGAAGCTCCACACGGGAGTCTCGATTTCCACGCCGAGGTCGCCGGGGTAATTCGTCAGTTGTCGCGACGTGAACGTGCTATTTGCCGACTGCTCGGCGACCCAGATGTTCCGGCTGCCTTCGGCGTCGAAGATCCACGCGACTCTCGCGCCGGCGGGTGCGGCGGTCAGTGCGCTCGGGAACGGTGCGCTGAGCGCGGCGTCGATGGTAAACGACGGTTGCTGTGCTGCCGCCGTGCCGGCGACAAAGGCCGCGCTGGCAATGAGGACGGATCGCGGCAGACCGCGGTTGCGACGCTTGCTTCGGTGAAGCATGGATGGTGAGCTGATGAAGGTATGTGGTTGGACGGTGTCCTTGCCTTACTCAGGCACTCGGATTCCCCGCCTTCTCGGTGAGCGGAATGATGAAGCACGTCGCGCCGCCATACGAGTCCGTGAACACGGGATACTTCCCCGTCGGGAACAGGTTGATGCCCGCCTTGGCGTACCGGCGCAGATCGCCGAGCCGCTGACCCGTGAGGTAGAAGTCCCGCGCCCGCTGCGCGCGAAATTCGTCCATCAGTTGATCACCACTCAGCGACACCGGCGCCTCGCCGCCCACGGCGCGCCGCTCGTTCACGAAATCCAACGTCGTCTGTACCGGACCGTCCAACTCGGCGATCACGTACCGCGCCTCGAGACCCGTCGCCAGACGGACGTCGCTCTCGACGCTGATGCGCGGCGCGCTGCCTGACGACACCCACTCGGTGTACATGTACGGTGTGAGCGGAGTGTAGATCGAACCGCCGGTGAGCCCGAGCTGCGTCAACGCCGGCTGCGGCACGCGGGGATCATTGAGTCCGAGGAATGCCGGCGCCATCGCGAGCGACGCGCCCGACGCGTGAGTCAGACCGTTGAGCGCGTTGTTCTCGCGCACCGTGTTGCTCGAGTAGTACGCGAGCTTCTCGTAGCTCGCCGGCACCTGCGAGGCATAGCTGCGCGCCTTCGCGGCGTCGCCAAGCTTGAGCGCGGCACGCGCGCCGCCGACCTGTGACATGTGAATGATGTCCTGCGCGGCCGCGACGTTGCTGCCGGTGGACGCGGCCGTCGCCACGGTGATCGCCTCGTCGAAGCGCGACAACGCGATCTGCAGCAGCTCGTCGGACGTTTTGGGGGCGCTAAGGGTTACCGGTGCTTCGCAGAAACCTTCGCCGAGCAGGGTGTACGCGTACCCACCGTAGGCGAGGGCGCGGGCAACGTCGAGGCTCGACGTCGCTCCGCTCCCGAGCATCACCTTCAGGCGATCGGCAGCGTCGTCGGACGACTGGCGCGCGCGCTGGAGGTACTCGTACACACCCGAGTTGATCGTGTTGAGATCGGTGAAGTCGTGCAGCGAGAACTGCCGCACGTCCACGTTCGTGTGATCGGTGAACGCCTCGTCGGAGAGCACGGCGGACCATTGCGCGTACTGGCCGTACGCGTACTGGAACTCGCCGATGGCGCCATTGACGATGAGCTGCTGCAGCGCCGGGTCGCCGAGCTGTCCTTCCTGAATGGCGCCAGGGTTCTGAACCTCGAGGATGTCGTTGCATGCGGCCGCACCGCCGGCGAGCAGCGCGGCGACGGCGATCGTCAGGCAGCGGCGCGCACGCATGAGCGCCGCGGTCGCGTGGGATGTCGTTGTGTTGGTCATCAGAAGCCCACCGAGAGCGAGAGGGAGTAGCGCCGCGTCATCGGCACGGTCCAACTGTCGTTGCGGTTGAAGGTCGAGCTGCCGCCGTTGAAGTTGATCTCGGGGTCGGCGCCGCCGTACTTCGTCCAGATCTTGAGGTTGTGGACGGCGAGCATCAGCGTCGCGCGATCGGCGACGCGGCCGGTGAAGCGCCGCGGCAGATCGTAACTGAACGACAGATCGCGGAACTTGATGAAGTCCGCCGGCTGCACGAAGAAGTAGTTCTCCGAGGCGAACATGCGCGCGAGCACTTCGTCCGGGTCGGCGTCGGGGTTGACCGTCTGCCACGACACGCCGGCGCGGTCGCGCCGCCAGTCCTTGACGTTGAACTGATAGTTGCCGCCCTTGTAGTCGAAGAGGCTGTGCACGCGGAAGTTGCCGAGCACGATGAAGTCGTTCGAGAAGCTCATCTCGCGCGTGGGCACCGATGGTCCGCGATAGACGCTCACCGGATCGAGGATCGGCTGTCCGCTCGCGTTCTTGACGAGGTTGCCGTTCGCATCGTACTGGACGCGCTGCGCCCAGAACGCGGCGAGCGGGTACCCTTCCTGGTAACGCTGTACCGGCGCGTAGTCGCCGAAGATGATCGGGTCGCGCTCGTCGCCGAACGAGACGAGACGATTGCGGTTCGTCGCCAGTGTGAGCGAGCTCTCAATTGTCAGCGACTGCCCTCGGAGAGGCGTCCCGCCCAACACCACTTCGAGGCCGCTGTTGGAGATCGTGCCGAGGTTCTGCAGCTGTGTTCCGGCGAATCCGGTGGATGGAGGGACGGCGACGGGAAGCAGCGCGTCCCGCGTTGTCTTGCTGTAGTACGTCGCATCGAGCGTCAGCCGCCTATCGAGCATTGCGCTCTCGAATCCGAGCTCGATCTCGGTGCCGCGCTCCGGCTTGAGGTCCGGGTTCCCGACGGAGCCGTAGCGCAGCGCTGACAACGTGCCCGAGGACGTGGTGACGACGGACGTGGTGTACGATCGAATCGCGTCGAACGGTCCGGGCGCGTTGCCGGCCTGCCCCCACGCGAAGCGCAATCGCAGCTCGTTCACTTTCGGCACGTGGAAGAAGGGCTCCTCGGAGACGACATAGGACACCGATGCCTTCGGATAGAAGACGCGGTGCAGGTCGGAGCCGAACGCGGAGTTGTTGTCGACGCGCAGCGCGCCAGTGACGAAGAGGCGATCGCGCCACGCCGCCTGCTCCTGAACGTAGAAGCCGATCGACTTCTGCGTCGTGTCCTGCTCGCGGCCGGTGGTCACGGCGGCCGAAGACACCGATCGGATGCCCGTCGAGCCGAGGTCCTGGCCGAACGCATCCGTTCGGTGAAATCCGTCCGAGAGGTACTGCACGCCGAACGAGGAGTTCGAGACGAAGGTCGGCGAGAACGCGTGCGTGATCGTCCCGTCGTAGTTCAGCGTTAGGTTCTGGTTGATCGGCCGCCCCTGCGCGATGAATCCCTTGGTGTTGACGAGGTCGAAGCTCGCGCGGGCGCTGAATGGATCGAGCCCCGCCGGCTGCGGCGGGAAGTACAGCTCCGCCTGTCCGATGTTCATGTCGAGGCCGACGCGCACCTTGTTCGTGAACCAGGAGAACGGCCTGTAGTCGCCTGACGAGCCGAGAATGAAGCGATCGGATTGCGTCTGGTTGTCGTACGTGTTGGCGACTTCGGGGAGGATGGTGAAGTAGTCGAGGCCCGCCGGATAGGGATACTTGCGCCCGGGGATCGCCAGATAGGAGCTGATGATCAATCCGAAAGCGATGTTGTCGTTGAGCGGCAGCCGAACGTGGTTGCGGCTGTACCCGAAGTTGGTGTTGAAGCTCAGCTTGTTCGACGGCGCGAAGGAGAAGTTGCCGCGCAGCGAGCCGAGGTTGGCGTAGTTGTTGAGGTTCACGCCTTCTTCCTTGTCCTGCTCGCCCGAGAGGAAGAAGGTGAAGCGATCGCCGCCTCCGCTCGCCGATACGCTCATCTTGGACAGGTCGCCGTTGCGGAGGGCGTTAGGCTCCGACATCACGCGATGCGAGATGATGTCGCCTACCGCATGACCGGCGAAGGCGGGATAGTTCGCGGTGTCGGCGATGCGCGCGGCCGTGGCGACCGCGTAGTTCACCGGCCGCATCGAGGCCGGCCACTCCGAGTAGCCCGACTCGACACGGGCGTTCCACTGCGTCCGCCCGGCGCGCCCGCGCTTCGTGATGATCTGAATGACGCCGGACGCTGCTTCGGCGCCATAGAGCGTCGCCGCCGCCGGACCCTTGATGACCTCGATCGACTCGATGTCGTTAGGGTTGATCGCGTCGAGCGACGACGTCGTCTGGCCGAAGACGGTGAAGTTGCCCTGATCGCGCGTGGTGACGCGCACGCCGTCCACATAGATCGTCGGCGTATTGCCGGCGTAGAGCGAGCCCGCGCCGCGCAATCGATAGTTCGCCGACGTGCCGGCCGAGCCCGAGCCGGGAACGAGCGTCAAACCGGGCACCTTCGACTGCAGCACCTCGGTGACGTTGCTGACGGTGGTTTTGTCGACGACGTCGCCGACGGCGACCGTGGACACGGCATTCCCGATGGCGCGCCGCCGCGTGTCGCCCGCCGTTCCCGTGACGACGACGGCGTCGAGCGCGGTGGCGGCAGGCTCGAGGGCCAGCGCTACGTCCGCGGTTCCGCCGGCGGTAACGGTCACGTTCACACTGCCGGGTGCGTAGCCGAGACTACGCGCGCGAATCTCGTGCGTGCCGGCGGGGACACTCGTCAGGCGGAAGCGTCCATCGGCGTCGACGCTCGCGCCAAGTGTGCTGCCGGTGACGGTGATCTGCGCGGTCGCCACGGGCGTACCCGTGTGGGCGTTGGTCACTCGCCCGGTGACGGTGCCGGTCTGCGCGGCCGTGACGCGGGCACTAGCGCCCAGTGCCACGGCGAACACGAACGCGGCCAGGGCGCGTCGGTGAGATGTGTCGATGATCACGACATTCTCCACGTGAAGGAAGGCAGAAGATGTGAGGGAGCGATTCACTAGCGTGCTCGATCAGGTGCGGCCGAACGACAGATTCACGACAACCGGGCGGTGATCAGAAGCGGCGGGGACGGATGGAACGAACGCCGTGTCGACATTGCCGTTGGGCGACAGGAGAACGTAGTCGATGCGTTCGGCGGGCGTGTCAGCTGGATAGGTGAAGCCCGGCCCGGCTGTCGTCAACCAGCTATCGTGGATTCGGGCGAAGAGCGGTTGGAGCTCGGCCGCGTCGGGCGATGCGTTCATGTCCCCGAGCAGGAGCGTCGGGGAGTCGACCGCACCGATGCGCGCGAGCATCTCCGCGACCTGCGTTCGTCGCACCGATGGATCCTTGCGGTAGTCGAGGTGGGTGACGAACACGCGGACACGCGCGCCGTGCACGTCGATCGTCGCCGCGAGAAGGCCCGGCATGCGCGTCGGCACGGCATTCTCGGTCTGGGTCGAGAGTCTCGTGAGGGTGTCGTTTTCCCACGTCACGATCGGGTACCGGCTCAGCAAGGCGACGCCGAACTCGCGCTTCGGTGCATCGGCGCTCGGACCGGGAAGGTCGTAGATGTGCGCGAAGCGGACGTGCATGCCTAACGATTCGCCGAGCCGACTTGCCTGATCGACGTAGCCGCTGCGGTCCGCCCAGTGCACGTCCACTTCCTCGAGGCCGACGATGTCGGGCGAGAGGGCGCGAATCGTCGCCGCGGTTCGATCGATGTCGCCGTGTCCGGCGTGGATATTATAGGTCATCACGCGGAGCGTCGTGCTCGGGACGCCGCGCGCCGTGGATGAAGGGGTCGCGCGCGGTGCACTCGCGCAGGCGACGAGGGCGATGCATGCGACGAGGAGGCGAGGTTGAGCGGTCAAAGTGGATATCGGCAGTGTGGGAGCTCGACGCCTCGATCGGCTCTGATCGTTGCACACCCGATCTCCGCGGCGTCAGGCAGTCGCGATTTGCCGTTTCTCATGGCACACACCGTTGCGAAAGGGAAGGGGCCGAGGGAGGCAAATGGCGTTTGGCGTGGATCGTCGGTTCAGCTTCGCTGGATAGTAAGCACGATTTGGAGAGCTGTCAGGACGCGAATCGCGTGTCCTTCCCAGATGCCCGACGACCGCTCATCATTGGCTCAGGCTATGTGGGCTAGACTCGAATTCCAACCCGGATGGACAATCAATTGACCGCACATAAGTGGTTGACGGCAGTGCTGCTCGTCGCGGCGCAGACACCGCTCGCCGCGCAGGCCAAGCGCGACTGGACTGCGTTCGACAAGTACGTCGCAAAGGCGGCCGCCGAGTGGCGCATCCCCGCGCTCGCCATCGCCGTCGTCAAGGACGATTCGGTCGTCTTCGCCAAAGGCTACGGCGTGTTGCAGAAGGGAACCTCGGAGCCCGCCAACGAGCACACACGCTTTGCGATCGGATCGACGACCAAGGCGATGACGTCCGCGTTGCTCGCGATGCTCGTCGACGAGGGCAAGCTCAAGCTGGACGACCCTGTCACGAAGTACATCCCCGAGCTCCAACTGTATGATCCATGGGTCACACGTGAGCTCACGATTCGCGACCTTCTCACGCATCGCAGCGGTCTCGCGGGCACCGATCTGTTCTGGGCGTCGAGCTGGAAGTACAGCCAGGCGGACATCATCCGGCGCCTTCGCTACATCCGACCAACGGCCTCGTTCCGCTCCGAGTGGCAGTATCACAACGTCCTGTACGCCCTCAATGGCGTGATCATCGAGCGCGTCTCGGGCATGCCCTGGGAGCAGTTCGTGAAGACGCGCCTCTTCGCGCCGTTAGGCATGAACGAGACGGAGCCGCTGGTCTCGTTGATCACCGGCAAGCCGAACGTCGCCGTTCCGCATGCGCTCGTCGATGACACCGTGGCTGTTGTACCCGTTAGGTCCACCGACGGGGTGGCGTCGGCGGGAAGCGTGTGGTCGAGCGTATCGGATATGGCGAAGTGGATGCGGTTCGTGATCGACAGCGGGCGCGTCGGCAACAAGCGCCTGATTCAGCAGCGTACCTTCGCCGAGTTGATCACGCCGCAGATTCAGGCACCGATGGAAGAGTACCCGGCCCTCGAGCTCGCGAAGCCCGACTTCTTCAGCTACGGGCTGGGATGGTTCATCCAGGACTATCGCGG
>DATBHD010000130.1:0-5898 GCA_036557635.1 Gemmatimonadaceae bacterium
GGTGAGCCTACGGCACCGAAAGAGTCCAGAGTGCTTGGGCCGCGAATTCGCGCCATTCGCGTCCCCACAGCTCTCCAAGCCCGCGGCACCTCGAGAGTCCGGAATTCCTGGGACACGGATCACCGCTTGAGACCTTTTCCCGAAATTCCCCGATGATCCCAGGATTGCCGATAACGGCCCGGAGCGCCCCCGCCCGCGATCCCGGATACGAGTTCTCGACCGATGTTGCTTCCTTACTCGGAATTCCGGGATGATCCGTTAGGGCTGGATCGAGAATGCGGAGGGCGCGTTCGGGAAGGTCGCCTGCTTCTCGGACATGCGCGCCGCGCACGAGAGGAAGAGGCCGGTCGTGAACGCGAGGAACGCGCGCTGCCAGAAGGTGGAGTCGAACTTCATTGGGGAAGGCGAGGGAGAGGCGGGAACATGCGGCGAGGGGTCCTCGAGGGGAAGGCGCTGCACTGAGAGGACGAACCAGACCCGGTCGCGAAAAGCTAGCAGCGGGACCGTGAACTGTCAGCCGCCGGAAAGCCAGCGCTCGATCGAACCGAGTAGCAACGACTCATCGACGATCGGCTTGGTGATGTAGTCGTTGAATCCCGCGTCGAGGAAGCGCTCGCGGTCACCAGCCATCGCGTGCGCCGTGAGCGCGATGATCGGCAGGTGGCGCATGCGGCCATCGCGACGGATCTCGCTGAGGATTTCGTTCCCGTCCATTCCGGGAAGCGAGATGTCGAGAAGCACGAGATCGGGGAGCGCGCGCGCGAGGCCCGCGAGCGCATCGGGGCCATTCTCGTACTCGACGATTTGATATCGGCTGCCAAGGATCGCCGAGAGCAACAGACGGTTGTCGGCGTTGTCCTCGACGACGGCGATGGTGGGCTTGGACATTCCGGTGAGCGTGAGACGAGAGGCAAGCTATCCCGCTGCACCGTCGCGAGCCAGGATGTCAGTAGTGCTCTATTGGCTGCTTGTCGTTGTTGTTGTAGATGATACGCGCTTCCGCCGATGCAAACGGCCAGACAGCTGGCTCTCGGAACCGAACCGTTCGCGCCTAACTACAATACCTAACAAGTAGCTACCGGAGGCGAAAGCGCCTCGGGAGATTCACGAGACTCTCGCATCGGACACCCGGTGCGAGCGTCGAGTCAGCGCGTTTACGATAACATGTCGCGACGAGATCACGTACACCCTGCCCGAGCTCGCGCTGCAGTGTCACGGCATGCGCGGGATCCGAATCGAGATCGCGAATGATCGGCAGCTCGCTCGCGGCCATCGCGAATTCCTGTCTTGCTCCGCGGGCGTCGCCGTTCTCGAAGAGTTGCTTCATGCGCGCGATGTGCGCGCGAATCTCGTTCGCGGCCGCCACGGCGCGAGCTTGCGCCGGCGCCTCCGGCGGCAGCGGGCGCGCGTCGACGGAGTCACCATTCGGCGCCAGCCAGTAGTGTCGTTGTCGTGGGGTCGCCGTCGATTTCGCAACGCTGTCCCCGGCTTCGCGCGCGTGTGAACGAGGGGTGGGCTTCGGCGCGGACGGTGTCCCGGCAAGCTTCACGGTCGCCGCGACGCGCGACAGCGTATCGCTGTGTACGGTGTCGGAGGCACGCACCGTATGCACGGGCGGCTCGAGGGAGACGTTGGAGTCGCGCTTCGGCGGCTGCGCCGTGTTCCCGGGACGCATGCGGACCTGGGCAAGGAGCACGACCGTGACGAGGACCGCCGCCGCGCCGACGGCCAGGGGCAGCGCGCGCCGCATCGTTCGGCGATCGAAGGGCGCCTCGGGGCGTCGGTTCACGTTAGGCGGCTGCCGCGCGGGCGTCGGCGTCACGGGCGGGGCAACGACCGTGGTCGGCGCGCTCGAGGGGTCGGCGGCGCCGGTCTCGCCGGCGGCGCGAACGACGGCGCGGCCAAACTCGGCGACGCTGTCGAAGCGATCGGCGGCCTCGGGGGCGAGCGCGCGATCGAGGGTCTCCTGCAGCCCTGAAGGCCACGAGCGATCGGGCCGCACCTCGCCGAGCGCGCGCGGCCGCGCCGTCAATCGCCTAACGAGCGTCTCCTTCGACGTCATGCTGGGATAGGGCAGCTCTCCGGTGAGCGCGTTGAAGAGAATGAGGCCGAGTGAGTACACGTCGGTGCGATGATCGAGCTTCTCGCCCGCGAGCTGCTCGGGACTCATGTATTCCGGCGTGCCGAGGGAGACGCCGGCCATCGTCACCGTCTGCGAGCCGCTCCCGTCGCGCTGGATCGTCTTGGCGATTCCGAAGTCGACGACCTTGACCCAATCCGTGCCGTCGAGGTGCCGCGCGATCATGACGTTCTCGGGCTTGAGGTCCCGATGCACGATGTCGAGGTGATGCGCCGCGTACAGCGCGTCCGCGATCTGCTTCGTGATCTGAGCGGCGCGGGCCGGCGGCAGCGAACCCTCGCGGGCGATCACGGCATCGAGCGTCTCACCCTCGATGAATTCCATCGCGAGATAGAGCGTTCCGTCGGCGGTTTCGCCGAAGTCGTAGACCTGGGCGACGTTCGGATGATTGATCTTGCAGGCGTTGGCCGCTTCACGATTGAAGCGCGAGACGGCGTCGGCAGTCGTCGCGAGCGCGGGATTGATCACTTTCACGGCGCTCTTCCTGCCCATCCGGACATGCTCGGCGAGATACACGCGGCCCATGCCACCCTCCCCGATCCGCGACAGGATTCGGTAGCGGTCAGCGATCAACTGACCGATGAGCGGATCCTGCGCGGGCGCGAGCTCCGGTTCGGCTGACATTAGCGAGTTGTATACTGCCGTTCGGTGTGTGCGCGCACATGGCGCCGCACGAGGCTACCAGGCGAACAGCTGGCCACAGTCCACCTGCGCCGCGAACGGATTCAGGGTGTCGGCCTTGGCTACCTGACAGGCCTGCATCGCGTCGCGCTGCGCGATGCTCAGCATGAGGTTGAGACGCTGGCTCAACGTACGGTCGCCCAGCTCGAGACCGCGCGCCTCCTCGGACGCATCGCGATACGAGGCGCGCGCGTGCGCGACGTCGCCGCGGGCCGCAAAGCGTCGCGCGAGGACAAGGTGGCCCTGCACCTCCTCGAGTCGCAGCCGACGCAGCTCGTCCGGCGCGATTCCCTCATCCAACCCGCGTGGTGTCGACGAGTCGCCGTTCGCGCGCAGCCAGGGATGGCGCAACAGCGACCGCGGCGCAAAGAGTGAATCACTTCGTGAGGGCGGCTGCGCCGCGGCTTCCGCGGGCGGCTGCTGAGGCGCCGTCGTGGTCGTCGCGGTCGTGGTCGTCGCGGTCGTAGTCGTCGCACTGGCCGTGGAACCGGGGGCGGGGGCGGGGGCGGGGGCGGCAGTACTCGGCACTGCAGCGGTCTTGTTGGCGTTAGGCTGAGTCGACGGCTTCTGGGCCGTGCCGCGTCCGCCGATGGTAGATGGCAGGGCGAGCGAGTCGGTCTGCTCGCCTTGGGGAATCACGGAGACCTGAGGTACCGAGTCCGCCGCCGCGATCGCGGGGGGGGACACGGTCGGTGTGGTGCCATTGTTCGCCGGGAGTATTCCCAGCCTTTGCTCGATCTGTCGCGTGAAGACGAACCCGCTGATGACCGCGGCGAGCAGAATCACCCACGCGAAGATCGGCCAGATGGGCTGACGCGCCGGCGCCGCGGCGGGCATTGGCTCCGGCTGCTCCTCGACGCTCACGGGCGTCGCCGCCGAAACGACGACGCGAGGCTGGGCGATCACCGGCTGGCGCTCGGAGGCGCGCACGACGTCGGCGGCGAAGTCCGACACGCGTCCATAACGCTCCGCCGCGTCGGGCGCGAGCGCGCGATCGAGTGCGGTTTGCAGGCCTGGCGGCCAGGGGAGGTCCGGGCGTACCTGCGCGAGCGGCGTGGGGCTCGTCGTCAGGCGCTTAACGAGTGTTTCCTTCGACGTGACCTTCGGGTACGGCAGCTGGCCCGTGAGCATGTTGAACAACACGAGCGCGAGCGAGTAGATGTCCGTGCGGTGATCGAGCTTTTCACCGGCGAACTGCTCGGGGCTCATGTACTCCGGCGTTCCCAACGAGACACCGACGGTGGTGACGTTCTGGCCCATCTCCGGTTCCATCGTCTTCGCGATGCCGAAGTCCACCACCTTCACCCAATCCGTGCCGTCATGCTTGCGCCCGATCATGATGTTCTCGGGCTTGAGATCGCGGTGGACGATCCCGAGCTGGTGCGCGGCCGCGAGCGCGTCGGCGACCTGCATCGTGACGTTGGCGGCGCGAGGCGTCGCCACGGGGCCGAGCCGCTCGATCGTCGTCGCGAGCGCCTCGCCCTCGATGAACTCCATCGCGAGATAGAGGACGCCGTCGCTCTCACCGAAGTCGTAGATCTGGGCGACGTTCGGATGGTTGATGCGGCTGGCGTTGGCGGCTTCGCGGTTGAAGCGGCTGATCGCCTCGGCGGAGTTGGCGTGCGACGGGTTGATGACCTTGACCGCGCTCTTCCTGCCTAACGCGACATGCTCGGCGACATACACGCGTCCCATGCCGCCGACGCCGAGCAGCTCCTTGATGAGGTACCGGTCGGCGATCGTCTTCCCGATGAGCGGATCATCGGTAGCCTTCAGCATCAGCGCGCTGCCGTCGTTGGGGCAGTGACGCTGATCGACGCCGTATTGGGTACCGCACTGGAGACAGAGTCGGAACGTGGACACGAAGCGTTGCGCGTTGAGCGTTATGCGTGGAGCGTGGCGAGTTCATGTCATCCCGAGCCCACCGTCTAGAATCGCGACGGTTGGACCCGGCCGGCCCCATACAAGGACGCTTCGGACGATGTTGAGTTACCAGACGCTATTCCGCTCGGATCCGGTCGATGTTACGCCCCGCCAACGCCCGGTTCAGCGCTTCGACGTCGGTGCTGATCAGGTGCCGAAGCCGCTCCAACTGGACGTCGAGCTGCGCGGACAGCTCGCGGTAGACTGTGTAGGATGAAGCAGTTGGCCGCGCGTCCCCCGTGCTGACACTTCGCCCGAGCGCTCCGATTCGGTTGTTCAACTTGATGGGGAAATTCAAAGGATCCTGTCCGCTGCGGTTGCGGACCTGGTACAGGCTCTCTTCCACCTCACTGAGCTTTCTCGATACATCGTTCGCGTTGGCGACAATCTCTGGCGCCCCGGCGCGCGTAAGTCGTTCCGCGATAGCGCTCCTGATCTTCCGAATGCGAAGAACGGCGTCGTTCGCCGCGGAGAGCCGGTCGCGAATCTGTGTCGCGAGGGCGAATTGTTCGCGAAGATCGGCGATAGTCACTCCCTCGAGCCGAGGATCCATGCGCACGACGAGCGGCTGGGATTGCGTCTGCCCCGCGGCGGTGACGCGAACGCGATATTGCCCAGGCACCGCGAGCGGTCCCTGCTCCGCGCTCGCGCTCCAGAGAATCAGGCAGGGGAAGGTTGCTGCGCCGGGGTAGCGGAGATCCCAGACGAAGCGATTGAGCCCCGCGCTTCCCGTTGGTCGCGCGGAGCCGCTCCCGCCACGGCGTCCTCCACGGCTCCTCTCGCAGCCCGTGGGATTCAGGATCGTGTCCAGCGGCGCTGCCGTCGTACGTTCGGCGCTGTCGCGCGGCGCGTCGGCGCGACCGCCGGCGCTGTCAAGTCGCGCCGAGCCGCCGCCGTCGTACGTCCGCACGACCTTGCCGGTGGCGTCGAGAATCTCGATGCGAACGGAATCGGCCTGATGCGCGAGCACGTATTGGATCACCGCATCGTCGACGTCGCGGGTCGCGACGCTCGGCTTCATCACCTTCAGCGGACCCCCGGCCAGCGTGGGGCCGAGCTCACGAATCGGCGCGATGTCGTCGAGCGTGTACAGCGAGCGTCCGTGCGTCGCGATCACGAGGTCGTTCTCGAGAACGAGAAGATCCGAGACCTGA
>DATBHD010000131.1:0-3488 GCA_036557635.1 Gemmatimonadaceae bacterium
GTGCGTCACGGTCGCCTGCCAGAAGCCGGCGCCCGTCGTCACCGCCGGCACGCCGACGCCTGACGAGTTCTTGAAGCTGTTGCGGGTCACGAGGTTCGTGCCGGTCGTGTAGTAGGTCGAGTCGGAGAAGAACGCTTCCTCAGCCGTCACGAGGTTGCGGAGGTCCGACTTCATCGCCGTCACGTACGCCTTGTTCTTGGTGTTGGCGAACTTCGGGATCGCGATCGCGGCCAAGATGCCGATGATGACGACCACGATGAGGAGCTCGATGAGCGTAAAGCCCTTTCTATTGCGGAGCATGTCTCTCTCCTTAGAGGATATACGACTTTGGAGCCCGAGGCTCCGCCAGAAATACGCGCTCCTTAAAGGCAACGTGTGGACCAGATGATTACGAGTTCACTAATGGATTGCCGCGTAACGCCTTGCGATTGCTCGACGGCCCTGTGTGATCTCCGCTACTCCAGCGAATTGCGAGGCGCCTAGCACTTTGCGAGCACTGAGGCCAGGGCGCTTTGCCCGAGCGTTAGGCGGCTGTTCGCGTAGCAGGCTGTCCGTGTGCTGCACGATGCGACGGAGCTCTTTGAGGTTGGCGCCACCATACCGCATCGCGATGAACGCCTGCTCTCGAGCGAGAGCCGGCTGATTCGTGTTCACGAGGCATAGCGCGAGGTTCTCCCGCCCCTCTCCCTCACGAAAGCGCGGCGCAATCGCGAAGGCCCACCGATAGAGCGGTATGGCCGCGGCGTACATGTCACTCATTTGATACTGCAAGGCGAGGTTGTAGGACATGAACGGATCGTACGGGAAGAGCGCGAGCGCGTGCCGGTAGTAGTGCTCGCCCTCCTTCTTGCGATGGGTCTCGAACATCCACGCGCCGAGCATGTAGTACGCGCGGTAGCTCTGCGGCGCGTCGATCACTGCCTGCGAGAAGAGCCGCTCGTTGTCGTGCCACACGGGAGTGCGAGTGATACTGCGCCATGAACCGGCGACGAGTATACCGGCGAGCGACGCGATGGCGGCAATCCGAGCATTGCGAATCCCACCATTCGAGCGCAGCGCCGCGACTCGGGCATCGAGCCAGGGCACCAGAGCACCCATCGCCAACATGGCGCCGACACTTGGCAGAAACAGCGTGCGTTCGGAAAGAATGATTCCGGCTGGAACGACGAAGTTGCTCGTCGGCAGCAGCGTGATGCACAGCCATGCGATGCCGAAGCTCGCGATGCGAGCGAGCCCGCCCTGCCTCCAGAGCGCGACGCAGAGTCCGAGAATGCCGACAAGTAGAAACAGGCCTGGCAGCTGGACGAGGCTCGGGCCCTGAGCGATGTCGACGTACGGCGGCGCGTATTCGGTCGTCAGGTGCGCTGGCCAGAGGAGTAGCCGTACCCAGTGGGGAACGACTCCGATCATCGTGAGCACGCGGTTCGCGTAGCTGAGGTCGAGTGCCTGGAAGACGATGAATGGTTGGAAGCCGGCGATGTCGCCCTTTTTCACCGCCGCCCGGGCCGCGAGGAATAGGACGGCGACGAGCGTCAGCCAGAGGAGGAGCGGTCGCAACGTGACGATGCGAGCGCGGAAAGGACGCTCGTCGCGCGCCACCGTCGCTTCGACGGCGACGAGCAATGCCGGCAAGACGATCGCGTGCTCTTTGGCGAAAAGCGCCGCCGCGTAACAGGCACAGATGGCGAGACGACGCCAGGTCGATACGCGTTCGTCCGTCAGGCGCGGACGCATGTACAGGCCGACCGCGACGAGCAGGAGCAGAGCCACCCACAGCTCGGACTGTCCGACGACGTTCGCGACGGCCTCGACGTGTACCGGGTGCACGGCGAACAGCGCGGCGGCGATCCAGGCCGCCGTCGGCGGCAGAAGCGCCGACGCGAGCCAGAAGACCACCACCGTGATCGCGGCGTAAAGAAGAATGCTGATCGCGTGAAAAATCAACGGCGATCCGCCACCGATGACCCACTGCACCGTGAACGCGAACATGGTCAATGGCCGGTAGCCGTCGCTGCCGTACAATCGCGGCCAGTACGTTTGCGCGAAGATGCGCCACCACGCATGGAGCGAGTGCACGAGCCCATTCTTCTGAATGATGTACACGTCGTCGTAGGTGAAGCCGTTCCTGATGCCGATGCCTGACGAGACGACGACGAGCAAGAAGAGCGAGGCGGCGAGCAGCCACCATCTGACGCGTGGCGAGGGGGCGAGAAGCCGTGCGGCGAGACGTCTCATCGCACGAAGTAGAATCGAGTGATGTGCCAGAACGCGGCGATTCCGTCGCGCCAATTGATCTTCTTTCCTTCAGCGTAGGTGCGGCCACTGTAGCTGATCTGCACCTCGAAGATCCGCGCCTTGGCTTGCGCGAGGCGGGCGGTGATCTCGGGTTCGAAGCCAAACCGGTCGGACGTGAGCTTCGGCAATACAACCTGGCGCGCCAGATCGCCGCGCATGGCTTTGTAGCACGTCTCCATGTCGGTGAGGTTCAGGTTGGTGAGCATATTCGAATACATCGTCAGGACCTTGTTGCCGACTGAGTGCCAGAAGTAGAGGACGCGGTGCGGCCCGCCGAGAAAGCGCGAGCCGAAGCAGGCGTCGGCGCGGCCGTCGACGATCGGCTCGAGGAGTTGACGCCAGTCCGCCGGATCGTACTCGAGATCCGCGTCCTGAACGATCACGACGTCGCCGGTGCTCATCGACAACGCCTGGCGAATCGCCGCCCCCTTGCCGCGATTGACGGGCTGCAGATGCAGCTGGTCGATGCGGCCCTCGCGCTGCAAATCCTGCAGCATCTCGCGCGTGCCGTCGTTGGAGAAGTCGTCGACGACGATAATCTCCTTCTGAAATGGCGCCGCGTGCACTTCGTCGAGAATCAGCTCGATCGTGTTGCGTTCGTTGTAGACGGGGATGAGGACCGAGAGGCGCAGGGCGGCGCGCTCGAGCGGCGTGCGGTGCCGCCGGCGCGCGCGGATGAGCGAATTCTCCTGCTCTCGATCGGTCCTCATCGCTCTGGATGCAATGTCGATCATCGTGATTGGGGAATGAGGACGATGCCGCCGCCGGGAAAGGTGTCGACGACGACGAGCATCGGCGATTGTCCGACGGCAAGCTCCCTGACGGCGCTGCGCATCGCACTCGATGAGACGACGACCGCCATCGGGTGATAGTGCTCGACAATCGAGCGAATCGCGGCGGCGTTCTCAGACGGTGTCCGCGGCTGGAAGTACTCGTTCACCGTGAAGGTGGTGACGGGGACGGCCGACCGGCCGGTGTAGAGATACACACTGCTCTCGATCTCCGTCGCGAGCACCGCGTTTCGCGGTGTGCGCGCCGCCACCCATCGCAGCAGTGGATCGATGTTGCGCGACATCGCGACGGGTATGCTGGCCCACCACTGTCGCCGATATCCGCGCACATTGTACACCGAGTAGCCGACCGCAAGCAGAACACCCGCGATGAGCATTGTCGCGCGCGCGGCGCGCCAACTC
>DATBHD010000132.1:0-3073 GCA_036557635.1 Gemmatimonadaceae bacterium
CTTCGCAGCGTGATCGCCGGATCGACGCGGGCGGCGCGCCACGCCGGCAGCCAGCACGCGAGCATCGAGACGCCGCCGAGAAGCACGATCACGCCGAGGTAGGTCGCGGGATCCAGACGCGACACGCCGAACAGGAGCGTCATGATCGCTCTGGTCGCAGCCATCGCACCGCCCAACCCGAGCACGACGCCGATGATGGTCAGCGACATCCCCTGCAGCACCACGAGGCCGAGAATGTTGCCGCGCGTCGCGCCTAACGCGGCCCGCACGCCGATCTCGCGTGTCCGTTCCGTCACGCTGCCGGAGAGCACGCCGTAGATTCCGATCGCGGCCAGGAGCAGCGCCGCGAACGCGAAGGTCTCGATCACCACGAGCGCGAACCGCCGCTCGGACGCCGTGCGCGCGATCAGCGCGTCCATCGTGATGATCCGTTCGATCGGCTGATTCGCATCCACCGACCACACCGCCCGTTTGACGCTGGGCGCGAGCGCCGCGGCATCGCCGCTCGTGCGTACGACGAGCGACTGCACGTTGTCCACCCACCACCAGCGGCCCATCGGTACGTAGAACGCATCCGTCTGTCCTAACGCCAGCGATTCCTGCTTCACATCCCCCACCACGCCGACGACGACGTCCCACGGGCGATTGCTCCCCGTCTCGGGTCCGAACCGCACGCGCTGACCGATCGGATTCTCGTTGCCGAACTTGCGGCGCGCGAGAGATTCGCTGATCACAATTGCCTCGTCGCCGCCGCGCACGTCGTTGTCATCGAACAGGCGCCCGCGCCGCAGTGGGATTCCCATCGTGGCGAAGTATCCGGGCGTCACCACGTAGCGAAGCGCACTGCCATCCTCGCCGGGTTTCACGCTCGGCGTCGACTGGAACTCATAGCCGTAGCCGTCGAGATCGTCGCTCAGCGGCAGCTGGCTCGTGAGCGCCGCCGCCGTGACACCGGGCACGTGGCGCGCGGCGTCAAGCGCGCGCTCGTAGTACTGACGTCGCAGCGTGTCGGATGCGTAAGTGCGACCCGGGTCGATCACCTGCATCGTGAGGAGACGTGACGGACTGAATCCCGGAGCGACGGCGAACAAGCGTTCGAGACTTCTCATCAACAGGCCGGCGCCGACGAGCAGAATCAGCGCGAGCGCCACCTCGGTGACGACCAGCGCGCGGCGCACGACGCCGCGCCCACCGGCGGTTCGGCGTGACGCGTGCTGGACGTCATCGTACAGCCCGGCGCGCGCGGCGCCGAACGCGGAAATGAGTCCCACGACGAGACCGATCACCGTCGTCACCGCCAGCGCGAAGGCGAACGCCGCTGCGTCGATCTCGATCGCGTCGACGCGCGGCAAGCCGGCGGGGCTGAGTGCGACGACCGCGCCGACGCCGAGCCGCGCGACGCCGAGGCCGAGCACACCGCCGATTCCCGCGAGCAGCACACTCTCGGTGAGCAGCTGACGGAGCAACCGCCCACGCCCGGCGCCGAGCGCGACGCGCATCGCGAACTCACCCCGTCGTTGCGCGCCGCGGGCGACGAGCAGGTTGGTCACGTTGACGCACGCGATTGCCAGCAGCACGAGCACCGCGCCGAGGATCGCGAAGAGCACCGGCTTCGCGTCGGCCGCGATCGCGTCGCGCAACGGCCTCACGAGAAGCCCGGCGCGCATGTCCGCCCACATCGGTCGCGGAAACTCGGCGAGCGGTGCGCGTCCGACGACGTCGATCTCGCGACGCGCGCGATCCGGCGTCATCGTGGTCTCGAGTCGGCCGACGATCCGATAGTGATGGCCCCATTCGCGTGAGTTGAATGGCGCCTGTGCGCGCTCCTGCAGCGGCGCCCAGATGTCCACCGCCGGGGCGATGACGTTCGCGAAGTGACGCGGCATGACACCAATGATGAGATACTCATCGTCGTCCAGCAGCACGCGGCGCCCAACGATCGACCGGTCGCCTGCGAAGCGGCGCTGCACCAGGCGGTCGCTCAGAATCGCGACCTGGGGCCCGCCAACACGGTCATCGGCATCATCGAAGTCGCGGCCGGCAGAAGGCGAGACGCCGAGCGTCCGGAAGTAGCTCGCGCTCACGCGCTGACCCTCGAGTCGCTCTGGTTCAGTCGTGCCGGTGAGCGAGGGCTGCCACCTATCCATCACCGCCAGGCTCTGGAACGAGCGCAGACGAGCGCGCAGCTCGGTGTACGTCCCGAAAGTCACATCTCTCGGCGATCCATCCGCGCCGCGGTCGTTCACCAGGACGAGGCGGTCGGCGTGCGGATAGGGCAGCGACGAGAGGAGGATCGGGTTGACGGTGCTGAAGATCGCCGTCGTGGCGCCGATACCTAACGCGAGCGTCACCACGCTGACGATCGCGAAGCCTGGATTGGCGCGGAGCCGTCGTATCGCGAAGCGGAGATCGGCGATCAGCTCGCCGACAAGGTTCTCCCAGCCGTAGGCGCGCAGGCGCTCTCGCATGACGGTGATGTTTCCGACCTCGAGATGCGCGGCGCGCCGCGCGGCGTCCGGGCTGAGACCTCGGGCGATGTGGGCGTCGGTCGTTAGGTCGACGTAGTGCCGAACTTCGTCGGCGAGCTCCTGGTCCGACGCGTCTCGGCGGATGAGGACGCGCAGTCCGCGGGTAAGGTGGCGCCAGAGAGACATCGTCGGTCTACGCCTCGGCCTTGAGGAGCCGAGTGACCGCGGCGACGCGACGCGTCCAATCCGCCGTTTCGACCTCGAGCTGCCGTTCGCCCGCGCGCGTGAGCGCGTAGAACTTGGCGCGCCGAGCGTTCTCGGTCTGCCGCCACTCCGAGTCGAGCCACCCCGCGCGCTCGAGTCGCTGCAACGCAACCAAAAGCGAACCTGGATTGACCTTGAAGACGCCGCGTGAGATCTGTTCCACGCGGCGCGCGATGCCGAATCCGTGCATCGGCTGGAGGCTCAATGTCTTGAGGATGAGCATGTCCAGCGTGCCCTGGATGACATCGGTGTTCTGGTCGGCCACGAGCCGGCTCCGGGAATCGGTGATGACCGGAGCATAGCCCTGCTACATCTTGATTGTCAAGATGTGACGATCAAGA
>DATBHD010000133.1:0-1631 GCA_036557635.1 Gemmatimonadaceae bacterium
GTACTCGTCGAGCACGCGAAAACGGAGATAGTCCTTCCATGTCTCGAGTGATTGCGAGGCAACGAGCGCCGCGACGCCCTTCACGGCCGAGGGCTGCCATGCGACGATCACCGGCTGCGATCCGAGCCCCGCGGCGTCGAAGAACGCGTCCCAGTCCATTCCCGGAGCCTCGCGCGCGAAGTCCGCTCGCGACCATCGATTGTCCGCGTTGCGGTCCACGGCAGACGTCGGACTCGTCGCGTGCGACTCGGCGATGGCCGTCTCGAGCGCGAGCACCGGTTCCGCGCGCTCATGTGCGCGATCGAATCCCGCGAGCTTCATCATGCGCGCGATGTACTGCACGTAGCGGCCGCGCTGGAGGGCGACGCGCGAGTCCTTGCTCAGGTACTCGTCGCGATCGCCGAATGTGAGTCCGCCCTGCACCAGGAACGCGTCGTAGCTCTTCTCGCCGTGGATGCTGTGCTCCACGGAGAGTCCCAACACCGACGACGACGAGTAGACGCCGAGGTTGAGCGGATCCACATCAGCGCGCATGGTGCTGCCGAGGAGACGAGTGAGCGCAAGGATGTCGCGGACACTGTCGATGCGGGCGAACATCGGAGCGACCGCGGCGAGCCCCTTCTCATCCATTGCCGATTGGTTCAGATACGCGGCGCGGAAGTCGGCGACCTTCCGCCCGAGCGAGCCAGGGCGCGCCGTGCGTGCGGCGTCGAGAATCTGAGCGACCTGCCGGTGCGTGCGTTCATTGATCTCGTCGCGGACCGACCAGCGGTCCTTTCCAGTCGGGATGACGGCGGCCTTCAGCCACGCGCCGTTCGCGTACGCGAAGAAGTCGTCGCCCGGCTTGATGGTCGTGTCGACGGTGCTTTCGAGCCTCGAGGCTGCGTGACCCTGCGGCGTCTGCGCCCGAAGCTCGATGGGCGAGAGCAGCGCCATACCAATTGACAGGCGACGCCAGAATGCGAACGTGCGGATGTGGATGGCCTCGCGCCCGAAGAGATTTCGTCTCGAAGAGGAAACACCGATGCTCTGCGCGAAGCTAGCCGCCCCTCGGTATGCCGTCGCATCGAGGACCGACAGGAATCAATCATTTTCGGACACATGATCACACGCGCCCAACTGGTCGACGTCCTGTTCGTGATCGCGCCGCATTCGTTGCTGCTCGACATCGCTGGACCCGCGGAGGCGTTCCGCCTCGCGAATCAGCACCGCGAGCGCCGTGGATTGCCGCCGCGCTTTCGCCTGCGCTTCACAGCACCTAACGAGGCGCAGGTCACGTCGGTCGGGCTCATGGTTGCCGGCCTGGAGCCGTTGCCGCGGGAGCTCGGCGCGAACACCTGGGTCGTGGTCGTCGGTCAGCCGACCGAGCACCTCGGCGATGTCACGCCGGCGACAGCGATCATCGCACGCTGGCTGAACAGGACTCTCGCCGCTTCACTCCGTGAGAGTTCACCAAACCATCGCCTGGTGACGATCTGCTCGGGGACGCTGCTCGCGGCGCGCGCGGGGCTGCTCGGGTGCAGGCGCTGCACGACGCATCACGAGCTGCTCGACACGCTGCGCGCGCTGGCGCCAACGGCGAAGGTGATCGAGAACCGGGTCTTCGTGGTGGATGGCCCGATTGCATCGAG
>DATBHD010000134.1:0-4413 GCA_036557635.1 Gemmatimonadaceae bacterium
CGATCTCACGCGCGTCTCGCGCGCGCAGGAAGTGCTGCGTCAGAAGTTGTCGCGCGAGCCGTACGAGGAAGAGATCGCGACGGTCGCAGACCTGTCGCTCGACGTCACGCGCGGGTTGGTTGCGTTGCTGCAGCCGGTCCGCTCGCTCGACGAGCCGACGGTGGCCGGCGACCAGGGACGCACGCTGGCTGAGACGCTCGTGCTCGATCGCGGTGAAGACGAAGATGTCTTGCCGGGTGGAGTGGAGAGCGACTCACGGCGCGAGGCGATCGCGCGCGCGCTCGAAGTCTTGAGCCCGCGTGACCGGCGAGTGCTGACGCTCTATTTCGGGCTCGAGGGCAGCCGTCCGATGACGCTGCAAGAGATCGCACTCGAGCTGGGTGTCACGCGGGAGCGTGTGCGGCAGTTGCGCGATCGTGCGCTCAAGCGTTTGCGCGAAAGCGACACGGCAGACGTTCTTCGCGACGGTATGGCTGCGTAATACGTACGATCGCACTTTGCAACATCTAGCTGGGGCGTGGCCACAAGGCTGCGCCCCCAGCTTCCGTTGCTGGCGTGCCCGTCCGAAGGCAAGTTAGGTGAATGCGTTCCTCATCACTCGGACGAGGCAGCTCACATGTCTGATGTCGGTTTGCGCCCTCGGTCGGCGACTGAGCTCGTCGATGCCGCTTTCCAGCTCTACCGCCGCGAGCCACTCCAATTCATCATCGGATTTGGCATCGTCTACATCCCGTGGATGGTTCTGGCCGAAGCGCTCGGACTCAACAATCCGCGTACGTCGCCGCCCCTACCCAACATCGTGATCGGTGTACTTGGCGGCGTCGTGGTCTACGCGATGACCGGCGTTGTGACGATTCTCGCGAACGACCTGTATTTCGACCGGACGGCCGACCTGGGGCGCGCGTTGCGCGCGGTGGCGTCGAGATTCGTTCCTTTGACGCTAACCCTGATCATTGCGATGGTTGCCACCATTTTCGGTATCGTGTTGTTCGTGGTACCGGGGTTCTACATGCTCGCCCACTTTTTCGCCGTGAAACAGGCGGTGCTCCTCGAGGGAGCGGGCACGGGCGCGGCGCTGCGGCGCTCGGGGGCGCTGTCCAAGGGATACAAGAAGCACGTTCTGTCGACCATCCTCATCGTATCTCTCCTGTACCTTGCGCTCGTGTTGGGCGCCGGGTTCTTCTCGCGCCTCATCCCGAGCTTGCTCGTGCAGCGGGCGATCTCGACCATCGTCACGACGCTCGTGTATCCGATCTTCGGCATCACCGAGATGTTGTTGTATTACGATATTCGCATTCGCAAAGAAGGCTTCGACATCGAGTATCTCGCGTCCGGGGCGCTGGAGAAGGACGCGGTCGCGACGTGATGCAACAGTGGACGCCGGCGCAGGTTCATGACACCATCGCTGCCATCGTCGCGCAGCCTGCCTTCGCCACGGGGCAGCGCCGGTCACTGTTCTCTCGCTTTCTGGAGTTCTTGGCCGCTGAGCTCAACGAGCTATTCCGATTGGCGAGAGGATCGATCGATGGGCGGATCATCGTCGCGGCGGCGATAGGGGTGATCACGGTGATCGTGATCTCGCGCATCGTCGCGGACCGGCGCCTGGCGACACGCCGCCACCTGCGCTCCGCGGCTGGTGCGGTTGGCAGTCGCCGAGATGCGTGGACGGCGGCGCGCGAGCTCGCGGAGCAGGGGGAATTTGCCGACGCCAGCCATGCGCTGTATTCCGCCGTTCTGGAAACGCTCTCCCGAGCGGGAACGATTCGCTTTCATGCGTCGAAGACCGCTGGTGATTACGCACGCGAACTGCGCCGCGCGGGCGCCCCGATTGCGTCCGACTTCCGTTCCTTCGCGCGGGAGTTGGATCGGGTAGTCTATGGCCGAGTGAAGGTGACCCGCACGGAGTTCGACGCGCTGCTGCAGGCGGCTGAACAGATTGCGAATACCACTGCGCGGCAGCGCGCCGCGTGAGCTTCAGTCTGCGCATTGGCTCTCGCCAGATCAGTGCAAAGACGGCGCTGTTGGCACTGCTCGGTCTCGCGGTTGCCGGCGCGCTGTTCACACCCGAAGAAGCAACGCCGGGCATCGACTTCAGCAGCTACTCCACGTCGCCGTCTGGGACGCGGATCATGTTCGAGTTGGCGCAACGCATGGGTTGGAGCGCCTCGCGACGACGAGCGGCGTTCGCTTCGGGCGGAACGCCGGCGGTGCAGGTGGTCGTCGGCCCGGGGGAAGCCTTGGGCGCCCGCGAAGCACACGGGCTGCTCGAGAACGTGCGACGCGGTGGTGGTCTGATCTTCACTGTGGACGACGCGCCCGAAATCGCGGACTCGCTCGGCATCGTCGCCCGGGGGTCGGAACGGCGTCTCGTACGCAGTGACGACGACTGTCTGAGACGGCAGTCGTCTGTCGATCAGCGACTGCCTGCAGCGTTGGCACCAGCCGGCCAGCAGCTCTCCTGGCGACGGCCCGCGCCTGGTCCAGTCACTCAACTTGCGACGGGCTATTCACCGCGCGCGCCACGTTCGGCTCCCGTGGCGGTTGGAGTGCCTCTTGGCGCCGGGCGGATCGTCGCGATCAGCTCCGCCGATCTCATGACCAACGATGCGCTTCGCTCCTGTATCTGGGGTGCCGACATTGTCGCGGCGCGAGCGCTCGAGTACGTGCGTCCGGCCGGTACGTCCTCACCGCTCATCGTGTTCGACGAGTTTCATCATGGCTACGGCATTCATGGTGGAAGTATGAAGGCCGTATCGCTGTTCCTCTCACAGACCCACGCAGGTCGCTTCCTCGCGCAGGCACTCGTCGCGGCGGTACTGCTTTTATTCGCGGCGGCGCCAAGGCCCATCGTGCCGAAGGAATCGGCGCGCATTGCGCGCCGGTCTCCGCTCGAGCATGCGGACGCGCTCGCGCACGCATACTCCGAGGTTGGCGCAACTCGGACGGCCACCGCGCGCCTGGTCGACGGGCTGCGACGGCGCGCAGGGCGCATGGTACCGGCGGCGCGCAAAGCAGGGTCCTCTGATTTTCTCAATGCTGTCGCGAGTCGTCATCCCTCGCTCGCACCCAAGGTAGCCATCGCGCGGCGAGGACTCGACGTTTCGTTGCCACCTCGCGAGCTCGTGGCCGTCGGCGACGCCATCGCAACGATCGAGCACGCGCTGCTGACGTCAACCTCAACCAAGTCATGAGCATTTCCACGCAGGAAGGCGCGGAGATCACGCGCCGTGTGCGCGACGCCGTCGCGACCCGTATCGTGGGACAAGACGACGCGATCGAGGACGTGTTGATCGCATTCCTTGCCCGCGGCCACGCGCTGATCGAAGGTGTCCCGGGCACGGCGAAAACCCTCCTCGTTCGTACCGTCGCTAGCGCGATGAGCGTTCGTTTCACGCGAATTCAGTTCACTCCTGATCTGATGCCCGTCGACGTCACGGGCGTCGCGCTGTATCGTGATCCAGCGCGCGGCTTCGAATTCCAGCCGGGACCGGTGTTCACCGATCTCCTGCTCGCAGACGAGATCAACCGCGCGCCAGCAAAGACCCAGTCCGCGCTCCTCGAGGCGATGTCCGAGCGCCAGGTCACGGCGGACGGCAAGACACATCCACTCGATGCGCTCTTCACGGTTCTCGCAACACAGAATCCTGTCGAGCACGAGGGAACGTTCCCGCTCCCGGAAGCGCAGCTCGATCGCTTTCTGTTGAAGATCGTCGTTGGCTATCCGGCGGCGGCGGCCGAGCTGCAAATGCTCGCACTGCACGAAGGAGGCTTCGACCCCGAGCGCGGCGGCGACACGACCATCGTCGATCCGGTCATCTCGGCCGCTGAGGCCCGCGCGTGCCGCGAATTGGTCGATCAGGTCCGCGTTGCGCCGGAGCTTCGGGAGTACGTTGCGTCGATCACGCGCGCGACGCGCGAGGATCCGGCGCTCGTGCTGGGTGCATCGCCGCGCGCGAGCGTCGCCCTTCAGCGTGCCGCGCGCGCGAGCGCGGTGCTCGAGGGCCGCGACTATGTCGTTCCCGACGACGTGAAGTCGCGCGCGTTGTCCGTGCTTCGACATCGGGTGACGCTTGCCCCTGAATTAGAGGTCGAAGGGCGAACGGCCGACGATGTGCTCGGGAGCGTGCTCGCCCGCGTCGTCGCGCCCACATAACCTTGATGTTTTCCGCGCTTCGGCGGATTCGGCTGCGAAGACCGCATTGGGGAGTCTACCCAACGCGGCGTCTCGCTGCGGCGGTCCTCGCTGCCGCGCTCCTCTGGTTTGTGCCCGGAATAGCAGGGCGCATCACGGCGATCGCGGCGCTTGTCGCAATCGGTGCGGTCGCGGGGTTCGACTATCTCCGGCTGCCGACTCGACGGCACGTCGAGCTCGAGCGCGTCGTCGACGAACTCCTCGGATTGGGCGACGCGCAG
>DATBHD010000135.1:0-2236 GCA_036557635.1 Gemmatimonadaceae bacterium
GCGGCCGCGCGTCAGGTTCGTGGCCGTCGCGATGAACTGAATTCCGCTCGATTGGAGTTTCGTGATGAACTCCGCTGCCGGATCGCCGCCCATCGACGACTTGCCGTCCAAGACGTGCTCGGCGATCAACAGCGCGAGCGGTTCCGATCCGAGAACCTCGCTGCCGACGGCGCCTCGCTCGAGCCACTCCTGCGCGTACACGCCCAGCAGTGACTTCACGTCGTCGTATCGACGCATCCGGAAGGCGTGCGCGAGGTCGCACGACTCGAACGGGCTGAGATAGAGCAGCCGCTCGAGCCCCGCGAGCACTTTGCGGAGTTCGCGGCCAAACCGCTCCGTCTTCGAGCGATCGTAGACGCGGAACGCGGTGTCGATGTCGCGCAGCGAGAAGGTTGTCGCTCCCGCGCGCAATGTGAAATTTCGGATGAAGTCCGAAAAGCGGTCGGTGAGGACGAGACGGTCGACCGCGAGATAGGTCGCGCACATCCGCAGGAGACGACGCCGGCGCTCGCCGGTTTCTTTGGGCGACGTCGCGAACAATCGCGCCGCCATCGCGGCGGTGATCGATCCGATCGACGAACCAGCGATGAGATCCGGCTGCGCGCCGACTTCGGTCAAGCCCGCCATGACGCCCGCCAAGTACACGCCGCGGAACACGCCGCCGCTGAACAGCAGATTGACGGTGGGCCGCTCGACGCCAGGCGTCGCATTGCGCGGCAGCGGCCAGGGCATCGCCGTCTCGAACCGCGTCGTCTTTTTCCGAGGGCGCGCTTGCGGCGGCTCTTCACCATTCTCGCTCGGCGCCGTCGTCGAACCGGAAGTGCGAATTGGATAAATCGTCGCGCCTTCGTTCGTCTCCATCGGCCAGAGCGGCAGATTCCGATTTTCTTTCGGCACGCGAAGTGACTGGGTGCTGATCGTTGACGACGTCGCCGACCCTCGCACGGAGCACGCGCGGCAGACTTCCGGAAGACCAGGTCCACCTGCCTTGCTCGAGCCGGGCAACGTGCCGTCGGCGCCGACGCGATCTTCGATCACTCGCCGGCAGGGAATGACTTCGCTCGAATCGGCAGCGAGCTTGTCTTCGAGCAGGACCTCGAGCGACAAGCGGCATCCCTGCGCAACGGATTCGACGATCAGCGCGCGACGCTCGTTGAGGCTTCGCGCGGCCAGCAGCCGCTCGTTGAGCGACTCGCCCGCATCGAGATCGATGGGAAAGAGGCTCGCGCGAAGATAGCGCGGTTTGTCGCCGCGAGGCTCGCCCTTCTCCCGTCCTGGCCACCACGTGGCGCGATTGCCTGGCAGCGAGCGTGTCACCAGGCCCATCGTGCGGCGATCGAGCGTCGCGTCGCGGAACGCGCGCAACGTCATCGCGCGCCGTGAGCTATCTACTAACCCAGAATACTCATCGGTCTCGACGCCAAGCTCGCTTGCGCCGAGTGGTAACGAGCTTGCCGGGTAGATGTGAACGGCAGTCGCGTCCTCATGCACCAGCGGCGTGAGGTACGACAGCAGTGCGCGGGACGGCTCGTTCGCGACGACGGTCCCGTCGATGTACCAGGAATCGCCACAGTGTCTCGCTTCGAAGAATGGCGGCATTGCGGTCGCGGCCAGCAGCGCATCTACGACGGGCGTCTCGTCGCTCAGCACCCTGAGCTGTCCCGTCTGGACGTTCGCCGCCATCGGCGCGACGTGGATCGGCGATTTGTGCGCCGCGTAATCGCGCAACGTTCGTCGCTGCGCGGCAAGGTGTTCCGGTGGCTCGGCATCGAGGTGCTGCGTCGTGAGCGCGGCCTCGACGATGGCGTCCATGTTGTTCGCGCCGTGGTACGTGGGGTCGAACAATTTCACGAACCAGCTGCGCAGCGGATAGGGATCGAGCAACGCGTCGGAGATGCCGTAGTAGCGAAGAATCCGATCGATGCTCAGCCACGAGCGGAGACGAACGGTGACGAGGACCGCCAGCGCGAAGACGACGATCCAAGGGATCTGCATCTTGGTCGCCGCGTGCAGCCAACTGTCGAGTGACGCCACGCCCACCGCGTGATGAAGCTCCTCGAGCAAGAGCTTCGCCTCGCTGCTCGTGTAATACGCGATGACCGCAACGGCCGACACGACGAGCACGAGCGGCAGACCGGTCACGACGCCGAGCACGACGAAGCCTCCGATCCAACGCAAACCGCGACCGAATCCTTTCGCGACCCTCCCGCGGAAGAGAATCGAGCCGGCCGAAGTG
>DATBHD010000136.1:0-3041 GCA_036557635.1 Gemmatimonadaceae bacterium
TCGCACCGTAAGCGACTGGGTCGATCGAGCTCACGCCGTAGAGAAGGCTCGCCACGACACGTGATGCACCCGCGGCGACTACGACTCCGACCGCCACGCCGACCATCGTTAGGCTCATCCCACCGCGCAGGACCATTCGCAGCACGTCGGACGCGGTCGCGCCCAGCGCCAATCGAATTCCAATCTCGTGCGCTCGTCGCGTCGTCGAGTAGGCGACGATGCCATAGAGTCCGACGGTGGCCAGGATCATGCCCACCAGACCTAACGCTCCGGTCACGGATGCCGCGATGCGCTGGGGCATCACGCCGATGCTCATCGCCGTTTCGAGTGGGACCACCGTGGGCCGCGGCGCGGTCCCGTCGAGGTTGCGCACGGCGCGTTGGATGGAGGCCGCGAGTGCGCGAGAATCGCCGGTGCTCCGCACGAGGAGGGCCCGCTTGCTCTCCCACTGCTGATCTATCGGGAAGAACACCCGGGGCGGCACGCGTTCGTCGAGTGATTCCAGCTTCGCGTCTCTCACCACTCCGATGATGCTCACCCGTGCATCGCGATACCGAATCGCGCGACCCAGCACGCTGCCGCTGGTCATGAAGCGGTGCACAAATGTCTCGTTCACGACGGCCACGCTCGGCGCGTGCTGGTCGTCCGTGCGCGCGATGCCGCGGCCCAGGACGAGGGGCATCCGTAGAGTGGAGAAGTAGCCCGCGTCAACCTGCAAGAAGTGCAGCGGCACCTTGGCATCGGCACCTGGATCCACCTGCATCTCGTCGACGTTACCGCGGAGTGTGAGCGGCAGGACGGTGACGTAGCCGGTGGTCGCGACACCCGGCAAGTGCTCGACGCGGTCTCGCAGATCGCGGAAAAAGACGCGCGCCCTCGCTTCGTCGTATCCCCAAGCGGCAGGATCGAGCGCGACAGCAGCCACGTGAGTCGCCTCGAATCCCGGATCGATCCGACTCGCCTGTTCGAGCGCGCGCAGGAAAAGGCCGACGCCGACGAGGAGCACGAGAGACGCGGCCAGCTGACCGACGACGAGGGCGTCGCCCAGCCACGAACGGCGCGCGGTCGCGGCGGCGGCCCCGTCGCGCAGCTGCTTCGCGATATCTACATGAGTGGCGCGCCGCGCCGACGCCGTGCCGACGAGAAGGCCAGTCGCGAGTGAGATCGCGAGCGCGAAGGCAAACACACGCGCGTCCGGCGAGAGGACGGGCGCGAATGCGATCTCTGATGGAATGGGCATGCGCTCCAGCGCCTTCGTGGCTACGGAGGCGATGCCGATGCCGGCCAGGGCGCCGAGCGCGAAGAGCAGGAGGATCTCCGTGAGCAGTTGCCTAACGAGCCGGCTGGTCGCGGCGCCCAGGGCGGTGCGCACGGCCATCTCACGCCGGCGGGCGATCGCTCGAGCGGAGAGAATCGCGCCGACGTTGATGCTGGCGATGACGAGCACCAGGGCCGCGGCGCCCAGGAGTACGCCGAGAAAACCAGCGAGTGGCTTGCTGGCGTCCGGCGGCAACCCCGTGAGCGCCGATGTCCGCAGGTCGGTGTACTTCGCGAGCCAGTCTGGTTCGGCGCCTTCGGCGTGGAACGCGGCGGTGAGCGCGGAGAGCTCGCGGTGCGAGGTTGCCGCTGTCGCATGCGGTGCGAGACGCCCGGCGAGGCGGAGCCACAGTTCGGATGGAGTCGGGAGCGGTGCCGCCGCAGGATCCAAGAGCCGACGAGTGGACAGCGGGGTCCATGCATCCGTCTTGATCGGATCGTCGACGCCGCGAAACGCCGCGGGCGCGACCCCGACCAGGGTGAAATGTCGGCCGTTCACGAGCACGTCATGCCCGATCTCCGCGCTATCGCCGCCGAGCGCCGTGCGCCAGAATCCTTCCGAGACGACGATCACCGGTGAGGGTTCCTCCGTCGCGGGCAAGCGGCCCAGCAGCGGGCGGACGCCGAGTACCGTGAAGAAATTCGGCGTGACGAAGTTGCCATATACGGTCGTCCCGGCGCTGCTGCTCCGGCCAATGGTGAAGCTTCCCTTGCTCCACGCGGCAAGCCCGGAGAGCGACCGCGAGCGCGCGGCCAGATATTCGTAGAGCGGATACGACGCCGACGTGCCGTCGTTCTCGTGAGGTGCCTTGCGCTCGATCCGCAGGAGTTGCGTGGCATCCGCCGCTCCAGAGAGCGGTTGCAGTACGAGCGCGTTCATGACGCTGTAGATCGCGGTGACCGCGCCCGAGCCGAGCGCGATACAGAGCACGGCGACGACAGTGACGAGCGGATTTTTCCGAAGTACCCGGAGGGCGAAGCGGAGGTCGGCGGCGAAGCTGGCGAGCATCGGTATCTCGACGAGTCTGATGAAGGGCGAACGGAGCCACTTCGGGTGCCACACGGGCGAAGTTTCGCCTTGTACGTCGCCGGCGTCGGTCCGGTGGGCGCACTGTTCCCTGGTCGGCTCCTGGCGTCGGCGCTAGTGAGCGTCAGCACCGGCGCAACGACGACGCAACTCGCCGGTGAGGAGACAACGCCTAACGATTTTGGCAGGCGTCACCGGATCATAGGCCCGTCGGATCTTTCGAAGGCTAAGGCGCCCGAGAAAAGCGCGGTGGGAGCAGAAGTTGCAGGCCGTTGGGCGCATTCGTACCCCTTCTCTCATGTCATCCTCGACATCGCCTCGCAGGAACCGAACAAGCCTGTGGCTGTGGATCGCCCAGATACTGCTCGCCGTGGTCTTTCTCTTCACCGGCGGCTCGAAGATGGCAATGTCCAGCGAGGTCCTCGCTGCGCAATCGCATCTGCCTGGATCGTTCATGAAGTTTATCGGCGTATGCGAGATTCTGGGGGCATTGGGTCTCGTCCTTCCGGGACTGCTGCACGTGCGGCCGCAACTGACGCCGCTCGCGGCGGCGTGCCTCATACCGATCATGATCGGCGCAATCGTGAGCACGGCTATTCTGATGCCAAAGGCGCTACCGTTGCCGGTGATCGTCGGCCTGCTCACGGCGTATGTCGCCTACGGGCGCTGGCGCCTCGCGCCGCTCGACAGCTCGGCG
>DATBHD010000137.1:0-2163 GCA_036557635.1 Gemmatimonadaceae bacterium
GTCATGCCGGAACACTTCGTCTTTCCCGACGCCGACACGCGCATCTGGCTCCCCACGAGACTCGATCCGAATAGTCCCGTCGTTGGAGATTTCACCTACTGGAGCGTCGCACGCCTTGCTCCCGGCGCCACACCGGACGATGCGCAGCGCGAGCTCGGTGCGATCTTCCCGAGAGTCGCCGAGCTGTACCCGCGGCTGGAATCGGGGACGACGACGGCGGCGTGGGTCGAACAGGCGCGACCAACGCCGATCGCCGTTCCGTTGCGCGACGAGGTGACCAACGGCATTGCACAGACGCTGTGGATCCTGGCCGCCGCCTCGGGGCTCGTGCTGCTCGTCGCGTGGGCGAACGTCGCCAACCTCCTGTTGATCCGCGCCGATGGACGACAGCTCGAGCTCGCGGTTCGCGAAGCACTCGGCGCAAGCCGCTTTCGCATCGTGACACACTTCCTCGGCGAGTCGTTCCTGCTGACGGCGACGGCCGGCGCGGTTGCGCTGCTCGCGGCGTGGGTCGCGGTTCGCGCGCTCGTCGCCTTCGGGCCGGCGGACGTCCCACGTCTCTCGGAGTTGCACGTCGGTTTCACGACGGTGGCGTTTGTCGTCGCCGTCTCGATAATGGGCGCGATCGTCTGCGGCGCGGTGCCGGCGTTTCGCATTCGGCGTGCGAGTCTGTCGATCAACCTACGTGACGGAGGTCGAAGCGAAACCGCGGGGAAGACGCGACAGCGGCTTCGCGGAGCTATTGCAGTTCTCCAAATCGCCGTAGCGCTCGTGATCGTCGCCGGATCGGCGCTGTTGCTCCGCACGTTTCAACGATTGTATCAAGAGCGCCCGGGCTTCGACGCCACCAACGTGATGACGATCTGGACGCAACTCCCGTTCGCGCGTTATGGCGATTCGTCATCGGTGCGGTTTTACGCGCAGTTGACCGAGGCTGTGGGGAAGCTTCCAGCGGTTCGCGCCGCTGGCCTCACGACACGACTTCCACTCGGCACTGGTGAGACGCATCAGATGTCGTTCCGTATCGAGGGCGACGGGCGAGTGCTTTCATTGCCCACGCACGCCATCGACGACGGATACTTCACGACGATGAGGGTTCCGTTAATCGCCGGCCAGGGGTTCCAACGGATCGGCGTGCAGCGCGACGGGGACGTCGTCATCAGCCGGCGCGCCGCGACGACGATCTGGAACGATCCGACCGGCAGGGCCGCAGTGGGGAAGCGGTTGACGCTGTCGCCGTCAGGACCCACGTACACGGTCATCGGCGTCGTGGGCGACGTGCGCGATCACGATCTCGCGACGGCGCCGGCCGCGACGATCTATGTTCCTCAGGTTGTTCCCGTCAATCCGAGCGTCGAGCTGGGCGCACGACGGACGATGGCGCTCGTTGTAAAGACGGCCGGTCCGTCGGCTGCGAGCGTGGCCGACGTCAGGCGGATCGTGCGCGACCTCGACCCCACGGTGCCGATCTTCAACGTCGAAGCGATGACCGACGTCGTCCGCGCATCGACGGCGCGTCTGTCGCTCACACTGATGCTCATGAGTGCCGCAGCAGCGATCACGCTGGTGCTTGGAACGATCGGGCTGTACGGGGTGATGGCGTACATGGTTGCGTTGCGCACGCGCGAGTTCGGCGTTCGCGTCGCGCTGGGCGCCGACCCGCAACGACTCGCGCGCGGAGTCGCAATGCGCGGGCTTGTGCTGACGGCTGGCGGCATCGGCGCGGGGTTCGTGCTCTACGCCGTCGCGGCGCCGTTTCTGCGCGCATTTCTCTACGGCGTCACGACCACCGATCCGGCTACGCTAGTTGGTGCAACGTTCGCGCTCGTCGTCACGGCGTCGTTGGCGAGCTGGTTCCCGGCGAGGCGCGCGGCGCTGATCGATCCAGCGGAGGCGCTTCGAGCGGAATAGCCTGCGTCATCCCGAGCGCAGCGAGGGATCTGCTTCTTCCGCCAGTCGAAGAGCAGATCCCTCGCTTCGCTCGGGATGACAATGATCGCGCTCGGGATGACAATAGGCATGACACATGGTTAGAATCGATTCGGGGGGCGTCTACGCATAATCGGAGTCGCTCGTGACAAAGAATCCTGAATCCATTCCGCCGCTCTCGACGAACGAGAGCGACACGCTCTCACGTCGCGGATTCGTCGTGCGCGCCGGTCA
>DATBHD010000138.1:0-5907 GCA_036557635.1 Gemmatimonadaceae bacterium
GCGCGGGTCGAAGCGATTTCGGCCGCGCGCTTGATCCCCGCGCGGATTCGGAAATACGCCGCGCAGCGGCACAGATTGCCCGCCATGGCGCGGTCGATGTCCGCATCGTTCGGATGCGGGTTGCTCTTGAGCAGCGCTGCCGCCGTCATGAGCTGTCCGGCTTGGCAATAGCCGCACTGGGGCACATCGAGCTCGCCCCAGGCTTTCTGCAGTGGATGCTTTCCCGCCGAATCCAGCCCTTCGATCGTCGTCACCGACTTTCGGCCGACGGCCGAGATCGGCGTTAGGCACGAGCGAGCCGGTGTGCCGTCGAGATGAATGGTGCACGCACCGCACGCACCGATCCCGCATCCGTATTTCGTTCCGACGAGACCCAGCGCGTCGCGAAGAACCCATAACAGCGGCGTGTCCGACGCCACGTCGACGGATTGGGGCCGCCCGTTGACGGTCAGAGTGTATTTGCTCATGGATGTGCGCTGGTAAGGGTGGAGTCACCGAAGTACCACACTATGCTCCCACGCCGCTGGCGATCGGTCAAGTTCGAACGACCCCAACGGTTCGTGGATCGTGCCGGCCGCTGCTCGGCGAAAAGACCTCGACGGCCACCATCATCTCGCCTACCGGCAACTCACCAAGGTAGTCGTCCAGTAGCTCGTACCGTGGGTCGCCAACGGGGCTGTCGGGAGTGAGCTGCCGGACTTCGCGCGCGGTCCGGCGGCGCTGTGTTCTGGGCCTGGGCATAGTGTGCTCGCCTCGGCGCTGAGGGAAAGAGAGGGACAAAGACCTTGGAGATGTCGAGGCGCTGGAGAGGCACGCGCGTCGGCGACAGGGTTAGGGTACGTCTCAGCGAGCTCGTAGCGCCGCGACGCGCTCCGCGAGCCGCGCTCTGATCGCCGCGGGCGCCAACCGCCGCTCACCCCGCGCGAACGCGCGCAAGAACGGCTCCGCGCGAAAGACGCCGAGTCCGTCGACGACGATCAGGCCCCGGCCGCGACTGTCGCGGCCGGCCGGCGCCCAGGCGAGATCGCCGCGCGACGCACTCCAGTCCAGGGGATGGGACAGCCAGAGGTGCCTAACGTCCGCGTCGAGAAGCGATTGACTGATCCGCCGAACGTCGCTGTCCGCGGCGGCGGCCGTGAGGAGGACGAGCACGCAACGTATCGCGCCGGCGTCTCCATCGAGACCGACCGCCACAAGCGAGATGGGACCTTCCTGCCTCACGAGCCGCACCGCCGAACCGAGGCCCACGACCGACGGACGGCTCGCGAACACGAACGTCCTCCACGCCTCGACCGGAACGGGCCGCTCACGCACCGCGGAGCGGCTCGCGGTCCAGGCCGGGTGCGTGACGAAGGCGTCGCTTTCGGGGCGGTCCCAGCGCACGTTCCGCATTTCTCGAGGAAGGAACCACGCTCCGCGCTCGCGCGCGTAGAACCAGCGCCGCGGGTAGCGCGTCGCCAGCGGCGTGGGATCGGCGCCGGCGACGTCGTACAGTCCCTCGTCGACCAGATTGCGCGCCGTGTCGCCCGCGGCCCAGCGCATCGGGCTGTCGGCGAAGGCGCCGGGGCGCGATGCGCGGCGCTCGACGTCGGCCGCGAAGGCCACACGCAGGGAATGTCGCGCGGCGCGCCGCGACTCCGGGGAGTCGTCGGCCGGTGCGCGCGCGATCTCGCGCCCGCTCGCGATCAGGGCGAAGCACTCGATACGCGCGTCCACGCGCTGCTCCACCATGCGATAGATGATACGATCGCGCGCGCCGCCCTCGTCGTAGACGTCCACGACGCGGGCGGCGATCAGCGCCGACGCACGGCGGCTCGCCTCCCGCTCGGCCTCGCGTCGCTGAGATTCCCGCGCGAGGTGGGCGCGGTGCTCTGCATCGTGGCGCGAACACCGCCACGACCACCCCATCATGTCATTTGGAGCGGCACCACCGCCCTCCCGAGTCACGGGGAGCGGGCGATCGAAAGTCCATGCGGCGCCATCCTCGAGCAAGACCGCGTCGGCGCGCACCTCGATCCAAGGAACGCCGGCCGCGCCGATCGCCACAGCCTTGTCGTCTCCGACGGCGTGCCTGACGAGCACCTCGATCGCGCCGACGGGCTCGCCGCCTCGCCGCAGGAGAATGTCGGGGCGCCATGCCTGACTACCAGTCCGCATGGTCGCTTCGACAAAGACATCGTCCCATCCCTGGCTCCACACGCGCTCGTACGTCGCGTCGCACTGCTCGCCGCCGGTGCCGGCGCAGCGGCTGGAGACGCGGAGCGCCTGAGCGCCGCTCGTGCGGATCGCCTCCCTCAGCGCTGCGGCGATATGGAACTTGCAATCGAGGTGCAGCGCCGTCTCGGGTCGCGTCGCGATGCAGCGGTCGTTCGGTGCGTGCGCGGCATGATGACGGCGCACCCGTCCGAGCTTGAGCGTCAGACGCCGGCCGCACTCCGGGCACGTCGCCGCCGGCCGGGAGCGCGGCGGCAGCGCGGCGAAATGCGAAACGTGGCTCGGGCGGCCGCCCACGATGACCCACGATAGACCGAGCGGCTCCATCAGTCGGCAATCTGGTGGCAAGCGCGCGGGGACGCCAGAAATCGGGTTCTTCGGACAATTTCGGGAGTTTTCCGCTTGGAGAGCCCAGAGATTCTTGGGACTATGATCACGCGAATCCGAGCTTCGCTGGAGCGTTAGGCGACGTGCCCTCAGGTGAGGACTGGATCGGGCTTGTTCAGGCTTTCCTCATCGCGGGTGTGTCGAACGTGATGGGCACGCTCTGGCCCGTCGAGGACCGCGCGACCGCGCGACTCATGGAACGCTTCTACGTCGCGCTGAACTCGGGGCTGTCGGAGCCCGAGGCCCTGGCTGACGCGCAGCGATCGGCGTTGCGCGACGGCACGAGCGCTCATCCTTTCTTTTGGGCCGGATTCTCGGTTGCTTCTCGTCGGAACGTCTGCCAATCAGCGGGCTGCACGCGTTGAACTGTCGCCGAGCTGTAAAGTCGCATATCAGAGAGCCCGGCGACTCGAAGGCGTCACCGGGCTCGGTCTGCGTCATGCCTTCTGGGGCTACTTGCGCTGAACTCGTACAGAAACGTCGACGCGCGGAGCATCCGTCCGTAGCTCGACTTTGCCTTTGCCGTCCGCTTCCCTCAATTGGATGTGAATCTCCTGGGGGCCTGTTCCGCCTGTCGTCGACCGCGTCAGCGTGACGTTTGCCGTCTCTGGCTCGAGTCCGTACCATGACCCTGTCATTCCGTCGACCAGGACGCCAATCAGCCCAGTCAAGAGAACGTCGGCGATGACCGTTCCGGTCCCAATGCCATTATGGAGATTGAACGTGGCCGGATCGTAGCCAGGACTCGTGAAGGTCAGGACGTAGCTGTTCTTGCGCTCGAGATTGAGCATCGTCGGCGTCGTAAACGTGCCCGTCGCGGGCACCGTCTCGATTTTTGCTCCAGCAGGTGACGACTGCACATCGATGCTTTGCCGAGCGCCGTGGAGGATGGCGCCGCAACCGGTGACAAGCAGCACTGCTATCAACGAGACTGCCGTTCGAGTCCGGCTCATAGTCGGGACCTCGCGATGGAGGGGGAGGGTTGGCCAGCCAGCTCAGCGGGGACTCCAAGGTGCGGCTCGACGGCGCAAGGTGCAAGACCAACGAGGCATTAAGAGAATACTCATTGGCTGCCAGCGTTGTCCTAATTGCGTGGTTGCAAAACCGCCCGTCTCGCGCAAAGGGCAATTTTTCCATACACTAATTGGGTGGCCTGGCGTCCATTTCGAGGTTCATAATGTCAGTGTATCGAGTTGCCTTGGTGCAGTCGGTAGTAGCGTGCCTTGCATCCTCCCTGACAGGATGCGGCGATGCGACACCAATCGTCGCGGTGAACCCGGCGATCACTCGCATCGAGATTCGTCCTCGCGACACCGCCGTCACATTGGGTTCATCGGTAAAGGTCGTTGTCGTCGCGCTCGATGACACCGGCCACATAGTCCAGGCCAGTCCGACGCTCCTCGTGACGGGCCCCGCGCGGATTGAAACCGATGGCAGTGTGACTGGCGTCGCGTACGGGCGCGCGACGCTGCACGCGACGCTCGGAGCGTTACGCGACTCGGGAATTGTCGCGGTCGTGCCTCCTGGTCGACTGGCTGGATTCATCGGCTCTTATCCGTTCTTCGCCTTCGTCATGAACACCGATGGATCGGCGTACAGGCAACTGCGGGACGCAGGTTGGCCGGGGCGCGTTCTCTGGTCCCGAGACCACGCGCGACTTCTCTTCTCCTCTGGGTACGACCTCGGCCCGTTGCGAATCGTCGAGATCACGGCGAGCGACGCAACCCTGCGCACGGTTTGGACGCCGCCCGTCGCCAGTCACCAGACATGGCCAAGCTACTCGCCGGATGGGAGCTGGGTGTACTTCGTCCAGGTGTTAGGCAGTGCGACGTCGGCGTTCGGCGATAGCGATGGCGGCGTGGGTGGCGTTTGGCGCGTGCGTCCCGATGGGAGCTCGGCGCAGGAGATCGTGCCGCCGCCGACGCAGACGACGCAGGGTTGGCGCTCACCCACCGCGTCGCCGGATGGAACACGCCTCGCGTATCTGGTCAATGACGGAGACCTCGTCGTGCGCGATCTAGCCACGGGCGAAACTCAGACGATCGGCGGGCTGAATGCACATACGGTGGAGTGGTCGCCTAGCGAGAATCGCCTGCTGACGGCCGGCGCCAGCGGCTTGTGGGTCATGACCCCGGATGGAAGCGATCGCCGGCAGCTCGGCACATACCTTCCCGGTGTGGACGTCCACGCGAGCTGGTCCCCCGATGGCAAGTGGATCGTTTGGCAAAGCGGCTACGGCATCGATCTGATTCAGCTAGACCCGGCGTTGGACGTTCGCCTTCCGTTTTTCATCCACCCCTTCGAACTAGCTTGGACCACCCCACCGTGACAGCGGCGAGGGCAATCGCAGGCGAAGCGAGGTGCGCGAGAGTCAACGCGCTCCACATGGGCATTCGCGGGTGACTGCCCACTGGAATCGTTAGGCGATGTCGTCTGTGCAATGCCAGGGCGCGCATTCACCACCACAGCGACCAACGTCGCGGCACTTCGAAACGCTGCTCTCATGGGGCCTCCTCGTGATTGCCATTTGTTTGTTGATGGCCTCACGATCTCGGCGGCGCGGACAAACTCCGGCGGCCCGTGGATGGGTTGCGCGTGGCCAGTGGAATGTCGTCGTCTTCGTCGATTGGCCATGTAGCTGAGTTGAGCAATCTCTAGCTTCGGGAAATGCGCGGATGGAGTCAATTTGCTACAAGACAAGATGAGTATCCGGGAGGCATCTGGCTTCGTCGAGGAACCCGAGAACGATTGCGAACTGAGTCACGGCCTCGTTCAGAGCGTCGTGCGCGAACAGTTCCCGCAACTCGCCGTCCAGTCAGTTGAATTCCTGGAGTCAGGCTGGTCGTACGACGCGTACCTCGTTGATCAAAGTCTAGTCTTTCGGTTTCCACGACACGCCGGAGTGGCGCTCAAGCTGGACCGCCAAGAGCGCATTCTCGCTTTCGTCGGTTCAACGGTCGGCGCGTACGTCGGCATTCCCAGGGCCGTAATGCGAGGAGCACCGAGCGCGCGCTTTCCGTACAGCTTTACCGCGCACGAACTCATTCCGGGGGCTCAGGCGTGGAGCGTCGCCGTGACGCCGGAGCTTGCGGATGATGTCGGCCGGGCGCTGGCACGCATTCACTCGATCGACGTCTCGGCGGCCGCCGCGATCGATGTCCCCGAAGCCTCGGAGAATTGCCGGGCTGTGTTCGAAGAACTCAAACGGGAATTGAACGCGGTACCGGCCACCGAGGCCGTGGCCCCGGGTCCATATCAGTGGTTCGCGGCAGATCCCGTCGTGCCTAACGAAGGGGCTGATGCGCG